>QMMC01000238.1 GCA_003647065.1 Deltaproteobacteria bacterium | reverse complement strand
CGCCGACCTGCATCAAATTCGGGTCATCCGGACCATCGAAGGCGAGAGCGTCGACGTGACCCAGAGCGTCGCGAACTTCGAGACCGACCCAGACGGCACGCCCTACCTGAGCCTGCCCATCCTCTCGAACCTGCCGACCGGCGTGCCCATCGACATCGACGTCGAGGGCAATCGCATGGGCGGGCAGTTCGCCTACGTCGGCCACGTTGGTCCCATCGTCCTCGCCCCGGGGCAGCGCCACTACGCTGACCTCAAGATGTACGAGATGGGGGTCAGCGCCCCGACGGTCGCCGAGGATACGCCGGCGGTCTTTCTTCAGGGCGCGACGGCCCTCCCCGACGGGCGTGTGCTCGTGGCCGGGGGCTTCGACCGGGTCACCGGCGGCGCAACCTGCCCCGCCTTCTTCCCGGCCGATACCGTGTGTTTCACCCTGGCCGCGACCAACAAGGCGTGGGTCTTCAGCGTGACCACTTCACGTTTCTACGAGGTCCAAGGGGGCATGCTCGCCGCCCGGGGCGGTCACACGGTGACGGCCCTCGGCAACGGGCGAGTGATCATCGCCGGGGGCGCGGCGAAGGCCATCTTCGGCCTCATCCCCATCGGCGACCCCGCTGCTCCCTCGGGCTACACACCGATCCTGCAGCCGCTGAACGCCGACGACACACCGGGGGCCCACGCCAGCTTCGAGGTCTTCCTCCATGACGCCAATCGCGAAGAGCACGACGCTGACGGTGACGGGGACCCGGGGCGCGGCGGCTTCACCGGCTCCGCTGCCAACGGCGGCGTCGTAGGGCGCCTGAACCAAGAGCGTTTCCTTCATTCCGCCGCCGCGACCCTCGGCACCAACGGCAACCGCATCTTGATCGTCGGCGGCCGTGACGGCGTTTCTGGCCACGCGACCTACGAGGTCTACGACGATCAGAAGGCCGGCGGCTATGGCACCTACGACAACGCAGGGGCCATGCTCACGACGGTCCGGACTTCCCCCGGCGTTGTCGAACTCGCATCGGGGCAGGTGTGGATCTTCGGCGGCACCCCCGCCGCCGCGAGCAACGACGAGCTGGCCGAGATATGGACCCCAGACCCGACGGCGGCCAACGGCAGCGTCGAGAACGCGACGACCACCTCCTACCCTGGGGCCGGCGATCATCCCGAGTTTGCTCTCCTCGGGCCCTCGGTCGCGGCGATCGGCACCAGCGGCGACCACGCTCTGGTGGTCGGCTGGATGGGTCCGTCGTGCATGCCGGGAGGCTCCGTCCCCGACTTCGCGGGCACCGAGCTCTGCCCGTCGATGGGCGGGGGCCCGCCGCGCAGCCACTCCGTCGATGGCGCGACCGGCGACGTCCTCGGCGCCGCGACGAACTCACCCCACGCCCTCGCCGGCGCCGCCACCCTCGATGACGGCAGCGTCGTCATCTCTGGCGGCATCGCCAATCTCCTGTGGACGGCCCAGCCGAGCATCGAGCTCTTCACCGGTCGGATCTCTTCGGGCAACGCCGAGCTCTCCCCGTCGCGCTTCGTGATGCGCAGCCCCCGGGCGATGCACACCACGTCTGCCCTGAAACAGCTGGGCATGCTCAGCGTTGGTGGTATCAGCGTCGCCAGCGCCAGCACCGGTTCGCCGTCGCTGTCGATCCTGGACGGCGCCGAGGTACTCTATCTGCCGCGGTCTGCGAGGCCGCCGGGCGGCTGACGCTGCCCCGCCAGGCGCGGAAGCGCGCCAATCGATCGAAGAAGTAAAAAGGGAACATCATGTCTGAACAGGTTCGCGCCAGTCACATCCTCCTCATGTACTCGGGGTCCTCCCGCTCCTCGGCGGCTCGATCCAAGGCCGAGGCCGAGACGCAGATCGCCGAACTCAAGGCGAGCATCGACGCTGGCGGTGATTTTGCCGCCCTCGCCCAGGAGCACTCCGACTGCCCGTCTGGGAAGAGCGGCGGCGATCTCGGCAGCTTTGGCCGCGGCCAGATGGTCAAAGCGTTCGAGGATTCGGCCTTCGGGATGAACGTCGGTGACGTGAGCGGAGTCATCGAGACCGATTTTGGCTACCACATCATCACCCGCACGGGCTGACGGCCCGGGGCCCAGGCGAGAGGGGGGGCTTTGTCTTTACCCGGGTCCGGAGTTATAGTCCGTATTTGGTGATGAGATGGTGCCCGCGATGCAAATGACGAAGTCCGAGTCAGCCCCCGCCCCTGCCTCTGCCCGCCCTTCATCCGAAGCCCCCGCCCGGGCGAAGATTCGAGAGGCAGCCGCAGGGCTCTTCTGCGCCACCGGCTACGAGGGCACCAGCGTCGCGACGATCGCGGGCCAAGCCGGCGTGACCAAGGCCGCCGTCTTCTATCACTACGGCAGCAAGGAGCAGCTCTTCGACGAGGTCCTCGACGGCTACTACGAGCGGCAGCGCGAGCTTTTCACGGAGGCCGTAGCCGGCGAAGGAGATCCCCGGGCACGCATGCATCGCGTCGTCGACGTGTACTTTCGGTACCTCGTCGACAACCGGCGCTACCTGATGCTCGTGATCAGTGTGCTGGCCTCCGACTCGCCGCACAGCGAGAACATCCAGAAGAGCGTCACCCCTCTGGTCGAGTGGCTTCGGCAAGAGGTGGCGGGGGCGGTCCCCGAGGAGGGCCCGAGTTCGATCGAGCACCTCTACGTCACCGTCGCCGGCGCGATCAATCACTACTTCAGCCACGCCCGGACTCTCGAAGATATTTTTCGCGGACCGATGATGAGCGAAGAGGCTCTCGCCGAGCGGGCCGCGCACCTGCACTGGCTCGTCGACGCGATCTTCGCGCGCATCGCCACCGACGCCGACGCGAACGCCAAGTAGCGTTTGGCCGAGTAGAGGTCAGCCCGCGAGTTGGGAGATCGGCCCCGTGCCCTCGACGCCGAAGGTGTCGACGTCCACCCCCGCCGCGGCGAGCATCGAGATGTAGAGGTCGGCGACCGGCTCGGCGCCGGTCCACTCGATGTGGCGTCCCGAGGTCACGGCTCCGCCGCCCCGGCCTCCGAGGAAGAGGGGCATGTTGGTGTGACGGTGAACCGGCCCCGACGCTTCGGAGATCAAGTCACCATCGCGGTCTCCGGTGGCGTCCATGCCGCCGCCGAAGAGGATGAGGGAGTTGTCGAGGAGCGTCGCCCCGTCGGCCTCGGTCACCGCCTGCATCTTGCGCAAGAGGGACCCGAAGGACTGCATCTGCCATTCGTTGATGGCCATGATCTTCCGGGCGTCGGCGGCCCCGCCGTCGAGGTGGCTGATCTGATGGTGGGCGCTGCTGATGTTGGATCCGTCGACGTTGACGAAGTCGTAAACGCTGTTGTCCTTCTGAAGGATCATGCTGGCGACGCGGGTGCGGTCGCACTGGAACGCCATGGTGATGAGGTCGTAGAAGATGTCGGTCTTCTGCCGGAAGTCGCTCGGATCGCCGGGCCTCGTCCCGGGGTCGCAGGACGCTCCGCCGCCTGAGGCGGCGAGGCGCACTTCGAGCTGCTCGATCGAAGTCAGGTACTCGTCGAGTTTCTCTCGGTCCCGGGTCCCGAGGCGGCGTTCGAGGTCGTGCATGTCTTCGATGCAGTAGTCGAGGACGCTCTGGTCGAGACGCCGCCGGCGCTCGAGCTCCATCGCCGTCGCCGTCGGGTCGATGCCGGCGAAGAGGCGGTCGAAGACCGACTGGGGATTGGTCGCCTTGGGCATCGGCATGGTCGCGCTCGCCCACGAGATGTTGCTCTTGTAGATCGGCGCGTATCCCGAGTCCCCGCCGTAGCTGCCCTCCTTCGTGGCCAGCTCGATGGATGGAAGCTCCGGGGTGAACTCGCGCAGAGCGTTCGCCGCGACCTGGTCCACGCTGATGCCGTTCCGGATGTCGTCGCCGGACGTCTTCTTGAGGCGCGCCGCCGTGAGGAACGTGCCGGTGTCGCGCGCGTGGTCCCCGGGACCGTCGCTCGACGTCGTCCCGTCAGGGTAGGTGTAGGAGCCGCCGCCGACCTTGTTGGCGATGCCCGAGAGCACACAGAAGTCGTCCTGCAGGTCCGCGAGGGACGCGAGGCCCGACGGCAGCGTGTATCCCGCCCCGACGGCGGTGGGCATGAGGTTGGTGCGGATCATCCCGTTGGGCACGTAGATGAACGCGAGGCGCACGCCGGTGTCCGTCGCTGCCCGGGCCACGCGACGCCGCGTGGGGATCATCGACTCGAAGAGGGGGAGGGCGATGGTCGCCCCGGCCCCGCCGAGGAAGAGGCGCCTGGAGAGATGCCAGCTTTTCTTCTTCATCAGGGACTCTCCTCTCGGCCGCCGGCGGACCGGAAGACTTCGTTCAATACGACCTGGGTGACGATCTCTCGGAGCGAGGTGTCTCGGACCTGGGCTTGGCCGACGATCTCTTCGACGAAGCAACGGTCTTCGTTGCCGAGGCTGCGGCCGAGGGCGAAGGTGAGGACCTTCTCGGTCACGCAGGTCGTGTAGCGCTCATCCTGGTGGAGGATGCCGCTGAGCTCGGCGACACCGACGAAGCTCGTTTCGTCGGGCAGCACACCGCTCGAGTCGATCGGGTTCCCGTCACGGTCTTCGGTGCGGAAGCGGCCGATGGGGTCGAAGTTCTCCATGCCGAAGCCGATGGGGTCCATCAGGTCGTGGCAGGCGGCGCAGGCCGGGTCCTCGCGGTGCCGTTCGAGCTTGGCGCGCAGGCTCAGTCCGGCGTTTTCTTCGGACTGGATGAAGGTGTCGACGTCGGCTGGGGGGTCCGGCGGCGGTGAGCAGAGCAGGTTGTCGAGGACCCACTCGCCGCGGCGCACCGGCGAGGTGGTGTCGGGGTGGGAGGTCGTCGTCAGGATGGACCCCTGGGTCAGGATGCCGCCGCGATCCGCCGTGTCGAGGGCCACGTACCGGAACTCGGGGCCGGTCACACCGGCGATGCCGTAGTGGTCAGCGAGGCGCTCGTTGAGGTAGGTGAAGTCCGCCCGGAGGAGAGTCGAGACCGGCGCGTTGGACTCGACGACGTGGCGCACGAAGAGCAGCGTCTCCTGGGTCATCGCCTGGCGCAGGGCCGCGTCGAACTCTGGGAAGAGCTCGGCGTTGGGGGTGGCATAAGCGAAGCGCCGGAGCTGCAGCCACTGGCCAGCGAAGTTCAGGAAAAATGCGTCGGACTTCTCGTCTGCGAGCATGCGGTCCACCTGGACGCGCAGCTCCTCTTCGTCCTGGAGGAGCCCCGCCCCGGCCTGGGTCAGGAGCTCCTCGTCGGGCATGCTCTGCCAGAGGAAGTAGCTCAGCCGCGAAGCGAGCTCGTAGTCGCCGAGGCGGTTCACATCCGGCGACTCGGCACCGACCTCGACGCGGAAGATGAACTTCGGCGACATCAAAATGCCGCGCATGGTCAGCGCGATGGCCTCATCGTGGCTCTCGCCCTCGGCCCTGGCGTTTTCGTACAAGGCGACCAGGCGGTCGGCCTCGGTCGCATCGAGGGGGCGGCGATAAGCCCGGAGGCCGAAGCGTTCGACGAAGTCCCGGGCGCAGGCCGTTTCGCCGAGGGCTCCGGCGTCGCAGTCGAGGTAGCGCCCCCGAGCGGCGGAGGCGGCACCGAGGGCTTCGGCGCTGAGCGACCTGGCGGCGGCGTCGTAGTTTTCCATCAGGAGGTCGCCGAGGCTCAGAATCGCGCCGTTGTTGTCAAAGCCGTCGCCGGACTCGTCGTCCTCGGGGAAGACGTCCGCCGGTGCGCTGGTCGTGCCGAGGAGGTCCTGGACGGTGTTGTTGTACTCGGTGCGGTTGAGGCGCCGGAGCGTGACGTGGCCGGGCTCGGCGACGATCTGCTGGCAGTAGTCGGGGGAGCCTGGGATGGGGGTGGGGCCGCCGGAGCCGGCCGGGGCGGCATCGCCGATTGCCCCGTTGCAGGCCGCGGCCAGGCAGAGGGGCCAGGCCAGCCAGGGGAGCAAGGCGAGGCGCGACAAGCCGAGTGCCGAGGGCAGGGCTAGGGGAGGGACTACGCGGGGGCGGGTCTCCATGTAACTTCCATGGAGCACGAATTGGGCCGTCATAGGGAAGCGAATTGATCCAGAACAACTCGGAAATTCAGATTCCGTTGTGGAACGGCAAATGCGCTTGGAACGCGAAATGCTCCAAAATGGAGCATTTTGTGTTCCTCAGAAGTCCCTAGGGGAGTCCGGCGAGTCTCGGGGGGCCGGTGCGCCGAGCACGAGGAGCCGCCCAGGTCCGTCGGGACCGCGGCTCAAATAGACGACCCGGGGGCCGATCGCCCTGGCCTCGAGCGAGGTGCTGAGCGCTCGGCGGGGACCCCGCACTTCGGTCTCGGTGTCCCGGGTACCCGACGTCCAGTGGGGCTCCGGGGCCCCCACGGCGGTACCCAGGGTGACCACCGCCGCCCCGTGGCCGTCCGCGACGACCAGGGCCCGGGCCGGATTACCGCCGGCTACCCCCACGAGACGGAGCGTGTCGCTCGGGGCGCAGGGCAGCGCCCGAGGGAGCTGGGTGCCTTCAGCCTCTTCCCGTGATTCGTGGGGGCAGGGCAAAAGCTGCAACGAGAGCGGCAAGGTCGGTGGTGCCGGTGAGGCCGCAGGTGCCCCGGCCGGGGCCGGGTTGGTGGCCGCCCGCGCGATTCCTCGATCGGTCAGGGTGTGCACCCTGGGGTGGGTCCGGGACCGATAGGTGACCCCGGCGAGCTCCGCGAGTGCGCGCAATGCGGCGCGCGCCGAGGTGGGCGGCAGCGTGCCGGTCAAAGGCGCGCCCTCGCCGGCGGTGACCATCACCTCTACGTCGAAAACCTCGCCGACCAATTGTGCGGCGGCTTCGATGCTCGCTCCTTCGAGGATGATGGATGGGGGCGGCGTTTCGCCCGGGGGCGCTGGGGTGGCCTCGGGCGAAACGCGGCGCAGGGGCGAGGGCCTCGTCCGGTAGCCGGGGGTGTCGACGGCGAAGGGCCAGAGTGCTCCCCAGCAGCGGAACCCGTCAGCCCCCCGGGCGCAGCTGGTCTCCCCGCTGACGACGAGCTCGGTCACAGCGGACAGGTCTTCGACGGGGACCGGGGTCTGAGAACTTTCTCGGTGTCCGTCGCCGAGCTCCCCGTGGGTCCCTTCGCCGACACAGGAAACGAGCCCTCCCTGGTGCAGGATGCACGCATGGCTTCGGCCGACGCCGATGGCCACGGCGTCTCGGACGCCGGAGACCGTCGGCCTCGGCTGCCCCCAGCAGGCCACCGTCTGGTCCCCCTGGACGGCGCACGCGTGAACTGCGTCCGCGTCGACGGAGACCGCATCCCGGACGTCATCGACCTCGATGACCGTCGCGTCCGGCGAGTCCACGCCGAGGGCACCCCAGCTGTCGCCGCCGAAGCAGGACACCCGGCCATCGGCCCGCCGGGCGCAGCTGTGGAACCAACCGGACGTGATGGCGACCGCGTCCGAGATGCCGGCGATGGTTTCGCTCTGCCCCGCCCCATCCCAGCAGGTGACGGTGCCATCGGCGAGGGCCGCGCAGGCGCGCCGCCGGCTCAGTCCAATGTCGACTGCCTGACGAACGCCGCCGATGCGTCGCGGCGCGGTCGCCACCGCCTCGCCGAGGCTCCCCCAGCAGGTGATCGCGCCGCCCGCTTCGACGACGCAGGTCGCGTGGTCTCCCGCCGCGATTCGCTCGGCCCTCGTGATTCCGGGGACACGGATCAACGCGTCGTGGTCTTCGAGGTCGGCGTTGCCGAGCTGACCCAGGTCACCGGCTCCCCGGCAGAAGACCTCTCCCCCTTCGATGACGCAGAGGTGGCGCCTCCCGAGGGCGAGGGTCTTCGGAGGCAGAAGAGCGCGAGGGGCCGCCGACGGGGGTGCGTCGCCGTGGCGAGGGCCTTGGGCCGGCTCCCGTTGCATGGTGCTTCCGCACGCGGCGACGAGGACAGTCGGTACAGCCAAGGCGACCCAGGCAGCCAGGACAGCCGGGGCAACGAGCCGGGCCGTGGGGGCGAGGCGAATCATCGCCGGCAGTGTACTCCCCATTTTCTGCGCCGCTGGACATCCCTCGCCGAAGGCCCCATCTCTATCGCGTGATCCGCTCTCTCCTCGTCGTCGCCGTGCTTTCACTTCCCGGCGTACTCTCGGCTTGCGGCGGGGCCGACGAAGGCGCGTCTCCGGCGTCGACGGCGGGCGCGCCCGAGGTCGGCGACCGCGCCCCGGACTTCACGGCGCCCGATCAACGCGGTCAGAGCGTCAGCCTCGCGAGCCTCCGGGGCAGCCCCGTGGTCCTCTATTTTTACCCTCGGGACGAGACGCCTGGTTGCACCGCCGAGGCCTGCGCATTTCGTGACGCCCGGGACCGCCTCGAAGCTCTGGGAGCGAAGGTTGTCGGGGTGTCGAGCGACGACTCGGCGAGCCACGCCGAGTTTGCCGAGGAACACGGCCTCTCCTTCCCGCTGCTTGCCGACACCGAGGGCACCATCGCCGAGGCCTTTGGGGTGCCGAGCCGCTTCGGTTTCCACGCCCGGATGACCTTCATCATCGACCGAAGTGGGGTGATCCGCCGTGTCTTTCGGGACGTCGACCCCGCCGTGCACGTCGACGAAGTCGCCCAGGTCCTCGAATCCCTCGCTTCCGTGAGCCGCTGACGCCCCAGAATCCTCGGCCCGAATTCCTGGTACTTCGGAAGGGCCCGGGTCCTGTATGATTTCCGTGGTCATGGATCCGGGGGCTGATTTTGCCGAGTTGCTCTTCGGCCTCGCCGAGTCCCGTCACTCGGGGATCATCGAAACCATCGGCGAGGACGGGGTCCGTACGGATCTCTTCCTCCGCCGCGGCGAGGTGATCTTCGTCGAGCAGGGCACCCTCGGCGAGACCCTCGGTCGCCTGCTCCAGCGTGAGGGGCTGCTCTCCCAGGACGAATACGCTCAGGTCATCAACCGCATGACGGAGAAGCTCATCGACACGGAGCAGCTTCGTTTCGGTGAGGCCGCCGTCGAGCTCGGGTTCGTGAGTGGCGCGCAGATTCACAAGGCCCTCGCCCTTCAGGTTCGTCGCAAGGCCGTACGCTGCCTCGCGTCGGCGCAGGTCGAGTGCACCCTCCGGGACGACCCCGAAGCCCTCGATGCGGTCACGGCGTTTCCCATCTCCATCGCCCACTGCGTGCTCGAGGCGGTCCGGTTGCACTTCACGGAGCAGCGCCTGAGTCACGTGCTCTTCGACGTGGCCGACCAATGCCCGGTGGTCACCCGGGAGACCCGTGACTTCTTGTCGGGCTTGCCGCTGCTTCCGGCGGAGCACCGGCTCATCGCGAAGTTGCCCCGGGACCGCTCGATGCTGAGCATGCTGCGAGTCGCCAAAGACCCTCTGGCGCTCAAGCGCCTGCTCGCGTTCTTGCGCATGGCGGGGGTCCTCGAGCTCGTCTCTCCCACCAATCAGTCGGCGGGAGAGCAGGTGGTGACGCGGGTCTCGGTGAAGCGTCGGCCGAGCGTGCCCGCCACACCCGCGGCTGCGGCAACGGCTGCTGCGTCCGAGGTGCCGGCTCCCCAGCGCGCGTCTTCCCTCGCGGCACAGATCTCCCGCGCCGTCGGGCGCTCGGCACCGCCCCCGAAAAACGAAAAGCGCGCGCGTCTCGAAGCAGAGCAAGCCTTCGAGCGGGGGCGGGCCCACTCGAAGAAGGCCAAGTGGGACTCGGCCCTCGACGCGTTTCGGCGTGCCGCCCTTTGCATGCCGGATGCGGTCGAATACGAACTCTATGGCGCCTGGGCGGCGGTCATGACGGCCGAAGACGGCGAGGCGCGCAAGGAGCGGGTTCGTGAGGCCGCGATTGCCGCGCGCCGCGCCCGCAAGCAGGAGCCCGAGATGGCCTACGCCTACTACGTCGAAGGCAACGTCGCCCTCGAGGTCGGCCGAGAAGATGCGGCTCTCAGGCGCTTCCGCCACGCGGCGAAGCTCGACCCGGACTTCACGGATGCGGTTCGACTGGCGCGGATTCTTCAGCGTCGAATGGAGAAGTGAGGGGCAGAGCGGGCGGCGCGTAGCCGGCGAGGAGGTCTTTGGTGAGCTCTTCGGCCAGGAGACGGTAGCCGTGGGTCGACAGGTGTACGTGATCACCGCGGGCTAGTGGCGGGTCGGCGTTGACCCATTCGACCATCGATAGGCTCCCCCCCATGAACGCGGCGGAGTCGAAGTAGGCGCAGCCATTGTCGAAGGCGAGGGCGCGGACGATCCGGATCACGTCGTCGGTGCGTTCTCGGTGCGTCCACTCGCCGTCGATCTCGAGGGGCTTGTCCAGGGGGCCGACGATTACGCACGATGCCTCGGGCACCCGTCGGCGAAGCTTCTGCAGGGCGGCCCCCATCTCACGGCGGGTGGCCGCCGGGGGCTGAGTCAGGTCGTTGCTTTCGTTGCCTCCGTACCAGAGCAGCAAGAGGTCCGGCGCAAAGGCCGCGAGGTGTGCGCTATAGACCGGTTCGCGCCACTCGAGGTGGTATCGCGCCCTCGCGCCGGAGATGGCGACATTGTC
The DNA here is from genome assembly GCA_003647065.1 of Deltaproteobacteria bacterium. GTDB lineage: Bacteria > Myxococcota_A > Polyangia > Polyangiales > B10-G4 > B10-G4. The sequence goes on along the minus strand of QMMC01000238.1, from coordinate 574 downwards.
GACGACGACCCCCGATTGTCCTCGCGCAAAAGACAAGCCGTAGACCCTCACCGGTGCGCCCGGGACCGCCCGGAGGGTGATGACGTGGGCACCTTCGGAGAGCGCGTAGTAGGCGTAGCCCGCTGCGACTCGGCGCGCGGAGGTGTCGATCGTCTCGACTACGGTCCCGTCGATGGATACCTCGAGGAGGCCACCGCGAGGCATCGCTTCGTAGAGGACCGTGACCTCGTCGGCCTCGGCACCCACGCCCTCTTCAGGCATCGAGATCTCGGCGCGGGCCTCGCGCCCCTCCGAGTCGAAGACGATGCCGGCGATGCCGTAGTGGTCCGGCGTTCCCCGCTCGATGTTCAGCCGCACCCGGGCCCAGCCGGAGCCCTCGGCGACCGTCGCGCCCCAGGTCCAGTAGGGGTAGCGGTCGCTGGGCCAGGCCGGGAGAGTGAAGCCCCGGCCGCCGTCGCCGAAGCGCGCCTGGAGGGCCATGCGCAGCCGTCCGGGGACGTGGTCGCACGCCGCGTGGGATGCGCCGTAGGTGAGGACGCGGGCTTTTCCGGTGCCGGCTTCGGCTCGGGCGAGG
>QMMC01000237.1 GCA_003647065.1 Deltaproteobacteria bacterium | reverse complement strand
TGGTGCAGGTCGAAGAGCACGGCGGGGCCCCCGCGCCTGATGATCGAGGGCAGGATGTCGTCCTGCGGCTCCTCGAACACCCGGCTATCGCGGGCGGCAGCGCCGGCGGTTCGTCTCCGGGCGAGACCTTCGTGCTCTACCGTCACGCCTTTGTCGGGGCGGACCGCGATCACCCGGAGGTGCGGGAGGTCGACGTCGCGACCGTCCGGGACCCAACCACCGGAGACCTCTCGGTCTACTGGGCTGCACTCATCGGTGACCGCCGCCTCCTGCCGGGGTCGACCGAGGACCCGAACGCCGACAACGAACTCCGCATCGGCGGCGTGCGCATGTGCGTGACGGAGTGATGGCCATGACGAGACGCCTCCTCAGTCAGCTCTTCTTCATCACCCGGGTGACCGCCGTCGTCCTCTTGGCCACCTGGGCTACCTGGGCCTTCGCGGAGCCGACGGCGGCCCAAGAAACCCCAGAAGCCCAACAAGTCCCCGAAGCCCAAGAAGTCCCCGAAGCCCAAGAAGTCCCCGAAGCCCCCGAGGCGGCGCCCCGGGCCGAGCTTCCGGACGTGCCGCCGGCCCCCCCTGCCAGCGATTCTCCCCCTCGTATCTCTGGCAACGAGCGGGCCGAGCTGCACTTCGAACTCGCCGAGGCCCATTTCGCGGCCGAGCGCTACGAAGAGGCCCTCGTCGCGCTGCAGACCGTTCGCGAGATCACGGGCAGCGACGAGGTGCTCTACAACATGGGCCGCTGCTACGAGGCGATGGGCCGGCCCACGGCAGCGGTGCGGCAATATGAGCGCTTCCTCGCAGCCAATATCCAGGGCTCGCTCCGTGAGGACGCCACCGACCGCCTCGCTAACCTCGAGGCGCAGCTCGCCGGGGCCGGGGACGATGGCGAAGCCCCAGGGCCCGGGGTCGGGACGTATATCGGCCTCGCCCTCGGGGGGGCGGGCCTGGCGGTCGGGACGATTTTCGGGCTGATGACCCTGGTCGAGGACGGGAATCTCATGGACGGCTGTGGGGCGATGGGCACCTGCTCGGGCGAGGAACTCAGTGACATCCGCGCTTACCGCACCGTGGCGGACCTCGCTTTCATGACCGCCGCCATCGCCGGTACGGCGGGGGTCATCGCGCTCATCCTCTGGGCCACCGAGGGGGACGGGGGCGACGGAGAGGGGGGGGCCGACACGGTTCGCGTGACGCCCTACGTGGTCCCCGGCGAGGGAGCCGGGGCCAGCGCATCCGTGCGATTCTGACCCTTTCCACCGTCCTTTACAGGATGGGGGCGGAGCCCTAGCTTATAGCCTTCCATGTCGGGCAACATTCTGGCGATCGACCAAGGAACCACCGGGTCGACAGTGGTCGTGCTGTCTCCCGAGGGGCGTATCCTCGGTAAAGCAAATCGCGAATTTCCGCAGCACTACCCCAAGCCGGGGTGGGTCGAGCACGACGTGACGGAGATCTGGGACAGCATCATCGGCGCCCTCGGTGACGCCCTCGGTGCCTCCGACGTCTCTGCTTCGTCCATCGCGGCCATCGGCATCACCAACCAACGCGAGACCACCGTCCTCTGGGACCGGGCGTCGGGGGCTGCGGTCCACCGCGCCATCGTCTGGCAGGATCGGCGTACCGCAGATCGCTGTGCGGCGCTCCGCGAGGCGGGCCTCGAAGAAGTTTTCCGGGCACGCACCGGCCTCGTCCTCGACCCGTATTTCAGCGGGACGAAGATAGAGTGGATCCTCAACAGCGACGACGAACTCCGAGCCCGGGCCAACAAGGGCGAGCTCGCCTTCGGCACCATCGACTCGTGGCTCGTGTCGCGTCTCTCCGGCGGCGCCGTGCACATCACCGATGCGACCAACGCATCGCGAACCTTGCTCTACGACATCCACGCCGGACGCTGGGACGATGAGCTCTGCGCTCACCTCGACGTGCCCCGGGGCCTGCTCCCGGAGGTGCGGGGTTCGTCTGAGATCTACGCGAAGACCCAGGGCGTCCCCGGTCTCCCCGACGGCATCCCCATCGCGGGCATCGCCGGCGACCAGCAAGCGGCGCTCTTCGGCCAGACCTGTTTCTCCTCCGGCGACGCCAAGTGCACCTACGGCACCGGCGCGTTCATCTTGATGAACACGGGCAAAGAGGCGGTGAAGAGCGAGCACGGGCTCCTGACCACCATCGCCTGGCGCATCGGCGGAGAGACCACCTATGCCCTCGAGGGCAGCGCGTTCATCGCCGGCGCGGCTGTCCAGTGGCTCCGGGATGGCCTCGGGCTCATCGAGAACGCCAAGGACATCGAGGCGTTGGCCGCCTCGGTGAAGGACAGCGACGGGGTCGTCTTCGTCCCAGCACTCACCGGCCTCGGGGCGCCTCATTGGGACCCCCATGCCCGAGGGAGCATCACCGGGCTGACCCGCGGGACCACCGCGGCTCACCTCGCCCGCGCGACCCTCGAAGGCATCGCTTTTCAGGTCGCAGACCTCAGCCGGGCCATGGTGGCCGATTCCGGGACCTCTCTCGGACGCTTGCGCGTCGATGGTGGCGCGTCGATGAACGCGCTGCTGATGCAGTTTCAGGCAGACCTCCTCGGCGTCCCGGTCGACCGTCCGAAGGCCGTAGAGACGACGGCCCTCGGGGCCGGCTACCTCGCTGGCCTCGCCGTCGGAATATTTCCAGACCTTTCGGCGGTCATCAAAGCACATCAAATCGACGCCACCTTCGAGCCGGCGATGAGCGCCGCGGTGCGCGACGAGCACAACCAACGGTGGCAGGACGCAGTGGGGCGTACGCGTACGCGGGAAGCGACATGAGCAATAGCAGCGGCAAGGGTGAGATTCGAGAGGTCCCCGTATCCTGGGAGGCCCTCGAGGACGCTTTCGAAAACAACTCTCCGGAGGTGCACAGCTACCTCCATCTCGACACCGGGGAGGTCATTCGCATCGTCGATGGCATCGCCGACCCAGCGATGCATGCGCGGGTGAGCACGGACTCGCAGTACCTGCGCATCGATCCGGTCTCCTCGCGCGAGCAGTATCGCTGGATGGAGCGTTTCATCGACTCTGTCGAGGAGTCCGTCCTCCGCAGCGAGCTCGTCCGCGCCATCGACGGCAAGGGCGCGTTCCGGCGCTTCAAAGACGTGCTGATGAACTACCCCGTGGACCGGGAGCGTTGGTTCACCTTCCGCTCCGATCGACTCCGGGCGTGCATGGAGGCCTGGCTCACTGCCCACGGCATCGACCCGGTTGCGCGCCCTTCGTGGCAGGTCCCCTCGGCGGATGAGGTCAAAGAGAACGTGCAGCAACAAGAGGCAGACAATCCCGGCCGCCAGTCGCGGGCGGCCATCGCGGACACTCATCGCGCCAAGGCGCACGAGATGGTCGACCTGCTCCCGGCGCGGGAGCTCGATGCAGCCCTCGCCTACCTCGAGTTCCTGAGGGAGCGCAAGCACACGCCCCGCGCCCAGGCCAAGGCGGTGGAGGCCCCCACGGTCTCCGAGTCCGACGACGACGGCGACGACGGCGACGGCGACGACGACGGCGATGAATCGGCCTCGGGGGCAAAGCCCGACGTGCCAGCGAACTGAAACGCCTCGGTCCTCTTCTGTTGCCTCCCCTACGTCCTAGGGTAGATTCCTTCGGAGTTCGTCCGATGCGAAGCACGTCCTTCTGGCTGGGAACCGTCGTCCTCTCGTTGGTTCTCCATGTTGCGTGGCAATCGGCGGCGGCCGACGCTCCGGTGGTTCGCGGCGGGGCTCGGGCAGATGGCATCGCCGCCGTCGTTGGCGGTGCCGCCCCGGGGCCCGGTGTCGATCTCGTGCTCGTCTCGGACGTGGACCTGCGAGCGCGAATCATGCTCAGCGGGCGACTCGACCGCCCGGCCGCGGGCATGCCGGTTCCCCCCAGCTTGATGGCCTCGACCCTCGACCAGATCGTCGGTGAACTCTTGATCGCCCGAGAGGCGGAGCGGGTTCGCGTCACGCCGCCGGGGCCGGCGGCCCTCGCTGCCGAACGGGCTCGCCTTCAGCAGGAGGCCGGAGGCGTCACGACCCTCACCGAACTCTTGCGGCGCACCGGAGCGACGCGCCGCGAGGTCGGTGCCATCGCTCGTCGGCGGGCCCTCGTCGCGGCTTTTCTCCAAGCAAACCTCGAAGGCACGACGGTCGTCACCGACGCCGAGGTCGAACGGGTCTACGAGGCCGGTGAGCATCCGTTCGTCGGCCGTCCTCTCGTCGAGGTGCAGCGTGAGCTGCGCGCCATCATCGCCCGGCAGGCGATCGATCTCGCCGTCCGCCGTTGGGTGAACGTCCTCCGGGCCCGGACCGTCGTGACCCTCCTCGTGCACTTCGACGACTAAGCGGCCCCCGAGAAAGACCCCGAGGGGGTCAGGGTGTGGACATCAGGACCGCGACTGCCAGGGTCAGGGCGGTCGCTACCAGCACGCCGGCGGTGATGCCGAGGACCCGGAAACCCCGGTCGCCAAGGCGATCGGAGAGCCACATGCCGCCAAAACACCCCGCTACGAAGAGCGCGAAGGTCGTGGGTACAACGGGCCAGTCGGGGCCCATTAGGAGAAAAATCCCGTAGTTTACGAGGAGGCCGAGGGACCCCCCGGCCAGCCAGCCAAAAGCGGTCGTCGCGCGCTGCTGGCGTTCCTTGGGAGTGGTGGCCACGGGCCCTACGCTACCGCCGCCGCGGATCTTGTCGACGCATTTCCGCGACTTCCCCTCCCCGGGGCGCCCCAAAAGACCGGGGAACTCGGAAATTTCGCGAGATGCTCAGGTACCACCAAGCTCACCGGGGTCCCGCGCGTCAGAGACCATGTGCCCACTCTTGGGCTCATTGGGGCTCATTGGGGCTGATTGTGCTAGCTTCCGCCCCGCCCAGGCGTAACCCCGGCTCGAGGTCTCCGTGTCCGATCAGGAAAACGATAAGGATATCGACGACAACGCCCTCGCGGCGCTCGTTCGACCATCAGCGGCTCCGCCCGCTGACGAGGAGGCGTCGGCCTCCGATGACGATGACGATGATGTGCTCGATCTTCGGGCCCTCGCCGCATCGATGGCTCCGCCGCCTAGCGATCCCCAAGAGGGTGAAGAGGGTGAAGACGACGAGCCGGAAGAGGAAGAGGACGACGAGGCGGATGCCTCAGCGGACTCGGACGATGGAGAGGCCGCCGCGGCCGCTCCGGCCAAGAAGTCTTCGGCCAAGAAGTCTTCGGCCAAGAAGTCTTCGGCCAAGAAGTCTTCCACCAAGAAGACTTCCGCCAAGACATCCGGGAGCAAGAAGGGCTCGAACAAGAAGTCTTCGGCCAAGAAGTCTTCGAGCGTCGCCGCGAGTTCCGATGACCGCCGCGATTCGTCGCGTCCTCCGGCCGCAGCTCCGGCCCCGGCCGCGAAGGGCAACGGCATGTGGGTGGGCATCGCCATCGGCGCGGCCGCCGTGGCGGCCATGGCGTTCTTCATGAACCAGGGCGGCGATACGCCTCCCGCCACCGACGTCGCGTCGGGGCCCCCGACATCCATCGAGGCGCCCGCAGTCGAAGGGTCGGCCGATCCTGCTCCGGTAGCAGAGGTCCCGGCGCCGACTCCGGAGCCCTTGGCCGTCGCCGAGGCTCCGGTCGAGCCCACGAACGCCGACCCGGTCGCTACGCCGGCGGCTCCTGCCGCCGCGCCGACCCGCCGCGCCGCGCCGCGTGCCGGCGGCACCACCGCGAGTGCTCCCGCCGCCGCGCCGACTCCGGAGCCCCGGGTCGAGCAACGGGCCGAGGCCACCATGGCCGCGGCCACCATGACCGCCGACCCCGCCCCCGGTGGCGGTCTCGACGACGTGCTCAATCAGGCCCTCGGGGGACGACCGGCGGCCGGGGGCACGCGCACCGTCTCCGCCATGCAGGCCCCGACCATCGAGCCAGCGACAACGCCAGCCGCCAACCTGCCGGCCACCCCGAGCCGGGGCGACGTGGCTCGGACCCTCGGACGGCTCATGGCTCAAATTCGCCAGTGCGCCGGGGACCAGGTCGGCCTCGCGAACGCGACGATCATGGTCCGCAGCGACGGTACCGCGGCCAGCGTCTCCATCGGTGGTCATCCGTTTGGCGGGACCCCCCAGGGTGCCTGCATGGAGGGCGTGTTGCGCCGGGCACAGTTCCCCCCGTTCCGCCAGAACACCTTCCGGGTCAACTACCCCTTCGCGATCCGCGCGGTGAACTGAAGCGAGCCGGTCGTGAGCTGCGGCCTCTGTCGATCGGCTGTTCCGGCGCTCTTTTGGGCCCTCGGCAGTCTGCTGCTCGCCTGCGGCGGTCAGACCGCGAACACCGACAACGGTGAGATTTCGGATGACGATCGCAGTCAAAGGGCCGCGATCGACGCCTTGGGCCACGAACTCTACGACGCGATCATCGCGTCGGCGCCTCTTCGGGTCCTCGCCGAGGACGCCGTCGTTCGCGAGGTCGTCGACGACGACGCTGCCGACCGCTATGGGGCCCTCCGCCTCGCCGTGGCGAGCCGAGTCGGTGAGGTCGCCCCCCACGCCTTCGTCGATACCGAATATGCCGGGATTTGCCTGCAGGGCCTCCGCCGGGAGGCCGAAGGGGGCCCCGTGGGCCTGCGCCGGGAGGGCTGGGTCTTCGACCGGGCCCTCATCGTGGCGGTTCAGCCCCGGGGCCAACGGGTCGCGGCGTGGGTCGAAGGGGTCTTCGCAAAGACGGGAAATCGCTTCGTGGCGATCGATCTACACCGCGTGGAAGATCCCCGCTGGGAGCATAGCGATCTCGAGATCGCCCACTGCGATGTGCAGATCGGCATGCGGCAACCACAAGATGTTGGTATGGTCACACCGTGACACCCACCGCCTCTGGCGGATTGCATTGCGGGTGTGCATGGCCGGTGGTAGCACCGACGAAGGTTGAGGAGATCGTGGTCATGGGGGCCCGATCGCCGCAGCCCGAGCAAATGCCCCCCAAGTTCCGATGAAGATCAAGAAGCTCGAAATCTGCGGTTTCAAGTCTTTCGTCGACAAGACGGTCGTGCACTTCGATCACGAGGTGACCGGGATCGTTGGCCCGAATGGCTGCGGCAAGTCGAATATCGTCGACGCCATCCGCTGGGTCATGGGCGAACAGAGCGCAAAACACCTCCGCGGCAAGTCCATGGAGGACGTGATCTTCAACGGCTCCGAGAGCCGGGGGCCCCACGGCTTCGCCGAGGTCTCCCTCACCTTCGACAATACCGACGGCCTCACCCCCCCGGAGTTCCGCGACTACGCGGAGATCAAGGTTAGCCGCCGCCTCGACCGCTCTGGCCGTAGCGATTACCTCATCAATTCGACGCCGGTCCGGCTCCTCGACATCACAAATCTCTTCCTGGGCACCGGCGTCGGCACCCGGGCCTACTCGATCATCGAGCAGGGCCGCATCGGCTATATCGTCTCGTCCAAGCCCGAAGATCGCCGCCACCTCATCGAGGAAGCCGCGGGGGTCACCCGGTTCAAGGCGCGTAAGCGCGCGGCCGAGCGCAAGATGGACCAGACCCGGCAGAACCTCCTGCGCGTTGGTGACATCATTGGCGAGATCGAGCGCAGCCTCGCGTCGCTCAAGCGCCAGGCCCAGAAGGCCGAGCGCTACAAGCGCTATCGCGGCGAGATGCGGGACCTCGAACTGCACGTTGCGTCTCACCGGTGGCTCGAGCTCACGTCGACCCAGAAGGTCGTCGGCGCCGAACTCGACGACGCGTCGGCCCGCACCGCCGGCCGCCGTGCCGCCCTCCGCGTACGGGAGGCCGAACTCGACGCCGAGCGCACCGCCCTCGGGGCGGTCGAGCGCAAGGTCGACGGGGCCCAGACGCGGGCGTACGAGCTCGACAACCGAGTGCGGCTCCTCGAGAGTCAGATCACGCACCACCTCGACCGTCTCGAGGGCCTCAAGCACTCCGAGCGCCAGATGGAGCGCGAACTCGGCGAGATGGCTGGCCAGCGTGAAGCCCATCGCCAGGAGCGCAGTCTCCTCGAAGCCAACCTCGAGGACCTCGAGGTCCGCGAGCAGGAGGCGGACGAAGTCCTCGCTCGCGAAAACGACGAGCTGGAGCGGCGCCGGGCCTCGGCGAACGAGGCCGAGGCCGCGGTAAATGAGACCCGCCGGCGATTTGGCGAGGCGGACAACCGGGTCCACCGGGCGGAAGCCGTCGCCAAGAGCTTCGAGGCTCGCCGCGTCGAGGGCCACGCCCGCCTCGAAAAACTTCGTGCCGACCGCGAGGCCCTCGAGCGCCTCGTCGTCGAAAAGCGCCAGGCCCTGGCGGCCCTTGGGGGGCGTCTCTCCGGGCTTCGCGGGGGCAGCGTCCAGACCGTAGCCCGCAAAGAAGACATCGAAGTCGAACTCACGGCTTTGCGCGAGGCTCTCTCCGAGAGCGATGCCTCCCTCGAGGGACGTCGCGAAGAGCTCGTTCAGAAGCGTTCGCGACTGCGCTCCCTCGAGGAGATTCAGGCACGCTTCGAAGGCATGGACGCCGGTGTGCGCGCGTTGATGACGCGTTTCGCCGATGACCCCCGCTTCGCCGGCTTGCTCGCCGACCGGGTCGACTGCGATGTCGAGCTCACCGGGGCCCTCGCTGGAGCCCTCGGCGATCGGCTCAGCTGGGTCGTCGTCTCCGACGTCGCGGCGGGCCTCGAAGGCCTTTCTTTCCTGGCCTCCGAGGAGAAGGGCCGCGCGACGGTCATCGCCCGAGACGCCATCCCCGAGGGCGGCATCCAGACCGACGTGCCCACGGGGGCCGGCGTGCGTGGGCGCCTCTCAGATTTGGTTCGTTGCCAGCCCGAGGACGCCGCGCTGGTTCGTCACGTCCTCGGCGACATGGTCGTCGTCGACACCCTCGACAACGCCTTGGCCCTTCGCGGGCACAGCGGCGTCGACCTGGTCACGGTGGCCGGCGACGTCGTGGCCGCCGATGGTCGCCTCACCGGCGGTGCCGGCGATGACGCCGGTGCCCACCTGCTGGAGGTCAAGCGCGAGGTCCGCGAGCTTCGAGAGGCCGTCGGCACCCTGACGACGGTCGTCGATGGCGCGGTAGCTCATCACGGAGAACTGCGGACCCGGATGGCGACGCGGCAGGCCGAGCTCGACGCCGCCCGCAACGAGAGCCACGGCGCCGAAATCGCCATCGTCACCGCCGACAAGGAGATCGAGCGCACCGAGGGAGAGGTCCAGGCCGCAACCCGGCAGGGGGAGGCCGTCGAGGCCGAAATCGTGCAGGTCGAAGAAGCCTTGGCCAATGTCGGTGACGAGGAGTCCGAGGGACTCCGGGAGATCGACTCGGCGAGGGCGGCGCGCCAGGAAGCCGAGGGCGAGCTCTCCGAGCACGTCGTCGTGCTCCAGCAGCGACGCAGCGCGACCGAGGCCCAGGCGGCCACGGTAACCGAGGTGCGCGTCCTCGCAGCCCAGGCGCGCGAGCGCGCAGAGGGTGACCGCGGCGCGGTGGCTCGAATCGTCCGCTCCATGGAGGAGCTCGATGCGCGCAAGACGCGGATCGGTGCCGACCTCGCCGACGCTGCCCGTCAGCAGGGGCGCCTCGTCGCCGAGGTGTTCTTGTCCCGTGAGAAGCTCGCCGACACGGTGCGCGAGGCGATGCACGCTCACGAAGTCCTCGCGGACGTTCGTGGCACGTTCGACAAGGCCCGTGAAGGCCTTGCTGCGCAGGAGACCGACCTCAAGGAGCTGCGCCTCGAGATCGAATCCGTGAGCGAGCGGGTCAACGAGCTCACCCTCCGTGAGCGCGAACTCGCTCTCGAGCTCGACCACCTCCTCGACAACATCACCGAGCGCCACCGCGTCGACCTGCGTGCCGTCCTCATCGATTTCCACGCTCGGGAGATCCCCGACGCGTCGATCAGGCAGCGCATCGACGAACTCATTCGTCTCATCGAGCGCATGGGGGAGATCAACCTCACCGCCATCGAGGAGTACGAAGAGAAGTCCGAGCGCTACGAGTACCTGACCGGGCAGCGCACCGACCTCGAGGACGCCCTCTCGCAGCTCGACCGGGCCATCCGGCAGATGAACCGCGAGAGCCGACGCCTCTTCAAGGACGCCTTCCACGGCATCAACGAGCGCTTCCAGAAGGTCTTCCCGACGATGTTCGGGGGCGGCCGGGCAGAGCTCCGGCTCACCGAGCCCGACAACCTCCTCGAGAGCGGCGTCGAGATCATCGCCCAGCCCCCGGGCAAGCGCCTCGGGTCCCTCGAGCTGATGAGCGGCGGCGAAAAGGCGCTCACGGCCGTGTCGCTCATCTTCGCAATCTTCCAGTACAAGCCCAGCCCATTCTGCCTCCTCGACGAGGTCGACGCGCCCCTCGACGAAGCGAACATCAGCCGCTTCGCCGAGGCTGTGCGCCGCATGACCGACCGCAGCCAGTTCATCATCATCACCCACGCCAAGCGCACGATGGAGACCACCGACGTGCTCTACGGCGTGACGATGGAACAGCCTGGCGTCAGCAAGCTGGTCTCCGTTCAGCTCCGCGGCGACCGTCGCCCGGCAGCTGGAGACACCGCCGAAATCGCGGTCGCCTAAAACTGTGTCGCCTGGGGCGCGATGCCCGGCGGTCGGCAAGAAGGCGAAAGGGCGACGTCAGTCGACCGGAGCCGGATTGGCGACCAGATCCGGCCTCGCTTGGGCCTCACGACAGCCAACACAGTTTACGAACGTGGGGCGGTGGGGCGGGCTGATGACCGGCGCGCGGCCAGGGATTCTGCGTCCATGGACCATGCGCGCTATGATCAGCGCGGCTCCCCCGATGCACCTCCTCGCTCATCTTCGTTTCACCCTCGTCCCCGTGCTCACTGCCCTCGCGGCCGTGTTGCTCAACGGGTGTTTTCTCCTCGACGGCCTGGGAGGGGGCGGCGATGACACGCCGGCCGATACGCGGCTCGTGGTTGGGGATGGACAGCGGCTCCATTGGCTCGGCCACGGGGGCCTCGAGCCCGCCACGGAGCCGTTCGCCGTCGAGCTGTCGATGACGAACCTCGCGACGAGCGCCGACCGCAGCCGCGTGGTCATCGCCGGGGTCGACACCGAGGCCGGTGACCACGGCGTGTGGATCCTCCAGGGAGGGGCCTTCTACGAGCGCCTGGCCGTGGACGTCGCCCGCTCGGTGGTGGGCCCAGACGCCCGCTGGA
>QMMC01000236.1 GCA_003647065.1 Deltaproteobacteria bacterium | reverse complement strand
GGGCGTTGACGCTGACGCGCTCATCAGCTGCTTCGCGCGCTACATGGAGGCGGGTGGGCACACCGTGACGCGAGCGCTCTTCGAGGCGAACCTCCACGACAAGGCCGGCCGGCCGGACTTCCGCGGGGACATGGCCCCCTTGCTCCGCCCTGGGCTGACGTGGAATTTCGATGACGCGTTGCGCACCGTCTTGGACGAGCTCATCGCCCGACTGCCAGGCGACCCCTGGAAAGGGGACGGTCAATGAAGACAAACGCCTCGACGGCGAGGATCTCGCGCAGCTCCTCGGCCGCGCCGCGGCACAGGCGGCGCGTGGTCGCTACGGACCCGCCGCCGGGGCCATCGACGCGATGTAGGCGTCGGCGCAGCGAAAACCCTCAGCACCGGGTTCGGGCTCCCGTCCCACCAGAGCGGTCCATACCTTCTGAGAACCCACATTAACCTTTGAGGGCTACTCAATGGTTCCCCAAGAAGGGCCTCAACGAGGACGAGATGCAGGCGCTCAGGCGTTCGTCTGGCCCCATGACGGACTCGGCGCTTTCACCCTTCTCTGTCGGGAAACCAGACCGACCTCATCACCACGTGGGTCTGAGAGCTCTCGATCACGCCGTAGATCGCGTTGTCGGCGCCGCTCGCCCGATACGCCGCCCGAATGCTTCGGGCGGTCGCATCGAGGACCAGGCGCGAGAAGAGACGGGGAGGGAACTCGATGCGGGTCGTCGCCCCGTTTTCGCCGATCGTGACCGAGTAGTCGGTCCCACGATGAAAAGCGCCCCAGCGACGCTCACCCCCCGACGCGAGGCGCTTCGGCGAAGCAACCGCCATGAGGATTCGGTACATCGGCGACCGAAAGACCCGCGCGCCGATGTCCTCGACCCAGTCGAGGAACGCGGTTTCGTTCGAGAAGACCTGGTCTGCGATGGCCATGTAGATGGCAGTGTTCACGACCTCTGGAACCCAGCTGCTCTTCGGGACCGGGTCCTCGATGTACGGAACGAGCCCGGGGTGGAGTTGCGATAGGTCGAGGGGCTTCGGGAGTTGGGCCACCGCGCTGCGATAGATCGATGCCTTGGCCTCGCACTCGGGGTAGGACTCGAGGCCCTCCGGGAGAGGTCGTAGGTAGGAGTCGAGGTGGTGAGAAGCGTGCATCTTCGATGCTATGACAACCGTCTGTGTGCCAGATGTCCATACCCCTTCTGAGAACCCACACTCTGCCCACCGTGCATGAGGCGACGCCGCGCTGCTCGACGCGGCGATACGGCGGGCTGAGGCGGACGGCGAGATGGAGTGAGGGGCGAGGGGTTGCGAGCGGCGTGGTTGCTTTGTGTCGTCTATCTGCCCCCCGAAGCTCTAAGCTGCACGGCATGACGAGAAGCCTGCTGCTTGTTCCCTTCCTCCCGTTCCTCCCCTTCCTCCTGGTCGCCACGGCCTGTGGCGACACCGACTCTGCGGACGACGTCGTGTGCACCGGGGCCTCGGCCGCACCTCCGGCCATGCCGGTCGAGTATCGCACCATGGCCGAGGCCGGGGTCTCGATGGACGACCTGATGAGCGTTACCGTCTCGGGCTCCTACGCCTTCGATCCCGGCGCCTGCCCCTCGGAGCAGTGGTTCACCGCCCTGCCCCTCGGTAGCGCCTTCGCCCGCGTCAGTGGGGCGGAAGACAGAAGCTGCGAAATCTGGCTGGGCGGGGAGACCGAGAACCCGATGTACGACGGCTCAATAACGCAATACTGCCGCTTCCCGGCCGGGTGCACGCCCGTCACCGTCACCCTCGGCGACGGCGGTCCTGCACGGATCGACAGCCCCTACTGCGTGGCGGCGGGAGGCTGAGCATCCTTCGATACGCCGCTATCGTCGGTGCGCTCATGTTGGCTTCGTGTGGCTCCACGCCCGACGCCGGCAGAGGCCCAGCGCCGGAGTGCGCCCCGCAGGTCTGTCACAGCACCGGGGACTGCGACGCCGTCCTCGGCCACGGCAAGTGGACCTGGGACGGCTCGAGCTGCCACGAGTTCTACGCGAGCGGATGCGGGCTCGAAGGGGCGGATTGCGCGCGGTTGTTCGACAGTGAGGAGGCGTGTGCGGCGGCGTATTTAGAGTGCGGGGCCGGTCGCTAGAACTCCAATCGACGAAGCGTAGTGGCCTTCAATCACACATGAACGTGAACTCGGCGCAGCCCACTTCGTCGCTGCCATCGGGGCACTGATCCCAGCCGTTGCATCGACCGCCGGCGGGTATCGTCGAGCCGTCATCGCATGGCACCGGTGGGCACGCGGAGGATGGATAGGGGACGTCGCAATTCAACGGGCAATCCCGCTCGTCGCTTCGGTCCGGGCAGCGGGTGTTCCCGTCGCAGCGGTGCTCACCGATGAGGGTGGTGCCGTCGGTGCAAGTGTAAACGGCACAGCCGTGCTCGTCGCTCTCGTCGGCGCAGTTGGGGACGCCATCGCAGATCTGCTCCACCGCGATGAGCGCGTCGTCCCCGCACCGGAAGGCGCAGCGCTCATCACAATCCCGGCGAAGGGTGATGGACGCGTTGCAGAGGGTCGCTTCGAGCTCCTCGCAGGTCGCCCCGGCGAGGCAGCTCTCGTAGCATTCCGTCGGCGCGTAGAAAGGGAGTTGGTTGACCTCGCCCTCGCTGAGCAGGGCGCACTCGTAGAGGGTCCCCGCGAGATCCGGCGCCGCGCAGCCCACGAGGGCGAGCGCTGTCAGCGAAAGGACGAGGATGGGGCTGCGCTCGCGGTGCACGCGCGATGAGGCTGCAATGCGTGTGCCCTCACCCACGGACCAAAAACCCCAAGAAAACGCGCCAACGTGTCGGAGAGGCTGTGTCAGGTCGTGCCGGCGCGCGCGGCCTCGTGCCGGGATCGCACGCCTTTCTGCTTGGCCCACCTTCTGCAACACGGCCGACCCATGGAACTCCGAGCAACGCTCCCAGTCGCCGCCGGCCTCGTATGTGCCGCCGTCACCCTCCTCATGTCGCCCAGCCCCGCCGAAGCCTGCGGCGGGTTCTTCTGCGACAACAGCCAGCCGGTGAATCAGCAGGCCGAGCGCATCATCTTCGCCCAACAGCCCGACGGCAGCGTCGACGCCGTCATCCAGATTCAGTATCAGGGCCCGTCCGAGCAGTTCGCTTGGATGCTCCCCGTGACGGGGAGCCCCGAGATCTCGGTCTCGTCGAACGCGGCCTTCGACCGAATCCAGCAGGCCACCAACCCCCTCTACCGCCTCACGACCACGGTGGAGGGCACCTGCGCCGACAGCGGCGGCGGCAGACTCTCGAGTGACGGGACAAGCTCCGCCGACGCCGGCGTGCCCCCGTCGGAACCGGGCGGCGAGGTCACCGTCGTCGACCGTGGTTCGGTCGGCCCCTACGACTACGTCCTCATCGCCCTCGACCCAGAGGCGATGGATCTCGTCGCGGTCGCCATCACTTGGCTCCGGGACAATGGCTACGACGTCCCGGAGATGAGCTCCGAGGTCCTCCGCCCCTACCTCGAGAGCGGCATGAACCTGCTGACCTTCCGCCTCACGAAGGGCAACGACGCCGGCTCCATCCGCCCGGTGCGACTCTCCTTCGGCAACGGCCTCCCCTCCATCCCGATCCGCCCGACCGCGGTCGCCGCCCAGCCCGACATGGGCATCATGGTCTGGGTCCTCGGCGCTGAGCGGGCCATCCCGGCCAACTATCGCTCCCTCGAGCTCAACGAAGTCCTCATCAACTGGCTGAGGCCGAACTCCAACTACAACGACGTCGTGACGCGCGCCGCGAACGAGGCGAACGGGCAGGGCTTCGTGACCGAGCACTCCGGCAGCGCGCCCGAGCTCGGGCGGGTCATCTGGCAGGACTTCGAGGCGACGCAGTGGGCCGACCTGCAAAGCCAAGACTGGACGGACCGCGAGGGCGAGTTCCTCGGGAGCCTCAGCTCCTTCGCCAACCTCGACGGGATGCGCGAGCTCTTCGCGGCGAGCCTCACGCCGCCCGCTGGCGTGGACGAGGACGCATTCCTCTCGTGCATCACCTGCTACATCGACTACGCGGAGACGGACTTCGAGGGCCTCGAGCCGGCAGCATTTCTCACCGCGATGCAGGCCGACGTCATCGACCCCCTCGTCGAGACCCAGGCGCTCTTCGATTCCACGACGATCACCACCCGCCTCTACACCACGATGAGCGCCGACGAGATGACCATGGACCCGGTCTTCGACTTCAACGCGGACCTCGGCCCCGTCTCCAACCAACATGACGCCGACCGCATCATCGAGTGCTCGCCGAGCATCGCGCAATCCGAAGCGCCCTGGCGGATCCTCCTCGAGGATGGCCAGACCATCCGGGGTTGGGGCACCACCTGGCCCTTCGAGGTCGATGGCGCGATGCCCGCGAACTCTCGCATCGTGCGCGTCGGCAACGAGGGCGAAGGAGAGGTCGTCGAAGACAACGTCGCCGCCATCTCCGCGGCCCTCACCGAGCACAACGCCACCGTGACGATGGCGCGTGGCACCGGTTGTTCGGTCAGCCCGGGCAGCGGCTCCGCTAGCCCCCTCTTCGGTCTCTTCGCGGTCGCCCTCGGCCTCGTCGCTGCGCGCCGCCGCCGCAACTGAGGTCTTGAAGGTCTTGAAGGTCGCACTCTGGTGTTGATGATGATGAAGAAGCTCCCACTCTTGGTTCTGTGCCTCGGCCTCGTCGGCTCCGGGCTGCTCGGTTGCGGGGAGGTCACCGCGGGCGCGCCCGCGGAGCTCGAGCTCGGCACCGGTTCCTGGCGCTTCGAGGCCCTCGACGACGGCCAAGAGGTGGAGCTGATTCGTGGCGCCCAGGGTGGCTGGCACATGTGGATCTCACTCCGCGTGCGCGGCGTCGACATGGAGCGACCGCCCGTGCGCCTGCGCATGCAGCTCGCGGACGAGAGCCGCCCGGCCCAGGACGTCGAGGTCGCCGTGCGCTTCGACGACCCGGACGATGAGGGCTGGCGCAAGCTCATCGGCTACACGGGCATCGTCAACGACCCTGCCTGCCTCGTCGGCGAGCTCTTCCGCATCGAGGCCTCGCTGCCCATGGGCGGAGACGAGGTAATGCGCGCCGAGCGCGACGTGACCCTGCTCGGCGGAGCGTACCCGCCGCCTGCTTGTGAGTGAGGGGCTACCGGGAAAGCGTGGCTGCAGCCGTGCGCACGCCCTCGAGAATCGGGTCCGCCACGGCCGACGGGAAGTCGCCGCCCAGTGAGTTGGCGACGGCCATCAGCGCTGCGCCCACGCGGCCCAGCACATCGTCCAGGAGCTCTTCCATCGTCGCGGTCGGGAAACCGCACAGACTGGCGGTGCTGGGAAAGTGTCGGCGCCCGATCCCGTTGAGCCGGTAGTGGCGATTCTTGCCGTGGAGGCCCATGGCGAGCTTGAGCTTCTGCATCGGGAAGTTCTTCGACACGACGGGATACGCTGAGAGCACGTCGTACATCGGGGCGAGGCGAAATCGGCCCTGGGCGTGAAGCTGAATGCTGAAGTTCTTAGCGTGGCCGTCGATGGCGGCCAGGAGGAAATAGATGATCATCGCCCGGAAGAAGGTGCGGCGGTCTTCGAACGGCTCGGTCGACTTCATGAGCAGGTCGTGGCTCGCGACGATGCCCGGGCCCCCTTCGGCTTCGTACTTGAAGGCGGAGGCAACCCCGAGCGCTTGGCAGAAGTCCTCTTGGGGAAGCCGGATGATCCAGCGGCCGTTCTCCGACCATGCCCGATCAAAGCGCTCGACGACGAGGACGGTTACATCCTCGAAGGTCTGAATCTCGGCCTTCGCCACGGGTAGACCGAGCTTTGACGCGAGGGCAAGGCAGAGCCACTCGTTGTAGACGCTCGTCGTGAGGTCGACGTGCTCGTGCACCCTGCCGAGGGGCAGCTTGAAGATGTGGGTCGTGGGGGTAGTGCCGTGGGGGCGAAACCAGGAACCACCTTGTTCGAGAAACGCGGTCTTCTCCTGCGCGCCGGCGATGGATATCCGGAAGTCGTCGTCTTCGGTCATGCCCAGTGGGTGGTGCCGGTAGCCTCGGAGGATCTTGGCGACCTCGGGCTCGGCCACCGGCGTGGCCGTAACCGTGCGGACGGGCTTCATCTCCTGCTGCGGCGAAAGCTGGAGGGCACCCACGCAGTCGGCGCCAGCAGCGGACAGGAGGTCGAAGGGCGCCGTCGTATCGGTGCGGAGCGTGCGCTGCATGCGCTCGCGGATGGTCACGTTGTCCGGAAGGAGATTGTCGAAGTAGTTCGAGACGAGCGGGCCATCGTACGGCTCGGTGGAGAGGGGAAGCGAGAGCGAGATCGGGATGGCGTCCTCGCGCTCGAGCCAGTCGGCCACGTAGGTCAGGCGTAGGCCCGTCCTCGGGTTGTGCGTCAGAGTCGCGACGGGGTCGCCGTTCATGGCGACGTGCAGCGTTCGACTGATGGAGCGTCGTCCCATGGCTAGGCCTACTTCCAGGGGCTCGCCGGTGGCGTGCGGCGCGGTTGGATGACGAGCTCGAGCTCGACGGCGCTCATGACGCGAAGGACGGTGGCGAACGTCGCTCTCGTCACTCCCTGCTCGATGTTAGAGACGGTCGCCTGGCGGACACCGGACCGCGCTGCAACCTCGGTCTGAGACAATTGAAGCCGACGTCGCGCGTCTCGGAGCGCCCGACCGAGGGTCGCGTAGTCGTGTAGAACGATGGCTGCCATGGAGTCCTCCCGGCTGATGCCGGTCTATACGGTCTACAGTATAAACCGCAGTTCATACGGGATGGCGTATATTTCGCAGCTTATACGGTGTCGCGTATGGGCGCAGCACGCGAAAGCCAGCAATTGTCGGGCAATTCCGATGACACGAATGGCCCTCGGCACGCTCTGTCCAAGTTGCGAGCCGCTCCATTTCGTGTGAAATTTGGGGCATATGCGCTTAATTAGTCTTGTCACAATCCAGCTCGCCCTCGCCTCCGCCCTGACTCTCGGAGGCTGCCCATCAGAACGCAGCACGCCGAGGGATGGGGGCATCGGCTTCGACACCGGCGGCGGCGGCGGAGACGGCGGAGCCGACTCCGGCATGCCAGCCAACTGCGACAACGGCATCCTGGACGGGAACGAGACCAGCGCGGACTGCGGGGGAAGCTGCCTGCCCTGCGCCGACGGCAGGATGTGTGCCGCACCGATGGACTGTGAGTCCATGGTGTGCCGCACTCGCTACTGCCTCGTGGCCAGCTGCACGGACGGCGTGCAAAACGGCGCCGAGACCGGCCTCGACTGCGGCGGCGGATGCGGACGCTGCGTCGGCGGCGTGGCGTGCACGGCCGGGACCGATTGCCTCAGCGGCGAGTGCCTGCCGGACTCAACCTGCTCGGCGAGCGGCTGCGAGGACGGCGAACAGAACCAAGACGAAACTGGCGTCGACTGCGGCGGGATGCTCTGCCGGGCATGTGCCGGCGGTGAGGGCTGCCTGCGCACGGAAGACTGCATGTCGAGCATCTGCGACGCCGGCACCTGCACCGCGTCGACGTGCATGGACCGCACCCTGAACCAGGAAGAGACCAGCACCGACTGCGGAGGCCCCAACTGCGACGGCTGCCCAGACATGTTCTCGTGCCTCATCGACACCGACTGCAGCGGCATGCGCTGCGTGTCCGGCGCTTGCGTGTCCTGCATGGACGGCGTCCAGACCGCCGAGGAGACCGACGTCGACTGCGGCGGTGGGCTCTGTGACACGTGCGACGATCGCGAGATGTGCATCGTCGGCACGGACTGCACCGGAGGGACCTGCGAGACTGGCCTCTGCGTTTCGTGCATGGACGGAGTGCAGAACCAGGACGAGAGCGACGCCGACTGCGGCGGCACGCTCTGCGGCGGCTGCGGAACCGGCGGCGCCTGTGGGGTCGCGGCGGACTGCACCTCCAACATCTGCGACGGGCCCACCGGCACCTGCAACGCCCCGGGCTGCGGCGACGGCGTCCTGAACGGCGCCGAGACCGACCTCGACTGCGGCGGCGGCAGCTGTCTCGCCTGCATGGACGGGCTCACCTGCACCGGCGCCGCGGATTGTCAGAGCGGCGTCTGCACGGGCGGCGTCTGCCAGGTTCCGACCTGCACCGATGGCGCCCGAAACGGCGGAGAGACGGACACGGACTGCGGTGGCCCCGACGCCTGCCCCAGGTGTGCCGACCGCCAGCGCTGCGGCGCGGCGAGCGACTGCACGTCCGACGTATGCACCAGCCCCCCCGGGCGCTGCGGAGTCTTCGCCGGCTGCTACTGGGGCCTCATCAGCCAGGAGACCCAGTTCACGGACGCGAACATCCAGAACCTCTTCACGCTGAATGGACACACCTTCGACGTGCTGAGCAGCAACGGCACGGGCGGCGTGCACTCGTCGAACGCGACGACGTTGGCGACCTACGACGTCGTCGTCCTCCACGAGCATGACCGTGTGCTGAGCGCTGCCGAAAACACCGCGCTCACCGCGTTCCTCAACCGCGGCGGCCGCCTCATCGTCACCGGCTACGATTCGTTGGGCAGCCCAACGGACTGCACCCTCGCCGGCCTCGTTCGCTGCGCGTCGCCCTCGGACGGCCCCTTCTCGACCGCCATCGTCGTCGACGCCGCGACTCACGGCATCATGAGCGGGCCAGCCCAGACCTTCACCATGGGTCAGGCGCTCACCGCCACCACCACCGACCACGACAGATGTACCCCGACCGGCGGCGCCGTGCGCCTCGCGTCGGTCGGCGGGACGTCCAGCAAGCTGCAAATCACAGAAGGCATCGGGACCGGCAACGGCATGGTCGTCTACTGGAACGGGAACGGCGTCGGCAGTGGCGCGCTGACCGACTGGAACACGACGGCTGCGACGCCGACGGCGCTCCAGAACCTCTTCGTCAATACCCTCGAGTACCTCTGCGCCACGCCCTAGCGCGGCGCGACGCCGACACATCGACCGGTCTCGCAGGTGAACGTGTGACAGTCCCCTGTCCGCGGGTTGCATCGCGAATGGCTACGCTGGCAGTCCGACGTATCCAAACACTCGTCCGGCCAGACACATTCGGAGCTGTCCGTGTCGCAGGCGAAGCGCACGCACAGATGGGTCTCGTCGCAGACCATGACGCCGGTGCAATCGGCGTCGATTGCGCATGCTTCGGGAAGCGCCGTGCACCTGGAGTCTCTCGAGCGGCAGAACATCGACTCGCCACAGCTATCGACGGGCAGACCGTTTGACTGAGTCCGTACCGCGCAGGCGTCGCCTTGTCGCGGTTGGGCCAGCGTCGCGAGGTCGCACCCTTCAACGACGACATGGAACTCACGCTTCTCCGAAGACGCAGCCCCTTGGGCTGGCTGAGGCGTCGAGATCTCGGCGTCGTCGCACAGCGACGTTCGGAACACGCCCGGCGGACTAGGGTACGAGCACCAAAGGCGCCCTTCGGCGTGCTGGTCAAACTCGAATGAATAGGTAAGGCCGGAGACGTGGCCGGCTTCGCGGCACGAGTCGTCGCGCTCCGATGTGCAGTACTTCGGCACGAGGCCCGGGTGCGGGACGTGGACACGAATCGTCGTGTGAATGGGATCGACAGACGGGCAATCGGCGCAGGCCGGGAGGATGGCGGGAGCCACTGTGGCTAAAACCAGTGCGCCGAGGACGGGAACGAGTCGGCTTGTCTGCGGGGTGATTGGGGGCGGGTTCATCGTCGAGTTGGCAGCCTAATAGAACCAAGCGGCGTTCCGATTGCGTTCGCCATCTACGATGTTCCCTTCGACTTTTTCGAATGTATCGGACTCGGCGATTACGCGCCCATTCCACGCAGCTGTTGCCATGAGAGGCCTCTGGGCCAGAAGGCTCCGGATGTCGAGGGGATGTCCGTTGATGGCGCCGACTCAGGGCGCCGGGGGCGCCCCGCACCGCGCGCCAAACGCCTCGGCAAACGCCTCCAGCTCTGCCGGCCCCAGTTGTCGGCTGCCCTCACGGATGCGCTCGTTGGCCAGCGCGTTGAAACACGATTGCCGTGGGTAGTCCTCAGTCCAACCCTCTTGGTCTACGATCGGAGCCTCATCGAGCAGCACACCCACGAGCGTCGCATCGCCGTCGACGTAGCGATAGGTCGCCGTGCCGACGCAGCTCAGTGCGCTCGCCTCGAGGTCGTCGTACGCGCGCATACCGAGGGCGCGCCCCGCCGCCGACAGCTCCAGCACGTCAGGCGGCGTCAGGTTCATGGTGTACTCGATCGCCACGGCGTCGCCTTCTCTCACGACCTCTGCCCGGGTGAGGCCGCCGTTGCACCGGTCGCCCCCCGCACCCTCGAGGCGCGCGAGCCGCGTCAGTCGGGTGCCGTGCAGGGCGAGGATCATCACGCCGCTGAAGTTCCCGGTGCCCCCTCCATTGAATACGTACTGCACGACGATGCCGTCGCCGTAGCGGCCCAGCACGACGTACTCGTCGAGGCCCCCGTTCTCAAACTCATCCATCGGAGGCGGATACGACCGCAGCCGCCCGCTCTGTTCGTGCACCTCCTCGGTGCGCGACGCGCACGCGGTGATGTCCAGGCCCCCTTCACCCTCCACCTGCGTGACGCAGCTCGGGTGCAGCGGCGCCCCGCCATACACCAGCTCCTCGCTCGGGCCCTCGCCTGCTGCGGCGTCCACCCCCGTCGGCTCCGGCGCCTCGCCGCCGTGCACCGGGGCCACGCCCCCAGTGGATGCACACGCGCTGAGCCAGAGCAGGGACAAAACCATCGAGATTCGCATAAGGGAGTACAAGACCGCGAGGGCCTGTCCGCCGGCCTTGCTTCCAGCGCCGCAGAAGTTCTTACGGCCGAGGGCCACGACTCGGAGGGCTCTCTCGGTCGCGTTATTGTCGACAGGGAGATGGGGATCGTCGAGGAAACGCGTCGCGGCCTTCCACTGATTGTTCGCGTACGCGATCGCGGCGCCGAGTGGCGATTTTGGCGGCGTGTCGTGCTTGCGCTCCCGGGAGCTCACTCTTCCGCGAAGACATGCGCACCAATTTTTGCGATCGGTTCATCCGGGCATTCGGTGCCCTGACGACGACCGGAGAGCGGAAAGCGGTCCTCCTCGTCCAAGGCTCCGTGATAGCCGCACCAATCGACGCGGCAATGGTGGTAGGGCCAAAAACCTCCCACGGTCAGCGCTTCGCCGTCACGTTCGAGGCGCAACCAGCAATACGGCCCCTCGACCGGCTCGGCGCCCTCCG
>QMMC01000235.1 GCA_003647065.1 Deltaproteobacteria bacterium | reverse complement strand
CGTCGTCTCACGCTCCCACCGGGCGGCCTCGACGGACCGACTCGTCGAGCGTCTCGGGATCACCACCGAGGTGAGTCACGGGTCGGTCGGGCTCAAGATCGGCATGCTCGCCGAGCGGGTTGCGGACCTCTACGTGATCATGGCGCCGAAGTCGTCGAAGTGGGACGCCTGCGGCCCCGAGGCCGTCCTCCGCGCGGCCGGTGGGCGTTTCGCGGAGCTCTCCGGCGCGCCCTTCGTCTACCAAGGCGAAGAGATGCTCAACCTCCGGGGGATCCTCGCCTGCAACGCCGCCTCCTGGGACGCGGTCCTGCCCGTCGCTCGCGCGATCGCTGAAGAGACCGGGCTCATCTGACGCGGCGCCTCGGGCGCCATGGGTCAGCGCCGCGGTGGTCCTTGGGCTCGAATGCACCGTGAACGCCAGTTCCCTCGGCGTGAACGCGCAGACGCGAGCGATGCGGCGGCCCACCCAATCCCATCCGAACTTCGCCTGGCACGCGGGTTGCTTTCCGCCACCTCGTACGCCCTCACACCGTGTAGGATAGCACCCATGGACAGCTTCCAATCCTTGGCCCGTGGGGCCTCTGCCATCGCTTTCACCGGCGCCGTCGTCGGAATTGCCACCATGTCCACCCTGGTCGCACCGACGACCGCCGCGGCTCAGTGCGCCGAGGGCAGGGTGGCCAACGAGCAGACCCAGGGGCGTTGCTGTTGGCCCGGTCAGGCCTGGAGCGCCGAGACCTCGCTTTGCACCGGAGCCCCGGCATGCCCGGCCGGGCGGGTGGCTCAGGGAGATGACTGCGTTGTTGCCGCAGGAGCGGAGCAGCCCGTGCAGGCTCAAGGCACTGCCGCCGTGCCCGTGGCTCCAACCGGGTACGGGGCCCAGCCTCAGGCCCAGGCCCAGGCCCAGCCCACCTACCAGCAGCCAGTCCAGCCGGTCGAGCCGGTCCCGATGCGGACTGTCACGACGGTCAACAAGGGCCTCGTCATCACGGGCGCCATCCTTTTTGGCGCCACCTATCTGCCGGCCCTCGTCATCGGTGTCGGCGAGGAGTACGGCGCTCTCGCCATCCCCATCGTAGGCCCCCTGGTACTCGCGGCCGACAAAGTCGATGGCTCCTCTTCTGGAGCGGGCTATGCCTATATGGGGCTCACGTTCTGGACCCTGGCCCAGACCGCCGGCGCGGCGATGTTCATTCTCGGCATGGTCCTCAAGCGCGAGGTCGAAGTTCGCGCCGACCTCGGCGGAGGCCGAAGCGTTGCTCTCGCCCCGTACGAGGTGCCGGGGGGCGGCGGCCTTCAGCTCCTCGGTGAGTTCTAGAGCGCCGGAACTCTAGGGGTCGACGGGAGTCCAGGGAAACTCGGCCGATTGCCGGGCGGTGTCCTCGATGGCCTGCATGACCGCGAGCACGACGTCCTCCCGGTAGCTGCGGCCGACCACCTGAACGGGCACCGGCAGGCCTCGGCTTTGGGCCTCGACGGCGGCGGCTCGCTTGTCGAGGCGGTCGTGGTTCGAGGCGCGCGTGGTTTCGTCCGCGCGGACGCGGGTTACGGGCACGACCCCCGCCGGTAGGTTGAGCAGATTGTAGCGAGCGGCGTAACCGAAGGACATGGTGAAGTCCTGGCTCATACCCTGGGGGACGGCCGGGGTCGGGTGCAGGGGGCAGATGAGGGCGTCGATGCCCTGGCTCTCCCAAGCTGCGTGGGCGTCCATCTGATACTGGCGACGGCGTCCGGTGATGCGCCAGAGCTCGGCCACGGACTTTGCCCCGACCGCGTCGATGAGCCGGGCCATGCGCTCTTCACCGAAGAGCCGCGCCGTGCGCGCTGCGGCGGTACGCATGCGCGGCGACAGCTTGGTCCCGCGCCGGACCAGCTTCAGGGGGTCGATGATCTGCTCACCATCGAGGGCCGCGTCCAGGGTCTCACCGCCGTCGGCGCTGACTGCTTCGAAGAAGAGAAAGAGCACCTCGGCGGCGTTGGGTGGGGCGAAGGGCACGAGCTCGGCGCCGGCGTCTTCGAGGGCCTTTCGAGCCTCGGTGACGGCTCTCCGGACGGAGGATGCCGGGCGGAAGAAGCCGTCGTCGTCATAGAAGCCGATGCGCAGTTTCGTGATGTCTACGGCCGCGGGGTCGCCGATGGGCAGTGGCGCCACCGTCGGGTCGTAGGCCGCGTGTTTCGTAGCGTCGAGGGCGCGTAGTAAAAACGATACGTCGGCGGCGGTCCGAGCGACGGGGCCGATCTGAGACCGGATCACCTCCTGGCCGACGATCGCAGTCCGTGAGCCCACGTTCGACCACCGGTCGAGGGTTGGCTTGATGCCCGCGACTCCGCAGAATCCTGCCGGGAAACGGATCGAACCTCCGATGTCGGTGCCGATGCCGAGGCACGATTGTCCGCTGGCGATGGCTGCACCTTCACCGCCGCTCGAGCCACCGGGGCCGTGGGTCAACGCCCACGGGTTGTTCGTCGCACCCCAGATGTGGTTCGTCGTCTCCAGTGGAGAGAGCAGCGTCTGGGGGACGTTCGTCTTGCCGAGCACGATGGCGCCGGCCTCCCGGGCTACGCGCACGGTCACGGCATCGGCGGTGGCGGCGGATCCGAGGCGCGCCTTCATTCCGAGGCTCGACGGCACCCCCCGGGTGTCGATGTTTTCTTTGACGGAGATCGGGAGCCCGTGCAGAGGGCCGAGGTCCTCCCCGCGATCCTTCGCCTCGTCGGCGGCCTTGGCTTCCTCGAGGGCGCGGTCTCGAAAGCGGTGCACGAAGGCGTTCACCCGCGAGTCGACCTCGTCGCCTCGGGCGTAGAGGGCCTCGACGATCTCGACGGACGAGAGCTCGCCCCGGTCGAAGTGAGCCTTGAGTTCGCGAGCGGTGAGGGTGTGCACGTCCATGGTGACTCAGAAGGGGGTGACAGGGTCTCCGACGGCGAGTTCACCCTCGCCGTCGTGGATCAAGTTGGTGCCGAACCAGACCTGGCCATCCCACTTGCGGTAGGTCCCGAGGGTCCGGAGAGGTTCTTTCCCGCGCTTTGCCGTCGAGGCATCGACGCTGGTCATGCTGCAACGTTCGCATGGTTTGACGTTGCGAAAGGTCATCTTGCCCATGCGGAACGACTCGAGGTCATCTTCTCCGTGGGCGACGCCTCCCCCGATGACGACGTTGGGCCGGAAGCGTGACATGGTGAGAGGCTCGGCCAAGCGGGCATTGAGCCCGTCTAGGGATTCCTGAGAGATCAAGAGCAGCGGATAGGCATCGGCGAACGAGACGATGTCCCCCGGGAGGCTGCGCTCGGGATTCACGGCGCGCTCGGACTCGTCAGGCATGTAGACGAGGCGCGCCGGCCGTTCGAGGTGGGTGGTGAAGAAGGATGAGCCATCGGCAACTTCGATCGCTCGTACTTTGCTGCCCCAGACCCGAACCGAGGCCTCTGGTCCATCGGTCGGTGCCCGAGGCACGGTTATCTCTTCATGCCCGGTCGAAAGGACGAGTCTGTCCCCAGCGAAGGCCGCGTCGACCAATGCCAGACGAGGCTCCTGCCGTTGGGTGATGAACTCCCCGGCCCGGTCGACGACCATGAAGCGCCGGTCGCCGGCGGGACCCCGGCGTCCGACGCGCACCGAGGAGACGGCAATTCCGCGGCACGACTTGACCGGGTAGAGATAGAGCTCGGTGATACGCATCACGAGGAATGCCGGAGCATATGCGCTATCGTGCCGCGGATGAAGACGCGCAGGGTAGGCACGACCGACGTCGAGTTATCGGAAGTGAGCCTCGGGACCTGGGGCCTCGCCTCGGACGCCTACGGCCGGAGTGACCACAAGCGCGCCGCAAGGGTGGCCAGGAGGGCCCTCGAGCTCGGGGTGACAACCTTCGATACATCGCCCCTCTGGGGAGACGGCGCGTCGGAGAGGGTCATCGGTGAGGTTATGGCCGAGCACGGCCGGGATGAGGTTCAGGTCATCGCCCGGGCTGGGGCCCGTTGGAATGACGGCGCCCTCGACCTCGATACGACCAAGGACGCGCTTCGCGCCGACTTCGACCGGTCCCTCGAGCGTCTTCAGACCGACCGCATCGACGTCTGGTTGTTGCATGAGCCCAAAGGCGAGCTTTGGGAGCGTGACGATTGGCGGGAGCTCGTCGACGAGCTGAAGAAGGAGGAGAAGATCGGCTCCTGGGGCGCGTCGGTCAGCACGCCAGAGGGCGCCCGGCTGGCCCTCGAAGCGGGCGCCGATGTGCTCTGCATGACTTACAACATCCTCGCCAGCGACGACCTGCACGACCTCGCGGCGGACATCGCAAAGGCGGAGGCTTCCGTGATCGCGCGTTCGCCCTTGATGTATGGGCTGCTCGCCGGTCGCTGGGCCGAGTATCGGAGCTTTCCCCGGACGGATCACCGTCGCGATCGCTGGAGCGCTCAAGCGCTCCGGGCGCGCATCCGCCAAGTCGACAAGCTGCGCTTCCTCGTCCATGGGGAAGTCGCGTCCTTGGCGGAGGCGTCGCTACGCTACGTGCTCGCCAACAGCCTCGTGCGCTGCGCACTCGTAGGCGCGCGCACACCGGCACAAATCGAGAGCGCCTGCGCGGCGAGCAGCGACACCCAGTACCTGCCCGACGAGGACCTGGTGAAGATTCCGCAGGTTCTCGCTGCGACGATGGCCTGAACGAGAGCCGCCGTTCGCGGGGCTACGTCATTCTTCTTCGGTCGGCGCGGCTGCCGCTGCTGCCGTGGCTGCGGCTGCGGCTTCGGCTGCTTGGTGGGCGTTCGCAGCCGTCTCATTCAGCTGCCGTACCTCGGCGAGGATGATTTGCTGCCGCGTTCGCAGTCCGGTGATTTCCATACTCCGGCTGGAATTTGCAGCATCGATCATCTGCGCCGTCGCTTCGGACTGAGCTACGAGGGCCGTCAAAGTAAGATACTGCATGCCCACGATGGCCACCACGACGACCCCTGCCGCGATCGCTGCCCACGGATTCTTGAACACTTCACTATTTGAAGACATGCCGCTCCCTCTTCTGCGTGACTCGGAAGATTCCTGAAGAAAGGCTCACACTTCGAGCTGGGTGTGGTCAAGAAATGGCACGTCGCCTGGGGCGCCGCACCGCCTTCTTGCCGACTAGTCGGCAATCCAGCTCTACGTCGCCTGGGGCGCCGCACCGCCTTCTTGCCGACTAGAAGGTCATCGAGAAGACGGTCTGGGCGATCGCGAAGTAGACGACCAGGCCGAAGACGTCGACCAGGCTCGCGATGAAGGGCGTCGAGCTCACGGCGGGGTCGAAGCCGAGGCGCCGGATCAGGAGAGGCAGGAGGGAGCCGAGGGTCGTTCCGAGGGTGGTTACCGCCGTGATCGACAGGGTCACCGTGATAGCCAACTGCAGGCTCGCGTCATCGCCGACGAGCCAGGCTCGGGCGAAGCCGACTCCTCCGAGGACTACGCCGATGGAGAGGCCGATGCCCAACTCGCGGACGAGGACCCGCGTCCAGTCGCTCGGGGTCATCTCGCCGAGGGCGAGGGCTCGGATGATGAGGGTCGAACTCTGGGCGCCCGAGTTGCCGCCGGTCGCGATGATGAGGGGGATGAAGACCACCAGGCCCGCGAGGGTGGCCATGGTCATCTCGTGCTTCTCCATGACCGTGGCGGTCAGGAGCTGGCCGCCAAAGAGGATCACCAGCCACACGGCGCGCTTCCAGATGAACTCCCCGAAGCCCGTCGAGAAATAGCCCTCCTCGAGCGGCACGACGCCGCCCATCTTCTGGGCGTCTTCGGTCGCTTCTTCGACCATGACGTCGACCACGTCGTCGACGGTGACGACCCCCCGGAGCACTCCGTGTTCGTTTACGACGGGGACGGCGTTGAGGTCGTACTTGGCGATGGTGCGAGCGACGTACTCCTGGTCGGCGTCGATCTCGACGCGAACGACGTTCTCCCTCATCACGTCTTTCAGCGTCTTGCTGGGGTCCGCGAGGATGAGGTCGCGGAGTGAGAGCACTCCGACGAGTTGACCCTTGAAGGCCGTGACGTAGACGTAGCTGATCGTTTCGACTTCGCCTTCTCGGCTGAGGCGTCGAACCTCTTCGATAGCCTTCCAGACCTTCGTCTCGGGGCCCAGGGCCACGACGTCGGGCGTCATGATGCCGCCGGCGGTCTCCTCGTCGTGAGTCCCGAGCTCGCGGGTCTCCTCTGCAGCCTCCGGGTCCTGCTCCTCGAGCAGTTCGAGGAGCTGTTCGCTGAGGGCGAGCGGTAGATCCTGGACCAGGTCGACGCGGTCGTCGGGCGCCATCTCGGCGAACACCGGGATCGAGTCTTTTGCTCCGAGGTGCTTGAGGATGTCGACCTGTCGGTCGGGCTCGAGGCGCTCGAGAATGTCGGCGGCGTAGTCGTCGGGAAGCACCCGCATCAGCGCGACGGCGTCGACGATATCGAGATCGTCGAGGATCTCCGCTACGTCCTCTGGGTGGAACTCGTCGAGGGCCTCCACCAACGACTCGGGCTCTTGCGCGAGCGTGTCCCTGAGATCAGGACCGAGGAGGTGTGCGAGGCGCATGGGAACAATGGTGACCGGGCTGGCCGGTCTTGTCTGGTTCGTTACGAGTTCGTCACGCCCCCGCGGGGCTTTCGAACTCGAGGGAGTAGAGATTACCGAACTTCCGCTTCAAGTAACGGACGAAAGGCGCGATGGAGAGGGCCTCGCCGGTGGCCCTCTGAACGAGGTCGTTGGGATCGTAGACGCTGCCGTGGCGGTAGAGATTGTCCACCAGCCACCGGCGCAGGGGGGCGTAGTCGCCGGTACCGATGCGCGCTGGGATCGAAGAGTCGGCCCGACATGCGGCATCGTAGAACTGCGCGCTCATCACGTTGCCGAGGGTATAGCCCTGAAAGAGACCGCCGATCTTCTCAACGTACCAGTGAACGTCTTGGAGGACCCCGTCCGTCGCCGAAGGCGCTGTGACTCCGAGGTCTGCCTGGTAGCGAGCGTTCCACGCCTCGGGGAGGTCCTTTACCGAGAGCTCGCCTTCGAGGAGGGCCGTCGCGAGATCGAAGCGGATCATGACGTGCAAGTTGTAGGTGACCTCATCGGCGTCGGTCCGGATGAGAGAGGGCTCCACCCGGTTGATCGCTCGATGGAATGCGTCTACGGAAACGTCGCCGAGCTGCTCCGGGAAACGCGCTCGTGCCACCGGCAGCATGTGCTCCCAGAAAGCGTGGCTCCGACCCACGATGTTTTCCCAGAGCCGCGACTGGCTCTCGTGTACTCCCGAGCTGGTCCCGTTATCGAGGGGCGTCCCATCGAAGGACGCGTCGATGTTTTGCTCGTAGAGCGCGTGGCCGCATTCGTGGATCGTGCTGAAGAGCGCGTCGGTCAGGTCGTTCTTCTGCACCCGGGTGGTGATTCGCACGTCACCGTTACCGAACTTCGTCATGAAGGGGTGGTGGGTCAGATCGGACCGTCCCCGCTGAAAGTCGTAACCGAGGAGTTCTACGACCTCCCGGCCGAAAGCGAGCTGGGCGTCTACGTCGTAGTCCTTCACGAGGAACGACGTGTCGGGCGCGGGCGCTTTCCCGATTTCCGTGACCAGGGGTACCAGTTCTTTGCGCAGGTCCGCGAAGAGGGCCCGAACCTGGGCGACGTCCATGCCGGGGTCGTTCTCGGCGATCGCCGGGTCGGCGGGGTGGTTTGCGTCTGGGAAGGACTCGGCCCAGCGGCGGCTCAGCTCGACGGTCCGCTCGAGATAGGGCCGCATGGCGTCGAAGTCCGCGGCGGGTCGAGCCCGAGTCCAAGCGTCGTAGCTCGCGGACAGATGCGTTTCGAGTTCGCCCACGAGTTCGCTCGACACGTAGCGCGCGCGGGCGACCTTTCGGGCCCCGACACGGTAGAGGGCGCGGTCGGGGTCGCCGGGATCCCGGCCGTCGGTCTCACGCCCGGCGGCGTCCACGAGGCGCAGGGTTTCGTCGGTCGTTTCGAGGTCGTGGGCGAGGCGCCGGAGCGTGGCGAGCTGCCGGCCCCGGGCCACGGCACCTCCCGCGGGCATGAGGGTTTGCTGATCCCATTCGAGGACCGACGCCGCCCGGCGGAGGTCGTCGATCTGGGTCAGCCGTGACTTCATCGCGTCGACAGCCGTGTGCATGGAAGGGCCAATTTCCATAGTCCCCAGCGTGGGGCAAGCCGACCCGCGATTTCAGCTCACTCGGGCGGCGTCGGGGCCGGCGGATTGACCGCCTGTAGGGCCGCCTTCTTCTTGGTGGCCCGCATGTTCAGGAGCTCGACGATGAAGACAAAGCCCATGGCGAAGTAGATGTAGCCCTTGTCGACATGCTGCTCGAAGGCCTCGGCGGTCAGGAGCACGCCGATGAGCAGGAGGAAGGCGAGGGCCAGGATCTTCATCGACTTGTTCGCGTTGACGAAGTCTCCGACGGGCTTGGCAAATATCAGCATGACCATGACCGCGATCACGATCGCCGTGACCATCACCTCGACGTGTTTCGCGACCCCGACGGCGGTCACGACCGAGTCGAGGGAGAAGATGATGTCGAGGACCATGATCTGGCTGACGACGCTGAACATCGTCGCCTTCTTCTTGCCCAGGCCTTCGAGGTCTTCTTCGTTTTCACCTTCGACGTTTTCGTAGATCTCGTGGGCGCTCTTGCCGATCAGGAATATCCCGCCGCCGAGGAGGATCAGCTCCCTCCCCGAGATCGCGTGACCGAAGACGCGGAAGAGCTCGGCGTGCAGATGCATGATCCAGTTCATCGCGAGGAGTAGACCGATGCGACTGCCCATCGCCGCGATGAGGCCGATGCGATACGCCCTTTGACGCTTCTCGACCGGGAGCCGGTCGGTGAGCACCGCGATGAACACGATGTTGTCGATCCCGAGGACTATCTCGAGGACCGTCAGGGAGATGAGGGCGATCCACGCTTCGGGGCTTTGCAGGATCTCGATCATGGCTTCAGCAACCTATCAGACGCCGCCCTCGGGGCCGCTGTCGTGGGGCAGACTACCTCGCGGAGAGCGGGCATAGATGAACGGAGTGTGGAGAAGCAGGTTCGACACCCGGCTGGTGTAGATGTCGGCGTAACGCTCGATCTGCCGCGCGAGGTGGCTCTTGTCGTTTCCGGTGCGCATGAGTAGGCCCCAGTTCGCGTTCATGAGCTCGCCGGCTTCCTTGGCGAGGGGGGCGATCTTGCCGTCGAGGGCGACGAGCCTGGTACGTAGCGCCTTCATCCCGGCTTCGAGGTCTGCGGCGCTCTGGGCCGGCTTGGGCCCGTACCGCTTGCGCAGGCGCTGAAGCTGGATGCGCAGTTCGCTGAAGCGGTGCTCCATCCGGACCTTGTCGTCCATCAACTCCTGAAGCTGGCGCTGCTTCGGTTTGAACTCCTCGATCGCTCGGACTTCATCTTCGAGCTCCCGGACGACGAGGCCCGTGCGCCACCGCAGCATGGACTTGGACACGTTGACGTCGGCGAAGATGTGGTCGCCGAAGTAGATGATGTCGTCGCCGGGCGTGCCTAGGTACTCCTCGACGAGGCTCGCGTTGCCCCCGAGGTAAATGCCGCCGTCCTCGATGCTGCGCGCCGGGCGGAGCAGCCCCTCTTCGTCGACGACCTGGAAAAGCGACGCCCGGCTTCCGAAGAAGCCAGGTTTGCGCGCACCGACGATCTTCACGTCGAAGAGGTCCCGCCAGGTCATGTCGCCGGGCAGATGGGCGTCGAAGCAGCTGCGCATCATGTCGCGCGTGTACGTCCACTCCGAGTTGGTGATGAGCAGGAGCTTCTTGCCGGCGTGTTTGAGGTCGAGCAATGCGAGTGGCAACTCGGGGTCCTCGACGACGAAGCGAGTCGGGTTTCTGGCGATCTCCGCCTTCAGTTCGCCTTCCATGTGGGTCTCGTCGAGGCTCTCGCGGACGGCGCGGTAGAGGTCCCGGTAGCTGTGCACGTTTGGAATGAGGCCCTCCTCGTAGAGGTCCACCACTTGCAGAAACATGCATCCCTCGGAGAGGCCGAAGAGGGTGTTCATGAACACCCAGCGGTCTTCGCGGAGGTCGACGTGCTCCCCGGAGTAAGCCTTGCGCTGTTCGGGGTAGGGCAGCACTCGGGTGCCGTGCATCGCCTTCTTGATGTAACCAAAGCGGTTGGCCTTGACGACGTTCCCCAGCTCGAGGTCGACGATGAGGCCGAGGGTGATCAGCTGAGCGTCGAACTGGTGGTCACCGACCGGCCACCCCCGCTCGACGAGGCGGCCCCGAAGGTGCTCGTAGGCGCGCAGTTCCCACTCCTCCGGGCGGTAGTGGATGAGCGTGTAGTCCATGTCGAAGCCGACCGCGCGGAGGGAGCGCAGGTTCAGCGTTCGGTTGCAGTAGATGCCCCGCTCCGGCGGGGGCATTTCGATCGGGTCGATCGCGTCGTCCGGCATGGACGCCGGTCTACCAGATTCCCCGCTAGCTCAGCGGTTCTTCGGGCGAAAACGTCGCGCCGGGCCGTCCTTGCGCATCGGCGGCTTCTTGCCCCCTTGGGCAAAAGGACGCTTCTGAGGTCCCGGCCCCCGGTCCGGCTGTTCGCCGGAGTGCGCCTTCGTGACGGGTACCCCGCGGCCCCGGAGTCGAATCTCCGCCCGGCCCTCGAGCACGCGGCTGGCGAGGTCCGAATCAACACGGAGGAAGGTCTTGTGCGGGAGAATGGTGATGCGGCCAATCTGCTCGCGGTTCACGCCGAGGTCGTTGGTGAGCGCGCCGACGATGTCCCCGGGCCGAATGCCTCCGGCCTTGCCGACCGGGAGGAAGAGGTCGACGCCGTCTTGGTCGGTGCGCCCGCGAGCCTGGCTGTCCGCCGGGCCGCGATCCTGGTTGCGATCCTGGTCGCGATCCTGGTTGCGATCTCGGTTGCGATCTCGGTCTCGGTGCTGGGGGCGCTCCGGGCGGCTCGAACGCGCCCATGAGGGCGGGTTGCGGCTCGCTCTGCCCGTGAAATCGATGCCGGTTTCTTGGGCGAGCAAGCGGAGGGCCGCACCCGCGATGATGCGCAGTTTGACCGTTTCGGATTTCGTGTCGGTGTCGGTTCCCGCTTCCGTTCCCGCTTCCGTTTCCGTTTCCGGCGCCGTTCCCGCTTCCGTTTCCGTTTCCGGCGCCGTTCCCGTTCCCGTTCCCGTTCCCGTTCCCGCTTCCGTTTCCGGCGCCGTTCCCGTTCCCGCTTCCGTTTCCGGCGCCGTTCCCGTTCCCGTTCCCGTTCCCG
>QMMC01000234.1 GCA_003647065.1 Deltaproteobacteria bacterium | reverse complement strand
GGTCCGACCTGGGCGCCAGCGTAGCCCTCGAGCAGCTCGTGACTTTTCTCTGAATTATCGGAGCGTTCGTTCCGTCTGCGGCGCCCATGATCCACCGAGCGATTCCCGGACGTGCGGCGGCAGCCCTTCTTGCTCTCTCTCTCCTCGCCTCCTTCTTGGCCGGCTGCAACGAACGAGAACGCAGCATCGTCCCCGATGCTGGCGGCCAGCGATTCCGGACCGTTCACCCCCGCCGGCGATACCAGCACCCCGTCCGATGCCGACACCGCGCTCGACGCTGGATTCACGGACGAGCGGCCCCCCCGTGGATGGCGGGACCGACGCCAATGATGACCTGAGGCCCTCGCTGAGCATCAGCGGTCGCGGGACCGCGAGGGTCGAGGTCGCGACACTTTCCGGAGACATCATCCAAACGTGCGTCGGAGACTGCGAGGTCCGCGCCGCCGCCTCGTCGGGCGGCTTCCTCGTCAGCGTCGTCTCCACGGCCCAAACCCGGCCCAACCCCACCGGGTCGGATTACGTTCGCGACTTCGCCCTCGACTCCGCCGGGAACCGGTACCTGGTCGCCTCCCTGTCGGGCGCGGTCATCGACGGGACCTCCTGTCGCGGCACCGTTCTGCTCAGCACCGACACCGATGGTGCCGTTCGGTACCGCGGCACCGGAGCCCTGCTCCACGCCCTCCGGCTCGGCTCCACCAACATCTCGACGGCTTCGGACATCGTCGTCGACGGAGCGGGGGCTTACGTCTCGGGCGAATACGCCGGCCAACTCGACATCGGAAACACCCTCTCGCGGACGACTGCCGGATTGGAACGCTGCCCCTACGTCGCGCGCCTCGAACCGGACCTGACCTACCGGTGGCACCTCGACGGCGAGCTCCAGGCCGATATCACCTGGGTAGCCCTGAGCCCAGGGGGCGGCGTCATCGTCACGAACGAGATGAACACCTCGTTCTCCTGGGAAGAGGGAGAAACGGGCTACCTCGTCGCCGACGACCGCGACGGCGCCACCATCTCGAAGCTCACCGAAGGTGGTTCCGTCGCCTGGATGGCGAGGACCGGCACAACGAAAGTCGCGTGTTAGGCTCTTCAGCCGCTCTCCACGCCCACCCGGTTACGACCGTGCCCTCACCCTGCCCCTCGTGCTCTCGCCAGATGAGCGACACCGCCGTGCGCTGTCCGCACTGCGGCGAGGTGTACCCGGGGCGCGATCTGCGCGACGCGACTTCGAGCTCGGCCGGCCGGCCCAAGCCCCTCGAAGACGTCACCGCCGCCGAGGCCGCGGCCCTCCTCGCGGTAGCCGGCGCGGACGCCCGCCCGCGGTCCTTCTGGCGTGGCTTTCTGACACCGGACGCTCGGCTCTCATCCCCCCTCTGGGTCCTAGATGCGATTTTCGTCGTGGCGACGCTGCCGCTGGCCGCGGGTGTCATCTTTACGCTCCTCGTACGACCGCGACGCCACCGCCGCCGCCGCCGGGCCACCTACACCGGGAACCGGTGGGAGAACCTTGCCATTGGCGCCCTCGGCGGCGCCGTCGTCCTGGCCTATAGCTACTTCTACGACTGGTTCTCGATCGCCGTCGTCGCAGTGATCATCGCCTGGGTCGCCCTCGCTGGCCGCGCGGTCTTGCGCAACAGCGTAGAGCGCGAGGCCACCTGGTAAAGAGACGTGGGGTGCGCCCTGCCCAGACCGGAGACGCGCCTGAGACCGACCTGCTATTCTTCGCCCATGAACTATTCGACTTTCGCGACTTTCCTTCTCGTCCTCTCCCTCGGCCTCACAGGCGCCTGCGGCGACGACGGCACCCCCGCCAGTGACAGCTCCACCCCGGACGCCGCCCGAGACTCTGGCGGTGGCGGCACGGACGGCGGCGGCACGGACGGTGGCGGCACGGACGGTGGCGGCGGCACGGACGCCTCCACCGACGCGGGGGGCTCGGACGGTGGCGGCACGGACGGTGGCGGCGGCACGGACGCCTCCACCGACGCGGGGGGCTCGGACGCCTCCGCCGACGCGGGCACCACCGGCCGGTGCCGCAACAACTGTGACTGCACTCAGGGCCTGATGTGCGTCAGCGGCACTTGCATCGCCGGCGTGCGCCCCACCTACTGCTGCGACACCGCCGGCTGTCCGGCCGGCGAATCCTGCACCGACAGCAGTGGCACCGCGGGCACGTGCCCGGCCCCCGCGACCGACTGCGAAATGGCGGGCGGCATGTGCGTCGTCCAGTTCACGCCGTGCCCCCGAGGCACCCGCGCCGACTCCACCGTCTCCTGCGGCG
Organism: Deltaproteobacteria bacterium; assembly: GCA_003647065.1. Lineage (GTDB taxonomy): Bacteria > Myxococcota_A > Polyangia > Polyangiales > B10-G4 > B10-G4. Next base: position 8,948 of record QMMC01000234.1, on the reverse strand, counting down.
GGGTGCGCGCACTCCGGTGCTGCCTGCCCCGGCGACCCTGACCGGGCGGTGACGAGGAGGGTGCCCCCCGTCCCGGGGGGCGCTACCCTCCCGGCCCATGGCCCATCGCGTCTTCAACTTCGCCCCCGGTCCCGCCACCCTGCCCGTCCCCGCCCTCAAGCGCGCCCAGGGCGACTTGCTCGATTATCAGGGCACCGGCATCGGCATCCTCGAGCACAGCCACCGGAAGCCTTCGTACATGGCGGTGCACGCCGAGACGAAGAAGCTGCTCCGAGATTTGCTCGAGATCCCCGACGGGTACTCGACCCTCTTCATGCAAGGGGGCGCCCGGGGGCAATTCGCCATCGTGCCGATGAACTTGCTGCACCCGGGGACGACGGCGGACTACGTCGTGACAGGAACCTGGGGCGAGAAGGCGGTCGCCGAGGCGAAGCTCGTCGGCGAGGCCCGGGAGGCGGCGAATACCGCCGGCGATGACGGCAAGCATACGCGGGTGCCGGCCCTCGACGAGATCGCCATGGCCAAGGACGCGGCCTACCTGCACCTGACCACGAACAATACGATCTACGGCACGCAGTTCTTCGACTTCCCGGACACCGGAGACGTGCCGCTGATCCTCGATATGTCGAGCGACATCTGCTGGCAGCCGATGGACGTCTCGAAGGCCGACCTCATCTACGCCGGGGCCCAGAAGAACCTCGGCATCCCCGGGGTCACCCTGGTGATCATCAAGGACGAGCTCATCGAGAAAGGCCGCAGGGACATCCCGTCGATCTTCCAGTACCGCACCATCGAGAAAGCCGACTCGCTCCAGAACACGGCGCCGACCTTCGCCATCTACATGATGCGCAACGTGCTGGCCTGGATGGCGGACCAAGGCGGCCTCGAAGAGATGGAGCGCCGGAACCGCAAGAAGGCTGGGCTCATCTACGATGCGATCTCCGCGGCTCCAGACTTCTACCGGTGCCCCGTCGAAGAGGCCTCGCGCTCCGTGATGAACGTCGTCTTCCGCCTGCCGACGGAAGAGCTCGAAGGGGTCTTCGTCGAGGAGGCCGCCGCGGCGGAGCTCATGGGCATCAAGGGCCACCGCTCGGTCGGCGGGATGCGTGTCAGCCTCTACAACTCGATGAGCATCGAGGGCGCAGAGAAGCTCGCGGAGCTCATGGGGGCCTTCGCCAAGGCGAACGGCTGACGAGAGAACGGAACGCGCCGGGCCCAGCTACATGCTGATGGTCATGCTCGCCGGCGGGACCGGCAGGCTCGTGGCTTCGAGGGGGATGACGTTGCCCTCGAAACGCACCGAGTCGAGACGGCTGATGTCGTATCCGTCGATCTGAACGCAGGCACCGATGGCGCTATCGCGGATGTGCCCTCCGGCGAGGTCGAGCTCGCCGCGGGCGGCGACGTGAACACCGCAGAGCGACGCTTCTGAGACGTCGATGCGGGTGACGTTGCATCGCGCTCCCTCGTAGACGCCGACGCCGATGCCTCCAGGATCGACGCTGCAGCTCTCCCCCGTCGGGCAGAGCGGCGCCGTGATCCGGCGTACCGTGAGATCCTCAGCCACGACGTCAGTCCCGTCCCCCCCGGCGAAGAGGCCGAGGTCGAAGGTATCGTCGGCCCGAACCCGCACCAGGTTCGCCGACGCCCCGAACTGAATGCTGAAGCCCCGACCACGCCGGGTGCCGTCGACGGGAGTGACCCCACGGACGTCGACGTCCTCGGCGATGAATGAAGAGGAGTCGACTAGGACGGCCACGTTGCGGGTGTCGATGATCGCGGCGCGGCGGAGTTCGAGGGACCCGCCGAACTGCACGTTGATCCCGCGGCCAAAGGCACCGTCCGAGATGCGCCCGGTGAGACCCTCGAGGTGGAGATCCTCGATGACGACCTGCGTGCCCTCATCGGTCACCGCGAGGCCCGCGTCTTTGCCGTCTTCGAAGCGCAAGCGCCGCCCCGTGAAACTCGCCCCGCGCTGAACCTCGACGAAGCGGCCGAAGTCACCGTCGCCGTGACCCCGAGCCTCGCGAACCACGACGTCCTCGGCGTCCACGGTCGCCCCGGTCGAAACGAAGACCCCGGTATCGCCGAATCTCTCCACGACGACTTGCCGTAGGGTCACTCGCGAATCACCGAAAATGGAAAACGGGCGGCTGCTCAACCCAGAAGGGTCGAGGCGCGTATCGGCGATGACGGCCCGGCGCACGGTGGCCACGGTGTCGACGTCGCGAACTTCGACCGCGATCTCCAGCGTTCGCTCGATCCAAAGGCGGTCGACATCGACCACCGATCCGCCTTTGATGCTGAGGCCGCGCCCACCATCGCCGCGATTATTGGCCTCGATGTCACGGATGACGAGCCGGTCGACGGTCAGCTTCGCCCCCCCGAGCACGTTGATGCCAGCGGAATGCGCCCGCTCGACGACAACCCGAGACGCCGTCACCTCCCCCGACGTATCGACAACCAGCCCCGAACCGTAGAGCCCACCAGCGGTATCCGTGGCGACATCACGAAACACCAGACCGTCGATGGTCGCCCTCGCCGACCCATCGACGTACACGCCAAATGATGAGGTGGCGTCGATGAGCAGCCCCTCGAGGTGCGCCATGGTCCCGGACCCGGTGACGACGACGCCGCCCCGCAGCGCATCTCGAAACGAGAGGTCGCGGAGAGTGACCGTACCGCCCGTGACGTTCAGGATGCCGTCGGCGGTGCTCGCCGACGACGACGTCAAGATCGTCTCCGCAGCGCAAACACCCCGGAGCGTGACCGACCGTCCTATGGACAGTACTTCGTCGTAGGTGCCCCGACCGATGACGACGGTCTGGCCGAGGCCTACCGCCGCGATGCCCGCCGCGACCGTGCCGAAGGGCGAACCGAGGCTGCCATCACCCCCCGTCGCCCCCGCCAAGACGAAGACCGCCCCGGCGGGCACATCGTCAGGGAAGTCTCCCGAAGGGCAGGCGCTGCCTACGGAACCGCACGTCGTCTCGCCGAGGTAGCGCACCTCTTCCCCGACGCAGGCGGGCTCGGCGATGGGCCAGCACTCGGTCGGCGCACCTTCGCGCAGACGCTCGACGGTCCCCTCGGGGCACGGCGTCAGCACCGGGGGGGAAGGGGGCAATGGGTCGGCGACACCGTCATCGGGGGGCGCCGCGTCCACCGCCGCATCGCCGCCGGCGTCTGCATCTGCGTCGGGAGCTCCTGGATCTCCGTCGCACGCCGCGGACGCGACCAATAGAACAACCGAGATGATCAGCCGGGGCACCGCCTGACTCTAACAGGAACGCGGAGACCCATGCGCAAAACGCGGGGCACCTGGCGAGGTCAGAACGCCAAGACCAGCTTGCCCACGGTTCCCGCCGACTCGAGGGCCCGGTGCGTCTCGGCGACGTCGGCGGCGGGGTAGACCTTCACCACGGGGCGGGCGAGGCGGCCCTCGGCGAGCCAGCCGCTGAGGTCATTCCACGCGTCGGTCAGGATGTCGTTGCGGTCGAAGAGGTAGCTGAGGTTGAAGGCGAGGACGCTCTTGTTGTCGTTGGTCATGGCGAGGGGGTCGAAGCGAGGCGTGCGCAGCCAACCCCAGGCGAGCTTGGGCAGGCTCGTCTTGCCGCGGTTGCGGCTGAACATGGTGTGAAAGCCGTAAACGACGAGGCGCCCGCCGGGGGCGAGGTGGTCGTAGCTCGCCTTGAGCGTCGCGACGCCATTGGCGTCGAGGATGACGCCGTAGCCATCCGGGGCCTCGGCTTCGGCGCGGCGAAAGAGGTCTTGTCGCGACTTGTCGATGACGGCGTCGGCGCCGAGGGCCTCGACGTGGGGGATCTTGTGGCTCTGGCCGACCACGCCGACGACCCGGCAGCCGAGGATCTTGCCCAGTTGGGTCAGCACGCTGCCAACGCCGCCGGCCGCCGAGTGCACCAGCATGTCTTCACCCTTCCGGGGATGGGCGAGCATGGACAGGGCGTACCAGCCCGTCAGGTGCACCGCCGGGAACGCGGCCGCTTCGGCCAGGGTCAGGGGCTCGGGGATGGGGAAGACCCGCTCCGTCGAGACCACCACCTGGGATGCGTAGCCGTCAAAGCGCGTCACCGCGACGACCTCGTCGCCGACCGCTGGGCTTTTGACGCCCTCTCCGACCGCGTCGACGACGCCGGAGACCTCGAAGCCGGGGGTGATGGGCCAGCCGACGAAGTCCTTCGCCGATTGATAGAGGCCGAGACGCACGACGCAGTCCGCGAAGTTCACGCCAGCGTAGGCCACGGCGACCCGCACCTCGCCGGGACCCGGCGTCAGGTCCGGATGGGTCTCGAAGCGCAACCGGTCGTAGCCCCCAGCTCCGTGGATCACGACCTTCTTCATGGCGACCCCGTTTCTTCCGCGTCGGCGTCTTCTTGGGTCTCTTGGGTCTCTTGGGCCTCTTCCGCGAGCCCCCGGAGCCTCGGTCCGCCGAGGGAGGTGAGGGCGTCGACGACTTCCGGGCCGAGGGCAGCGAGGGCTTCGATGGCCTCGTCGCGATCTCCGAGGGCATCGAGGGCCGCGGCCCGAACGATCCGCGCCTCGAGGGCGAGGGCCTCGTCGGCGCCGGCCGCGCGACGCAGCCGCACCGCCACCTCGAGGGCCCGCGCGGCCTCCCCGAGTTCCAGGTCCACCGTCGCATCGAGGAGCTCGAGGCGCTGGTCGAGATCTTCGTCTCCGGTCCGCGGCGCCCGGGGTGTCAATACCCGCCGGGCCCCCTCGGCATCTCCCTCGCGGAGCCGGAGGGTTGCCCGGGCATGGCGAACGACGCCGCCCTCGATCGGCGGCAAGGTTCGCATGTCGAGGGAACCCAGCAGTTCGTCGGCCTCTTCGCGGCGGCCTTCGGCGTCGATCAGGTCCGAGAGCAACACCGTGAGGCGGACGCGGTCGTCGACGGACTCGGCGCCGCGGACGGCATCACGCACCGCGTCAATCGCCGCGGGCCTCGATGCCCCGTCCACCACGGCTTGGGCCCAGGCGTCTTCCCGAGCGATTTCCCGGCGGACGCGCCTCACCCGGACCCACCGATAAACGAAGAGCCCAGCGATGATGGCCACCGCCCCGGGTAACACCAGCCACCCGAGGCCATAAGGCTCGAGCACCAGGTACGCGGCGTAGGCCCCGACACCGACGAGCACGATGCGCAGCATGCGTAACGGCGTCTGATTCATGGCCCGGAGACGCTACATGAAAAAGGGCACCCCTTGCGCCGACTCATTTAGGACCCAGAGTGAATTACATCGTGCAAGCCGTATCTGCCGCGTGGGTGACTCGATCCATCACGGCAGCGGTATGCGCTCTGGCCCTTTCGGTCGCCCTCCCGGCCTGCGGAGGTGGGCGCCCGGATCGCGTCACGTGGTCCATGATTTTCCACGCCGATGCCGAGGGAAACCGCGATGTTATGCACCGCGAGGTGGTCCGCCTCTCGACCGGCTGCAGCGGCACCCTCATCGGCCCCCGCCACGTGCTGACCGCCGCCCACTGCGTCGCCCACAGCGCCCTCATCCCAACGGTCTCCGTCGACCCCCGGGGCGAAACCGCCGATACGCGCTTCACCGTCGCCCGGTGCCACATTCACCCCCTCGCCTACGGCGAGCCCACGGCCTGCGCTGACGGCCCATCGCCAGGAGAGCTCGACCGAGGCCACGACCTCGCCCTCCTCGAACTGCACGACGCCGTACCCCCGCGCCTCGGCCACGCGACCCCGGTGCTCCTCGGCGCCAACGACGCTCCCGAAAACTGGGTGGACCGCCCGGTGCAACTCGTCGGCTGGAATCGCTGGCCAGCCCGCTACGGCGAGGCCCACCGCTATCAGGGGTGGAACCAGGTCTCCAACCTCGACGACGGCCTCCTGACGACCCGCCCATCGGGGCGGGTCGCCCAGCTGATGGGCTATACGACGCGCTCCGGGAACTCCGGCGGCCCCGCCCTCGCGCGCCTCGGAGGCCGGGTATGGGTCGTCGGTGTGCTCAGCGGCGGGTCTGGCGTGGACGCGGACGAGCCTCGGTTCTCGGTCTACGCCTCGACCTTCCACCCCGACAACGCCGCCTGGTTGAGACGCCTGGTCGAATTGAACGAAGTGCACTGAAGGCCGCCGGCTCCCCCCGACATGAGGCTCCTGACATCCCGCTGTCATGAGTTTCCTACGGGCGCGCGAGCCCCCTCGCCGAGGCGTGGTAAGCCGTGTCCGTCATGGGCGACCTCTTCCAGCTGAGCACTCGGATGTCTCCGAAGGGCGATCAGCCCCAGGCCATCGAGCAGATGATGACCGCCCTCCGAGCCGGCGAGCGCCACCAGGTCCTCCTCGGCATCACCGGCAGCGGCAAGACCTTCAGCGTCGCCAATGTCATCGCCCAGTACCAACGGCCGACGCTGATCATGGCGCCCAACAAGACCCTCGCCGCTCAGCTCTACGGCGAGATGAAGGAGCTCTTCCCGGACAACGCCGTCGAGTACTTCGTCAGCTACTACGACTACTACCAGCCCGAGGCCTACATCCCGTCGTCCGACACGTACATCGACAAGGACGCGATCATCAACGACCACATCGACCGCATGCGCCACTCGGCGACCCGGTCCCTGCTCTCCCGCCGCGACGTCATCATCGTGGCCAGCGTGTCCTGCATCTACGGCATCGGGTCCGCCGAGTGGTACCACGAGATGCTGATCGAGCTGAAAGTCGGCGAGACGCTGCGCCGCGACGAGCTGCTCCGGCGCCTGGTCACGATTCAGTACCAGCGCAACGACGTCGACTTCCACCGCGGGACCTTCCGGGTACGCGGCGACGTGGTCGAGATCTTCCCCGCCCACTCCGAAAACGTCGCCGTGCGCATCGAGTATTGGGGCGACGAGATCGAATCGATCCGCGAGGTCGACCCCCTCCGCGGCGAGACCCTCGGCGAGCTCGACCAGTACACCATCTTCCCCGGCTCCCACTACGTCACGCCCGCCGAGCAGCGGAAGGTCGCCCTCGAGTCGATTCGCAAAGAACTCCAGGTGCACCTCACCCTCCTCGAGTCCGAGAACAAGCTCCTCGAACGGCAGCGCCTCGAACAGCGCACCATGTACGACCTCGAGCTCCTCGAGCAGATGGGCTTTTGCCACGGTATCGAGAACTACTCGCGCCACATGTCGGGGCGGAAGGCCGGAGAGGCCCCGCCGACCCTCATCGACTACTTCCCCGACGATTACCTGCTCGTCCTCGACGAGTCCCACATCTCGGTCCCGCAGATAGGCTCCATGTACAAGGGCGACCGCTCTCGCAAGACGACCCTCGTCTCCCACGGCTTCCGCCTGCCGAGCGCCCTCGACAACCGGCCTCTCAAGTTCGACGAGTGGGAGGGCAAGGTGAACCAGGTCCTCTACGTCAGCGCGACCCCCGGCGACTACGAGATAGAGCAGACCGCCGGGGTGGTGGTCGAGCAGGTGATCCGCCCGACGGGGTTGATGGACCCAGTCATCGAGGTGCGGCCCGCAAAGCACCAGGTCGACGACCTCTTGAAAGAGATACGCCTGCGGGTCGCCAACGACGAGCGCGTGCTGGTCACCACCCTGACCAAACGCATGAGCGAGGATCTGACCGAGTACTACACGGAGCTCGGCGTGAAGATCCGGTATTTGCACTCCGACATCGACACCCTCGAACGCATGGAGATCCTCCGGGACCTCCGGCGCGGGGAGTTCGACGTACTGGTCGGCATCAACCTCCTCCGGGAGGGCCTCGACCTACCCGAGGTCTCCCTCGTCGGCATCCTCGACGCCGACAAGGAGGGCTTCCTGCGCTCGCCCCGATCTCTGATCCAGACCTCCGGCCGCGCCGCCCGAAACGTCAACGGCCGGGTCATGATGTACGCCGACCGGATCACCAAAGCGATGCAGGGCGCCATGGACGAGACCCTCCGGCGCCGGGTGATCCAAGCGGCCTACAACGTCAAACACGGCATCACGCCGGAGACGGTGAAGAAGGCCGTCTTCGACATGGACCCGACCGCCGGAACCCACGACTACGTCGTGATCCCCATCCTGAAGAAGGGCGTCGGCGAAGGAGACCCGGAGCTGCTTCCGGAGCTCATCGAAGAGCTGCGCAGCGAGATGCTCGTCGCGGCAGAGAACCTCGAGTTCGAGACCGCGGCGAGGCTCCGGGACCGCATAGTGAGCCTTGAAGAGGGCCTCGACGCCGGAGCCGGCCCCAAGAGAGATAGCTCACGAGGGGGTGCACGAAAGGGCGCGCGCAAGGGGTCCAAGAGGGGCCCGAAAAAGCGACGTCGCTGAAGCGACCAACAAGCTGCGGTGATCAGTTCGCCTGGGCGTGCAAGGCCGACATGCTCGAACGTCACGTCCCGATCCGCAGTCAGACTCCCGAAGGCTCTGCCCACCCGATGCGCTCCGCCGCCGCTGCAAAGCCGAGGAGCTCTCGAAAGGATTGCCGAGTGAGAGTCGTTGGTGACCATCCCGACCGACCACGGGCGGCAACATCCATCGCGCGCTGGATGACCGAGGCACGGTCTGCGGGTCCGAGGGCCGGGAGAATTGCCACGACCAAATCGCGGAGCTCATCGGCATCGAGGGCGGCGATGGCGGATGGCGTGTCGATGGGCGTGATAGGGGGCATCTCGCTTCACGGACGGGGCCAAGAGCGCCCGACTGACGGCAGCAGATCATTGCATAGGGCCGCCTCGGGCCAGATAGCTCGCATGAAGCCAACCGGGGCCCGGAAAGCTGACCGATCACCCTTTCTACGAAATACGCACTTCCGCCACTACACGACCAATCCAGAAGGGCTGTGAAGCGGGGCTGCAGCGATGCGGTGGCGAAAACGGAGCCGAAACCCGTGGAAGCGTCCCCGAGTCGGGCTTATGTAGAGCGGGTGCCGTCGGTTGACCCGCTTCGTGCAACTGCGACCTTGATGACGCTCGGCCTACTCCTCGGCTGCT
>QMMC01000233.1 GCA_003647065.1 Deltaproteobacteria bacterium | reverse complement strand
CGGGAACGGGAACGGGGACGGGGACGGGGACGGGGACGGGAACGGGGACGGGAGCGGCCAGGGTGGTCCTGGGGCGGGGGGCGGAGCGGGGGCTCACGGCGGGCAGACGGCGGAGATCGCGGGCGGCGACGGGACCCTTGCTCGGGTGAGGCCCCTTCGCGGCCCGGGTGCGCCTTCTCGACGTGAAACGCGCTGGGTGAATCCCGACGGGACACCCCTTTCTGAGACCGCTGGGAACCCTGCTGCGACCACCGGGGCTGGGGCCGGCGAGCCGGCGGCGATCGAACGGGCACCTTTGCCCGAGGACTATCGAGACCACGTGCGCGTATTCTTCGGAGGCGAGTGATGACGGGCAATGAAGAGCAGATCGAGCAGTTCCACGACGTGGCCGCGCGCCTCCGGGGGGCCGTTGGCAATGTCATCGTGGGGCAAGAGGCGGTCGTCGAGGAGGTGCTGCTCTGCCTCTTCGCCGGGGGCCACGTGCTCCTCGAGGGCGCCCCGGGGCTCGGCAAGACGCTGCTCGTGCGCACCCTCGCCGAGGCGATGCACCTCGACTTTTCGCGCATCCAGTTCACGCCGGATCTGATGCCCGGGGACATCGTTGGCACCAACGTAGTCGTCGAGGATGAAAAGGGGCACAAGAGCTTCCAGCTCCAGAAGGGGCCCATTTTCGGACAGTTGATCCTCGCCGACGAGATCAACCGCGCGACGCCGAAGACCCAGAGCGCGCTCCTCGAGGCGATGGCCGAACACCACGTGACCATCGCCGGGGAGCGCCATCGCCTCGAACAGCCTTTCTTCGTGCTCGCGACCGAGAACCCCATCGAGATGGAGGGCACCTATCCCTTGCCGGAGGCGCAGCTCGACCGTTTCCTCTTCAAGGTTCTCGTGCCCCAACCTGACGAGGACACCCTCGTCGGCATCCTCGAACTCACGACCGGGACCGCGCGCCCCGAGGTACCGCGGGTGGTCGACGGTGAGACTCTCCTCTCGCTCCGGGGGCTCGTCCGCCAGGTGCGCGTCGCCGAGCCCCTCACCCGCTACGTCGCCCGCCTCATCCGAGCGAGCGACCCCACCTCGGGCTCGGCCGCACCTTCGGCCCAACGCCTTCTTCGCTATGGCGCTGGGGTCCGCGGTGGCCAGTCCCTCGTCCTCGCGGCGAAGGTCCACGCCCTGACCCAGGGCCGAGCCCAGGTCGCGTTCAGCGACATCGAGCGCGTCGCGTTGCCGGCCCTCCGGCATCGCATCATCCCCAGCTTCGAAGCCGAAGCCGACGGAATCCCCCCGGACGAAATCGTGCGCCGGATCCTCGCCGAAGTAGAGAAGGTGCCCGATTCGGTCGCCGCCATCGCCTCGTGAATCGGCTCGGTTCCATACTCCGGCTCGCTCTTCTGATCGTGTTTCTGGGGATCTCTGGGTCGCCGGCGATCGCGGCGGCCCAGGCCTCCGCGCCGCCCCCCGTCGCGCTCACCGCGGTGCCCCTCTTCGGCGAGCCACTGCTCCTCCCCCGGGCTCACGTACCCTTGCTCGTGACCGCTGAGAATCGCACTCGCGGCACCCTCACGGGCCAGGTGGTCGTCGAGGCGACCCACCACGCGGCGGGGCGGCGCCGCTATGAAATCGCCATGGATCTTCCGCCGGGAGAAGAACGGCAGGTGGTGGTGACCCCCGCCGTCCTCGAAGGCAGCTCCATCACGACGACCTATCGCGTCGACGGGCGGACCCTCGCGACGGCGCTCCTGCATCCGGGGTTCTCGATGGCGATCCAGGGGATCGTGCTCCTCGACAACCCATCGCATCTGCGCGGCGCGCTCCTCGAGATGGACATCGAAGAGCCACCCATCGACATCTACAGTTCGCCCCGGATGGTTCGGGTCCCCGTGGGGATCGCGCCCGTCGATGGGCGCAGCATGGACCTGATCCTGCCCACCAATGCGGCGGGCTGGTCGACGGTCCGGATGATCCTCGCATCGGCCCCGTCCCTCGAGGGGCTCCCGGTCCGGGAACGCACCGCGCTCCTCGATTGGCTGCGTGCCGGGGGAGACCTCGTGCTCTTCCTGCGCAGCGATGCCGACCTCCGAGCCCCGGCCCTCGGGGCACTCTTCGGGCCCGCCGAGGTGATTGAAGTGCCGCGCGCGTCTGAGCCGTCGGGCCTCGTCCCGGGGGATGGCCCCCTCCGCCAGCTCACCGGTGCCGGCGTTCGCCGCGAGGCCTTCGGGGGGTCGAAGCGCGTCGGCTTCGGCCGGGTCTACGCGGTCACCTACGAGGGGACCTCTCCGCGCCTCGCCGCCGCCCCCGAGACTCGCAGCCTGGTCATGGCGATTCTCGCTCGCAGCCACGTTCCCGGGACGGGCGCGCCGTCGATGGCACTGGGCCGCCTCGACGACGGCTATCCGGCCGGCAACGCTCGCTTCGAGACCCTGCGCCCCTCCCTCGACCCGAACGAAGGCTACCGCCTGGCGCTGGTCCTGGTGGCCTTCGTCTTGCTCTTCTACGTCGTCCTCGTCGGCCCGGTGAACTTCTACTTCGTCGGCAAACGCGGCAAACCGACCCTGGCCCTGTTGACGACGCCGATCGCCGCGGCGGCGTGTCTGCTGGTGCTCCTCGCCGTCGGCTACATCGGTAAGGGCACCCGGATGAGATACCGGGCGGTCGAGGTCGTCGAGGTCGTCGAGGGCGACCACCGGGGGCCAGCCCGGCGGTACAGCGGGCTCTTCCTGACCCGCCCTCTGACCTTCGATTTTCCGGCCCCACCGGGGACCCTCGCCTTCGACATCGCCGCGGGAGGAGAGCATCCGGCGGTCGAGGTCGAGGGGGCCGGGACCACTCTGCGGAGCATTCGCGGTGGGCTCTGGGAGACGGTCTTCATTCGAGAAGATCACATCCGAGACCTCGGCGGTGAGGTGGTTTTCCAGCGACGAGGCCGGCGCGTGGTGGGGGTCATCAACGGGACCTCTCGGGATCTCCGAGGCGCGGTCGTTATCGACGGCGTGGGAGCGGTCTACCGCATCGGGGACGTACCTGTGGGGGGCACGGCGGCGGTGCCCGGGGCCGTCGCCATGACCCTCGGTACGGAACGCGCATTCTGGGGGACGGAGGACGAGCTCGTCGGCCAGCTCGCCGAGGCCATGGGAATCGACCGCGATCGCCGCGATCTCCTCCCGGGTATCGCCAGCCTTCTCGGGGGCCACCTCACCGTCAACGCCACTACGGTCCTCTTCGCCTTCTCCGAAGTGGACCGCGGTGAGGTCGCCGATACCTTCGGGGCGGAGTTCGACTACCAGTTCATACGGGTCGTTCCGGACCTCGAACGAGGTGAGCGATGATCAAAGTCGAAGGCATCAGTCACCGCTTTGGCAGCTTCCTGGCGCTCCAGGACGTGTGGTTCCGAGTGCCCCGGGGCGAAATCTTCGGTTTCATCGGGCCGAACGGGGCCGGCAAGACCACCACCCTGCGCATGATGGCGACGCTGCTCCAGCCCGACGTGGGTCGGGTGCTCATCGACGGCATCGATGTAGTCGAAGACCCCGCCGCCATTCGCCAGCTCATCGGCTTCATGCCCGACGATTTCGGCGTCTACGAGCGGGTCACGGTCCAAGAGTACCTCGACTTCTTCGCCGCGGCTCACGGGCTCACCTACGAGAGTCGCGGGCGCACCGTCGACGCGGTCATGGAGCTCACCGAGCTCGGCGGGCTGCGCACCCGCCTCGTCGCCCAGATGTCGAAGGGCATGAAGCAGCGCCTCGCCATCGCCCGCACGCTTCTCCACGACCCCGAGGTGTTGATCCTCGACGAGCCCGCGAACGGCCTAGACCCCCGGGCACGCATCGAGATGCGCGACTTGATCGAGGAACTCCAGAGCCTCGGAAAGACCATCGTGCTCTCGAGTCACATCCTGACCGAGCTGAGCGATATGTGTACCTCGGTCGCCATCCTCGAGAAGGGTCGGTTACTCGCTGCCGGGACGGTGGGGGAGATCGGCGAGACCCTGAACCCCGAGCGTGCGGTGCGCCTGCGCTTCTTGGCGCACCCTGCCCACGCGACGGACGTCACCTCGGCGTTTGCGCAGTTGCCGTTCGTCGGTGCCATCGAACGGCAGCCCGATGGGGACTACCGGGTCGCGTACCGGGGCGGCGACTCGGAGGTGGCGGCCATCGTCGCGACGGCGGTCGGCGCGGGTCTCCTGGTGGTCCGCGTCGAACCCGACGTGAACGACCTCGAACGCATCTTCCTCGAGGTAACGAAGGGGGAACTCCAGTGAGCGGCCCCGAGCAGGAGGGCGCCGGTGGCCCCGCGATCGCCGCCCCCGGGGGGGCTGGGAGTTTGGTCGACCGCGTCAAGAGAGCCCTCGTGCTGACGCTGCGGGACCCGAATCCCATCCTCGTCAAAGAGCTGCGCTCGACCTTCCGGACCAACCTCTTCATCCGTTTTCTCTATCTCTCGGTCGGGGTGATTGGCGTGATCGTGCTCGGCGGTGGCGCGATGGTGGCCGCGGGCCCGATGCCCCCGGCGGCCGTCGGCCAGGTCGTCTTCCAGATCTTCTTCTCCAACGCGCTACTCATCATCAGCCTCGCGGCCCCGGCCTACGCCTCGACCATGATCACCGCCGAACGCGAGGCCCAGACCTACGAATCGTTGATCCTGAGCGGGATGGGGGCGTGGCGAATCGTCCGCGGCAAATTCGCCGCGGCCTACGCCTCGATGTTCCTGGTCCTCGTCGCCCTCGGGCCCATCGTGGGCATCGCGTTCATCTTCGGCGGGATTTCCCCGGTCGAGGTGTCCATCGGGTTCCTCGGAGTGCTCCTCGTGCTGGCGACCGCCATTGCTCTCGGAGTCGCCGTGAGCGCCCGGGCGGCCTCGACCCGCATCGCGATTTTGATCTCCACCGTGGTGTTCACCCCGGCGGCCTTCTTCGGGGTGAGCCTCATGACGGGGCTCGGAGAGCTCGCCCGGGACCAGTGGCCGACGACCATGCAGGGCCCCTTCTGGTGGACTGACACCCTGGCCAACCACCTCACGGACCCTCGGGTCCTCGGCCTCCTCGTTGCGCTTCCCCTCTACGTCTTCCTCATGCCCGTGTGGCTCTTCCTCGCCTCGGCGGTCTCGGGGATTCGCCCCGAGGCCGAGGACCGCTCGACGCCCTTCAAGTGGTGGTCCGTGGTCGCCGCCTTCGGGGCGGTGATCATCGTCGCCCTGCTCCCTCTCCTCGCGGTCACGGCCGAGTCGGTCACCTTCGTCTCGCTGGCGATGGTGCTCTCGGGCGGTGGGCTCCTGTTCTTCATCGCCCTGATCTTCATGAACGAGCCTCCGCTGCCGCCGCGGCTCTACGTATTGCGCTCACGCGCGAGCCGCTTCGGTCTGATCGGGCGGGTCATCGGCCCCGGTGCCGCGCCCACCCTGCGCTTCGCAGCGCTGGTCATCTTCGGGACCGCCGCCGCGATGGCGGTTCCCGGTGCGCTCGCACGCCGGATCATTTGGCCCGGGTGGGCCGGTCACGCCGACGGTGACCTCGCGCTCCTGGTCGCCGTGGCCGGAAACGCCGCCGTGGCCTTCTGCTTCCTCGCTTTCGGGGTGTGGCTTCGGGTCTTGTTGCGCAATGGGGTTGCCGCCCGCGTCCTCGCCGTCGCGGCGGCGATGTTCGTCGTGATCGTCCCCCCGATGGCGGCGGTGATCATCGACCCCAACTCCATCGAAGCTCTCGACCGGGAGGTCCCGTTCCTGGTGCAGGTTTCGCCGATCGCTCACGTCTTCTATGCCGTCGATCTCGTCGACGGGAGCATGGCTTCGAGCGACGTCCTGGGTGTGCTCTTGCCGATTCTTCTCTATGGGTCCTTCGGTGCGATCTTCTGGGTCTTGGTCGAGATGCGCTGCGCGAAGGTGCGGCGCCTCGACGACGCCCGCCGGGAGGAGCGCGACCGCCTCGCGCGCACGAGCGAGCCGCCGGCCCCGTTGCTCCAGCGCCGGTCCCGCCCGTCTCTGGCGACGGCGATAGCTCAGCGCAATGACGCCGCTGACGCCGGTGAGGCAGCGGAAGCCGGTGGCACCGATGACGCCGATGACGCGGTCGACGCCGAAGAACCGGGGCCGGCCTCGTGAGCTCCGAGGCCCGGCGAGACCCCGGCCCGGGGGTCGCTGAGGACTCCGGCGCGGGTCTCTTGCGCCCCGAGTTCATTCGGCGCCTCGCCCGGCTCCGGGTCCTCGCTCGCCGCCGTTTCGCCGGGACCGCCGGGGGGGCTCGGCGGTCGACCCGTCGTGGCTCGAGCGCCGAGTTCGCAGATCACCGGCCCTACTACCCGGGAGACGATACGCGCCGCATCGACTGGAACGCCTATGCGCGCCTCGAAGAACTCGTCCTCCGCCTCTACGTCGCCGAAGAGGACCTCTGCCTTTACCTCTTCGTCGATTCGTCTCGGTCGATGGGCGTCGGCACCCCGTCGAAGCTCCACGTCGCGAAACGCATCGCAGCGGCCCTCGGTTATGTCGCCCTGACCGGCTCCGAGCGGGTATCCGTCGTGCCCTTCGGGGCAGGCATTCGCCGGCCGCTGCCGCCGGTCCGCGGCAAGGGCAAGGTCGGCGCGCTGCTCCGGCACCTCGACGCCCTCGAGCCGGACGGCGCGACGGACCTCGACCAGGCGGTGGGCGAGTTCCTGGCCCGGCGCCCGCGGCCGGGGGTCGTCGCCGTCATCTCCGATCTGCTCGACCCCGGCGGATACCAGCGGCCCCTCGAGCGCCTCGGCTCGGCTCGCCACGAACCCGCGGTCTTCCACGTCTTAGACGGGGCCGAGGTGAATCCGGAGGCGGGCGGAGACCTGGTCCTCGTCGACTCGGAGAGCGGTTCCCGCGTCGATGTCTCCCTCGATGCCCGCGCCATCCGAGCCTACCGTGGGCGCCTGACAGCCTTCCTCGAGGGGGCCGAGTCCTGGGCGAAGCGTCGCGGCGTTTCCTACGTTCGTCTCTTCGGCGAAGCGGCGTTCGAAGAGGCCCTCCTCGAATACCTACGCGGCGCCTGATCAATGCCGTTCACTCACATCACGGGCCGGCAATCCAGCTCCGGTCGACTGACGTCGCCCTTTCGCCTTCTTGCCGACCCTCGCCGGCTTACGTCCTCGTCGCCTCCCTGCGACGCACCATCGGTGCGCCTCAGTCGGCGCCTGTGGTCGCGCTCGGCGACTGAGGCAATTGAACGACATTGGGTTTGAAGAATGGTGCAGCTCCTCGCTCCACTACAGCTCCTCTGGTTCGGCCTCGCGGTTCCGCTGGTCTTGCTCTACGTGCTCAAGCGTCGGCGCATCGAACGCGAGGTGGGCTCGACCCTCTTGTGGGAACAGGCGCTCCGGGACCTGCGTGCGGAACGTCCGTGGAAGCGCCTGATCCCCCATCTGTCTCTGCTGCTTCAGCTCCTGGTCCTCGCGGTGGGGGCCATCGCTCTGGCCCGCCCCGTCGGCGTCGGTGGCGCCACCGCCGGGGCGCGTACGGCGGTGGTCATCGACACCTCGTCCTCGATGGCGGCGTTCGAGGGAGGCGTGACCCGCCTCGACCTCGCCCTCGGGGTCGCCCGGTCCCTCGCCCGGGCACTGCCCCCGGGCGGTGACCTCATGCTCATCGAAGCCGCTGCCGCCCCGGCCGTCGTCGCCGCGCCTTCGGGAGACGCGACGGGACTCGAGGCGGTGCTGGGGCGCCTTCGGGTCCGGGGGGGGCGGGCAGATCTCGAGGCCGCGATCGACCTCGCCGCGGAGCGTCTCCGGGGTGCGCCGGCGGGCAGCCGAATCGTCGTGCTCACGGACAGCGCGATGGACGGCGAGATCGCCCTCGACGGCCGGAGCGCACCGGTGGAGGTGCAGCGAGTCGGTACCGATGTCCCGAATGACGCCATCGTCGCCGTCGACGTCCGGTCCCGGGCAACCGACGAGCACCCCGACCGGGCCGACATCTTCGTTCGCATTCACCGCTTCGCGGGTGATCCGGCGGACGTCTTCGTGACCGCCTCCGTAGGCGACGAGACCCTCGCCTCGCGCCGCATCACGGTCGCGGCCAACGGCGCCGAGTCGGTCGTGCTCACGGCCGACCTTCCCCCCGGCCCCGATGGGCGGGCTCCCCTGGTGCGGGTGGTCCTCGGCCGGCCCGACGGCGTGCCCGATGCCTTCCCCCTCGACGACGTTGCGGTCGTACCGTCGCCGGCGGCGGGCCGGTTGCCCGTTTTCCTGATCGGTGCACCGATTCCGGCGGTCGAGCGCGTATTCCGCACCGACCCCGAGGTCGAACTCTTCGCGACGACCCTGGCGGCCCTCGGTGCCGGCACCGACGGTTCCGATGGTCTCGAAGGTCTCGACGGACTCGACGGACTTCTGGTTTTTCTGGGAGACACGCCGCCCTCGCCGCCGTCCGGCGACAGCCTCGTCGTCGCCCCGACCGGGGACGCTGTCTTCGACCTCGCCCTCGGTGAGGAGAGGGCATCGCCGCAGATCATCACCTGGGACGAAAACGACCCGCTCCTGCGCTTCGTCGAACTCTCCGACGTGCACATTGGCGCGCTGCGCCCGATCGAGTCGCCGGCGGCGCGGACCCTCGTTTCGACGGACCACGGTCCAGCCATAGTGGCCATTTCCCGGGCCGTGGGCGAGACGACCCTCGTCGCCTTCGACCCAATGGCGAGCGACTGGCCTCGGGATCCGTCCTTCGTCGTCTTCTTTCGCAACGTCATCGAGCGCGCCCGCACTCGTCGGGCCGCCGGCGGCATCGCTCCGGGGGCGGTGGGCGAGGCGCTCCGGGTTCCAGTCTCGGCGGGGCAGGCCCTCGAGGTCACGACCCCGTCCGGACGTACGCTCTCCGTCACGGCCCGGGGAGAGCTCGCGGTGGTCGCGGTCCCGGCCGAGGCAGGGGTCTTCGAGGTCCGGGCCGGAGACCAGACCCTCCAGCCCCTCCTGGCCCTGCGCAATCACCTCGACCCCGAGGAGAGCGACCTTCGGGCCCGGGCGCGCTTCGTCGTGGGGGACCGGGAGGCGGTGGGCGCGACGGCGGCCGTCGAACGGGCCGAGTCTTGGCCGTGGTTCGCCGGGGCGCTGATCCTCTTGCTGCTCTTCGAGATGCTGTGGGCCACCCGGAAGGGGGCGGTGACGTGATCCGCGTAGGCGCCCCGTGGCTGCTCCTGGTCGGCCTGCCTGCCTTGGCGCTCTTGGTGTGGCGCCTGCGCGCTCTGCCGTCGGGCCACGCGGGGCTCAGGCGCCGCGCCATCCAAGGAGCCATGGCGCTGAGTCTCGTCGCCGCGGTGCTGGCCCTCGGGCGCCTCGAGTTCGGCGCTCAGGTCGACCGCCTCGCCGTGGTCTTCGCCCTCGACCGTAGCCGCAGCGTCGAGCGCGCGGGGGAGAGCGGGGCGACCCGAGCGCTCGAGGACATTCGGCGCGCGACATCGATGATGGAGGTTGACGACAAGGCGGGGTTGGTGGTCTTCGGCGCCGAGGCGGCGACGGAGGTGGTCCCCTCGCCGCGTCCGTCATTCGGAGCAGTCCGAGCGAGCGTGCCTCGGGACGGCACCAACATCGGTAGCGCGATCCGACGGGCCCTCGCGGACCTCCCCGGCGAGCACCTGGGGCGCATCGTGGTCATCAGTGACGGCGTCGAGACCAACGGGGATGCCCTGGCCGCCGCGGCGAGCGCGGCGAGCCGAGGGGTGGTCATCGACGTCGCGCCTATCGAACGCGAACCGAGCCCCGAGATCGCGGTGGCCAGGGTGCGCGTCCCCCAGACCGCGAACCCCGGCGAGCCGGTCGAGCTGCGCATCGTCACCCGAGCGACCGAGGCGGCCCCGGTCAGGGTTCGCGTGACGCGAAATGGCGACGTGATCGCGGTGGCCGAGGCGCAGATCCACGCCGGGGACGATGTCCTGGTCATGCGGGATATCGCCCCCGAGGCCGGTGTGCATCGCTACGACGTGCTCATCGAGGCGCTCACGGCGGGAGGTGACGCGTCGCCCGAAAACAACGAGGGCGGCGCCTTCATGCGCGTCTCCGGCCAGTCCCGGGCGCTGGTCCTCGCGGGCGTGCCGGCGGAGGCCGGGGCCCTCGCCGACGCCCTCGGCCGCGGCGGCGCCGTCGTCGAGGTCCGCGGCCCGGCCGGTGCCCCGGCGGACCTCGCGACCCTCGCGAGCTACGACCTCCTGGTGCTCTCCGACATTCGTGCTCGCGCTTTCACCGAGGACCAACTGCGCATGATTCGCAGCTACGTCCGGGACCTCGGCGGCGGCCTGCTCATGGTCGGAACCCGGGGCGCCTTTGGTCTCGGCGGCTACGCCTATACGCCCATCGAGGAGGCCCTCCCGGCGACCTTCGACCTGCGCCAGCGGCGGGACCGGGCGTCCCTCGCCATGGTCATCGCCATCGACAACTCGGGGTCGATGGGCATGGAGATAGCGCCGGGGAAGACCAAGCTCGACGCCGCCAACGAAGCCGCCGCCCGGTCCGCCCAATTGCTCTCCCCCTTCGATCGCGTCGGTGTCATGCACGTCGACACGGCGGTCACCTGGACCCTCCCCATGACCGCCGTCAACGACCCCGACGGCATCGCCGCAGCGGTCCGCCGCGCCCAGCCGGGGGGCGGCGGGATCGACGTCGACGTCGCGCTGCCCGCCGCCTACGACGCCCTGCGCTCCGAGGCGACGCAGCTGAAGCACGTCTTGCTCTTCAGTGACGGCGAAGACTCCCAGGGCCTCAATGGCCTGCGGTCCGTGGTCCAGGGGGCGGTAGATGATCAGATCACCACCACCATCGTCTCGATGGGGAACGGCTCCTACACGCCGGAGCTCGAGGTGCTCTCGGGGATCGGTCAGGGGCGTTTCTACATCGTCGACAACCTGAACGAGCTCCCGCGCATCTTCACCGAAGAGACCATCGAGGCGAGCCGGTCGGCGATCGTCGAAGAGCCCTTCGTGCCGAGCCTCGGGGCCCCCGGCGGGCCCACCCGGGGCATCGATTTCGCCGCTGCCCCGGCCCTCGGCGGCTACGTCGTCGTCAACGCCCGGCCTGCGGCCTCGGTGCTCCTCGGCGCGAAGGACGACGACCCGCTCCTGGTCACCTGGCAGCACGGGGTTGGCCGGAGCGCCGTCTTCGCGACCGACGGGGGATCCCTCTTCGCCCGATCGTGGCTCGCCTGGTCCGGTTACCCGGCGCTCTTCAGTCAGCTCGGGGCGGACCTCGCCCGGGCGCCGGAGCGAAGCGATGCGCGGGTCTCGGTGCGCCT
>QMMC01000232.1 GCA_003647065.1 Deltaproteobacteria bacterium | reverse complement strand
CCTCGCTCGTTCCGCGGCTCCCCCGCGGCGTCAGGAACCCTCGAAAATGCTCTGCATTTCCATCGGCTCCCTTCCTTGCGGGGAAACCGCGGCCCGTCGCGATCCTCCCTCCCATGTCTCTGGATCACACACTGGCCATGAGCGTCAGGCTTCAACGATGGCGGCCGCGGAGCAGCGTGACCATCTCGACGAGGTAGGCGGTGCTCACCCGCCCGGGGGCGACCGGGGGTCCCGCGACGATGCTCACCTGAGCGCGCCCGGCGCGCGGGAGGCTGCTGAGGGGCGAGCCGTTCTTCCGGCTGAAGATGCTTCCCCAGAGGCCGACGAGGACCACCGGAACGACGGGCACGTTGCATCGGCGAGCGATCCGGGTCGCGCCCTCGCGGAAGGGTGAGAGCTCCCCGTCGGGGGTCATGGTGCCTTCGGGACAGATCACCACGAGGTCGCCCGCAGCGAGGGCCTCGTCGATGGCGCGGTCGGCTCGGGCGAGGAGCTCGGGGTCTTCTTTCTTAGGTGCTATCGGGATGACGCCGAAGGCGTCGAAGAGCCACCGGAATCCGGGACGGTCGTAGTCGCGATAGTGCATGACGAAGCGCGGGACTCGCGGACAGGCGACGAATACGAAGAGCCAATCGACCACTGAAACGTGGTTGTGAATCACCAAGGCGCCCCCTTCGGTTGGGATGTTCTCGAGACCGACGGTGCGGAGGCGGTAGAGCACCAGCAAGAGGTCCGCCAGCACGATCCTCACGCAGTCCGCGCACAGCTCGCGTATGCGGCGGCGGCCTCGGCTGACGGGCGCGTCGATGGGGGCAGCCACGGCAAAGGCTTCGGCGGTGGCGCGGGTGGTGTCGTAGGTGAACATGGTGTCCCGGGTAGTGCATCGCTCGTGCCGGTCGGGCGGCCTCGAAAAGACAGCTCGATCCGGCCGCGGTATCGCCCACCTGTGCAGGGGGCTGCTCGGATTGGGCGGCCGGGTGTGCAGCTGGGTGCACGCTCCGCGCCCCAGAATCTTCGTTGGCCTCGCGTTTTCCTGGTGCTTTGCCTTGGCATCGGTCCTGAAGGGGGGAGGGGCATGGTCCACCGCATTCACCCCTCCACCCAGCACATCGCCCTCGGCCTTCTCCTGAGCATCGCGGCCATGGGGGTCTGCCTGCTCCCCAGCGTCGTCCAAGCCCAGTCCCTGCGCGTCGAGAGCCCGGCCACGCGCTTCATCGTGCGGCAGCGCGTCGTAGCTCTGCTCAATCCGATGGGGGCCGAGCACTACATCGAGCTCGCGAGCCGGACGCGGGTTGGCGACCAGGGCTCGCTCTGGTTCACGGGGGCCCACCTCGAGGTAGGCGCCGTCAGCAGCGTGTCGCCGGTCTACGCGGCGGGGGGCGGATACCTACAGCTGAGCCCGCTCTCGTTCCTGGTGCTCCGGGCCCAACTCACCGGCGAAGGCATCTGGCCCATCGGCATGGACGGCGCGGGCTACTACGGTTTCGATACCTATGACCCGCACCTCTGCCCCCAGCATTTTTCAGCCGCCGATGCGAGCAGCGCAACCGGCTATCGCGCGCACTTCACCGGGACGCTCCAGGGCATGGTGCCGATGGGCTCGGCGCGCCTGCTCTTCCTGAACAAGTTTGGCGGCGAGTTCGCGGAGATCGGCGCCGAGCCATTCTACTACGACGTCCGCCACGACATCAGCCGCGCTCGGGCGGATTGGCTGCTGACCAACGAGGCGTTCCTCGGGGTGGACGTGGTCGTCGGTGAAAACGTCATCCTGCGCGCCGGGGCCTACGACAGCCTGCGCTACCTGCCCGCTTCGGGTCAGGCGAACAATCAGGTCGGGCCCCTGGTCATGATGATCTTCGGCCGCCCCGGCAAGGCCTTGTCGGCGGTCGAGCCATTCGTCCGCGGCGGCTACTACACTCACCATGGCTCGCGTCTCGACGGAGCGACGATCCTCGGCGGCATCAGTCTGCGCTACGACCTCGGAGGCGCGTGATGCAGCGCCGCACCCTGCTCAGCTTCGGCGCGTCGGGCTTCGCTCAGAACGTCATCGGCACCTGCCTCGGCGTGCACCTCTTCGTCTTCTATACGGACGTCGCCGGCCTCGCGCCGCTGTGGGTCAGCGCCGGGCTCATCGTCGC
Organism: Deltaproteobacteria bacterium; assembly: GCA_003647065.1. Lineage (GTDB taxonomy): Bacteria > Myxococcota_A > Polyangia > Polyangiales > B10-G4 > B10-G4. The sequence goes on along the minus strand of QMMC01000232.1, from coordinate 9,137 downwards.
GAGCCTCTGGGACGCCGTGTCGGACCTCGCCATGGGACGTATCTCCGACGCGACGCGCTTCGCCGCGGGTCGTCGCCGTCCCTATATCCTCCTAGGCGCGGTGCCCGTCGGCCTCTCCTTCGTGATGCTGCTCTCGCCCCCCGCCGAGCTCGAAGGCGCCGCCCTCGGTCTCTATTTTACCGGCGCTCTGCTTCTGCTCTTCACCGCGAAGACCGTCACCCAAGTCCCGGCCCTGAGCCTTCTCCCGGAGCTCGCCGGCGGTTACCACGAGCGCACCCGCCTCGCCGCCGCCCGGGAGCTCCTCGGCAACGTCGGGGACCTGGTCGGGTTGCTCCTGCCCATCGTCCTGGTGATGACCATCGCGGGCGCCGAAGGCGGGTCGGACGGCGCCGCAGACCCCGTCGTCGCCCGCGCCGCTTCGGCCCGGGCCTTCACCTGGGCCGCATGGATCGGCGGCGGCCTGGCCGCGGTCGCGCTCCTGATCACCGTCTTCGGGACCCGGGAGCGCGCTCTCGCTCCCCGGGCCCCCGCCGCTCCCCTCGGTGACGTATTCCGCGCTCTCCGCGACAACCCCGCCTTTCGCGCGCTGCTCGGAGCGAGCTGCCTCGGAGCCCTCGCCTTCGCCTTCGTTCAGTCCCTCGTGATCTACGTCATGGAGCACGTCATGGGCGAGTCGGACCCCGAGGTTCACCTCGCGGCGTTCGTCACCAACGCCGTCTTCGCGATCCTCTCCTACCCGTTTTGGACCCGCCTCGCCGAGCGCTTCGGAAAGCCCTTCGCGTTTCGCGCGGGCCTCGCCCTGTCCTCGGTGACCTTCGCCTCCGTATTCTTCGTCGGCCCCGGCGCCCACGTCCTACTCTTCGTGGTCATGGCCTTCTCCGGTGCCGCCAACGTCGGCTTCTGGATGATGCTGCACGCCCTCAACGCCGACGTGACGGATCTCGACGAGCTCGTACACGGCGAGCGCCGCGAAGGCCTCTTCGCCGGCTTCGCGGCCCTGGTGCGCAAGGTCGGCTTCGCTCTCGCCGCGGCAGGGGTCGGCGTGGGCCTGACCCTGGTCGGCTATCAGGCCGACGCCGCGCCTTCCGCCGGGACAGTCGAGGGCCTACGCCTGCTCTTCGCCGTCCCCCCGACGATCCTAGTCGTGGGCGCGCTCTTGCTCTTTCGGCGTTTCGAACTCACCCGGGAGAGCCACGACGAGGTGCGCGCCGCCCTCGCGGCTCGCGCAGGCGAACTCTCTCAGGTTGCCCCCGCGCGGGGCTTGGCCCCGCAGGAGTCGCCGGGGTCGTCGCTTCAGCCGGCCTACTTGCCCTTGCGGTCGCCGACCGGCACGTAGTTACGCTCTCCGGCGCCGGTGTAGATCTGCCGCGGCCGCCCAATCACGTGGCGCGGGTCCTGGTTCATCTCGCGCCACTGAGCCATCCAGCCGGGCAGACGTCCGAGGGAGAACATCACGGTGAACATGTTCTCGGGGATCCCGAGGGCCCGGTAGGTGATGCCGCTGTAGAAGTCGACGTTGGGGTAGAGGTTGCGCTCGACGAAGTAGCTGTCCTTCAGGGCGATCTGCTCGAGCTCCTGGGCGATGTCGAGGAGCGGGTCGCTGGCGCCCATCTTCGGTAGGACCTTGTCCGCCATCGTCTTGAGGATCTTCGCCCGGGGGTCGTAGCTCTTGTAGACCCGGTGGCCGAAGCCCATGAGCCGGCGCCCCGAGCTCTTGTCCTTCACCTGCTCCATGAAGCCGCGGTAGTCACCGCCAGAGTCACGGATTTCGCGCAGCATGTTCATCACGGCTTGGTTGGCGCCGCCGTGGAGTGGGCCCCAGAGCGCGGAGATCCCCGCGCTGACCGATGCATAGATGCTGGCGTCGCTGGATCCCACCAGACGAACCGTCGAGGTCGAGCAGTTCTGCTCGTGGTCGATGTGCAGGATGAGCAGCGCATTGAGAGCAGCGACCGCGAGGGGGTCTGGCTCGTAGTCTTCGGAAGGCACGCCGAACATCATCCGGAAGAAGTTCTCTCCGTAGTCGAGGGAGTTCTTCGGGTACATGAAGGGCTGGCCGATGCTGCGCTTGTAGCCGAACGCTGCGATGGTGCTGACCTTCGACATCAGCCGCGCGATGTGCAGGTCGGTGTCCGAGTCCGGGTCGAGGGAGTCCGGGTAGTACGCGGAGAGCGACCCGATCATGGCCGCCAGGATTCCCATCGGGTGACCCTTCGCCGGGAACCCGTCGAAGAAGTGCTTCATGTCCTCGTGGAGGAGGCTGTGCATCGTCAGCCGCTCGCGGAAGTTGGCGAGCTGCTCTTTCGTCGGGAGCTCTCCATAAAGGACGAGGTACGACGCCTCTACGAACGTCGACTTTTCTGCGAGTTGCTCGATCGGATACCCGCGGTATCGCAGGATGCCCTTCTCGCCGTCCAAGAACGTGATCCCGCTCAGAGTGGAGGCTGTGTTCTTGAAGCCGGCGTCGATCGTGACCAGCCCGGTCGTCGCGCGCAGCTTCCCGATGTCGATCGCGCGCTCCCCTTCGGAGCCGGTGATCAGAGGCAATTCGACGGATTTACCATCGATCGTGAGGGTGACGGTGTCGCTCATGGCGACCATACATACTCACAGGCGGCCAGGCGTAAAGGCCCCGGTGTGAGTGAAAAGGGCGTAATGAAGCCCCAGCTGACCGGTTTCGACGAACAACCGTATCCCGGTGCCGATTCGGGTGCGGGTATGCTCAGGGAGCCGCCGGGGCGAAGGCGCGCGTTTCGACGTGGCCTCCGTCGACGACAATCCACGTGCCTTCGTCAATCGGGACCCAGTCGTCCACCCCCGAGAGCGGCTCCGAGACGATCACTCGGGCGTCGTCGCTGAAGCGGTCGATGCTCGGGTGGAGCTGCTTCAGCGCCAACATGTCTTTGCTGTAGAAGAGCGTGCGCGAGTCGGCCTCGGACGAGTAGCGCACGGCGTAGAGGCGTTCACCGTCGCTGATGCCGAGGGTCATCATCAACGGGTCTTTGATGCCCGCCTCGCGGCCCACCGCTTCGACCAAGCCCGCCATCTTCGCGACGGCGCCATGCGGGTCTTCGGTGAGACCGAAGGTGAGGGCGAGGTAGAAGAGCACCTCGGTGTCGGTCGTGCCTTCGATGCAGGTGAAGAGGTCGGGGTCGACGGCGAGGACCAGCTCACGCCGGATCACGTCGAAGTCCCGGATCACCCCGTTGTGCATGAAGAGCCAATTTCCGTGGCGGAACGGATGGCAGTTCGTCTGCTGCACCGCGGTGCCCGTCGTCGCTCGAATGTGGGCGAGGAAGACCGGCGCCTCGATCTGGGACGCGATCTCGTGCAGGTTCCGATCGTTCCACGCCGGCTGGGTGTCGTGGAACACGCCGGGTCGATCCCGCCCCCCGTACCAGCCGACACCGAAGCCGTCGCCGTTCATCGGCAGCTCCCCGAGCTTCGAGTCCTTGCTCTGGTCGACGAGGGAGTGTTTTGCCTTGAAGATCAGCTCATCGAGGAAGATGGGCGCTCCTGCGTACGCGAGCCAACGACACATGGGCGAGAGCGTAGCGCGATCGATGTGCTCGGCGTCCGGGATAACCCCTTGACGCGATCACCGCTCGAAACCAGGCTTGCCCGCTCGTGAGTACCCGCGCTGACGCCATCACCCAGCGGTTGAACCGCCAAACGAGAAGCCGTCGCGCCCGATTCACGGCCCGCGGTGACGTGCCCTTCGGCGGGGACCTGCGCGTGCGCAGCTATCGCCTAGGCAACGGCCTCGACGTGCACCTCCTCGTCGACCCCGCAGCACCCGTCGTGAGCTACCAGAGCTGGTATCGGGTCGGCTCCCGCCACGAGAAGAAGGGCAAGACCGGCCTCGCGCACTTCTTCGAGCACTTGATGTTCAAGGAGACCAAGAACCACCAGGCTGGGGACTTCGACCGCTTGTTCGAGGCGGCCGGGGGAGAGACCAACGCCGCGACCTGGACCGACTGGACCTATTACTACGACAACGTGCCCGCCCGGGAGCTCGAGCTCGCGGTGCACCTCGAGGCGGACCGCATGCAGAACCTGGTTCTCCGGGCCCCCGCCGTTGCCTCCGAAAAGGAGGTCGTCGTGAGTGAGCGGCGCTACCGCGTCGAAGACGACATCGAGGGCAAAGCGAACGAGGTGCTCTACTCTCGCGCCTTCGCCAAGCACCCCTACCATTGGCCGACGATCGGATGGATGGAGGACATCGAAGGCTACACGGTCAAGGACTGCCGAGCCTTCTACGGGACCTACTACGCGCCCAACAACGCCACCGTCGTCGTCGCCGGTGACCTCGACGAGCACGACACCCTGGGCCTCATTCGCGAGCACTATGGGAAGATGTCGGCGGCACGCATCCCGAAAGAGCGTCGGGTCGTCGAGCCGCCGCAGCGCCGCGAGCGCCGCGTGACCCTCAGGCAGCCGACGGACACGGAGAAACTCTCGATCGGTTGGCGCGGCCCGGCCTGGGGCGACCGCGAATACGTCGTGCTCACGGTGCTCAACGAGGTGCTCACCGGAGGCCGTTCGTCGCGCTTCTTCCGAGCGCTGGTGAGCGAGGGCGAGGTGGCGACCACCATGCACGCGTCGCCGGCGCCCTTTGCCCATCCCGGGCTCTTCGAGTTCTGGGCCGATGCCCGGCCAGGGCAGACCGCGAAGGGCTTACTCGCCATCGTCGACCGCGAGATCGCGGAGGTGAAGGCCCACGGCATCACCCCCGTCGAACTCGAAAAGGCCCACAACCGACTCGAGCTGGGCTTCCTTTCGACGATGGAGACGGCGAGCGGCAAGGCCGAGCAACTCGGATTCGTCGCCACCGTGGTCGATGACGTGAGCATCGTCTTCGACCGCCTCGAGGCGTTTCGTTCGGTCACCCGGGAGGAAGTGCAGGCGTTCGCTCGAAAGCTCTTCAAGGCGTCGCAGCGCACCGTGCTCTTCGTGCTGCCCCAAGATACTCAGGTCGCCGCATCATGAGGCGTAGCACGCGGCGTCGTCAGGCCTCCGGTGGCTTCTTCCAGGCAGCGGGCTTGCCGGTCACCGTCGAAGAGAGCCACGCCCTGGCCCTGGTCGACTTCGAGATTCTCCTGCGCACCGGCGGGACCCACGACCCTGCCGGCAAAGAGGGGCTCACCCGGGCGGTTTTCCGCACCCTGCGCAAGGGCACGCGCGGCGTGAGCAGCGCCGCCATCGAGGAGCGAATCGCATCCCTCGGGGGAGCCCTCGGCTTCGAGATCTCGACCAGCTTCGTCCGGGTCCACGGCGCCGTGATCAAACGGAACATCGAGCCGTTTTTCGCCCTCGTCGCCGAGCTGCTCCGAGAGCCCGCCTTCCGGGCGAAAGATCTCGCCCAGATCAAGCGCGCGACCCGCGCTGAGCTCCTGCGCGTTCGGGATCACGACCGCGCCCTCGCGGGGCGTTGGTTCCGGCGGACGATCTACGCCGGTCATCCCTACGGCCGGCCCCTCGCCGGCACGGCGGATGCGATCAGCCGACTGACCGTCGAAGATCTCCGGGCCCACCACCGAAAGCACATGGTCGCCTCGAACATCCTCGTCGGTTTCTCCGGGGACATCGACCGAGCGGACGCTGAGCGCCTCGTCACCAAGTACCTCTCGGGCCTGTCGCGGCGGAAGGCGCCGACGGAGCGGCTCCCCCGGCCGAAGAAGCGCGCGGGTCGCCACGTGGTGGTCGTCGACAAGCCCGCGCGCACCCAAACGCAGGTCTGCATCGGCACCCTCGGCATCGCCGTGGGCGATCCTCGTTACTTCCCCCTTCAGGTGGCCAACACCGCCTTCGGCGGCACCTTCACCTCGACCCTCATGCAGGAGGTCCGTGAAAAGCGTGGCTGGAGCTACGGCGTGCACAGCCGCTTCGGGGCCGACCGGCAGCGCGAGACCTTCACCATGTGGAGTCATCCCGGGGTGTCGGACGCTGTCGATTGCATCGCCCTCGAACTCGACCTCCTCGAGCGCTGGGTCGGCGGCGAGCTTCGCCAGAAGCAAATCTCCTTCGCCAAGAAGTACCTCCTGAACAGCCACTGCTTCGAGGTCGACACGGCGACCAAGCGCCTCGAGCCGCGCCTCGACGTCGAGCTCTTCGGGCTGCCCTACGACTACTGGGAGCGCTACGAGGAGCAGATCCGTGGGGTCAAGCTCGGCCCGGCGAAGACGGCCCTCGCCGAGGTCCTGTCTCCGGACGACCTGATCATCGCCCTGACCGCCACGGCGGACGACGTGGTCCCAGGCCTCGAGGCCCTTCCCGGGGTGCGCTCGGTAGAGGTCATCCCCTACGACACCCCCTGAGAGGCCACCTCAGAAGATGAGGCAGGCACGGCGCTCGGCGCTGGGGAAGTTGCTCAGCGGATAGACCGTCAGGAAGTTGAAGCACATCTCGTCCTCGGTGCGCTCGCCGAAGCTGACCGTCGTATCCGACGGGTTGTCGTAGGTGCACCGGGTGGCGATGGCATCACCCGGGTTCAGGGTGCGTCCCACGTGGGGGTAACTCGTCTGGTTGTTGAAGTCCCACCGCTCGATCTCGACCAGGGTTTCGGCCCGGCTCGCATCTCCGCTCGGATGAATCTCGGTGATGAACTTCGTCCCGAGTTGATGCATGTGGGGGAAGCTCGACATGACGGTCAGGGGACCGAGGAGCTGGTTGGTGAGCAGCGGCGGGCAGACGTTTTCGACGACGTGGTCCGTCGCTCGGGCCGGGATGTCGATGCGCGGGGAGCCCAGCCAGAGCACCCCGGCTTCGTTTTCGCGGGGAGTGTCGGCCGCGCAGATCGCTACGCCGGATGCGTCGGTCGAATCGGTGAGACCGGCGACGTTCCAGTAGTGGATCTGCAAGAGGTAGTAGTCGTCGGGGCCGCCGAGCTCGAGGCCGACGTCGGCGGGCATCACGGTGTTCGTCCCCCCGGGGGCCCAGCCCATGACGAAGGCCGCGTCGTTGGGCATGTTGCAAGGGCCCACCGCGCCGTCGGTCTGGGGCGTCTCGGTGCGGTAGAGGATCCAATGGTGCACCACGCGCTCGTCATCGATCACCGGGGCAAAAGCCGTCGCCTGGGCGCCCGCGGCGAAGGGGGAGCGGAAGGTGAAGCACTGGTAGAGGTTGCTCGCGGTTGCTGGCACCTCGAAGGGCGCGTCGGTCGATGGACCGTGGGCGAGGAAAGTGTGGGTTGGGGTGCAGGGCAGGTGCTCCGGCCCCACTTGGGGTGGCGGCATCACGCCGGCGTCCGGCGCCGCCTCGCAGGAGTCGCCGGCGGGCCTCGCGGGACCCATCGCCGCGACGTAGGCGTCGAGGGCGGCCACCTCATCGGGGGACAGGGGCGTGCTCGTGGTCGGAGGCATCGGCTGCGACGTGTCGTGGATGCGCCGGCCCATCATCTCGTAGACCGAGGTCGACAGGTCGCTGACCGTTGCCGCGTGCAGAGCGGCGTGGCTGGTCAGCGGCATCGGCGCGCCATAGCGCGGAGTGTCCGCGTGGCAGCCGTTGCACCGGTCGGCGAGGATGTCAGCCACTTCACAGGGCACATCCCCGGCGACCACTCCCGTGCCGGTGTCGGTGCCCGGGGGGGCGTCGGTCGGGACCCCGCTGTCCGTGGGTCCGGGGTCGCCATCGCCATCGCAGGCGGAGGTCAGCAGGAGGGCGATCGAGACGAGAGCGAGGCGCATGGGCGCAGCATAACGGAAGAAGGCTGCTCGGGCCGGTTTCGCCCCTCTGGCGACTCACTGGACCCCCGGTGGCCCCTTCCTGCTAGGATGCGACCTGTCGGTGACGCCTTCCGCAGTTCATGACCTCGATCCCGTCGGCCGCATCGGTCGGTACGACATCCTCGGGCGGCTCGCCACGGGGGGAATGGCCGAGATCTTTCTCGCCCGGGAGAGCGGACCGCGGTCGGCGAGCCGGGAGCTGGTGGTCAAGCGCGTCCTGCCCCACGTCGCCGACGACCCCACGCTGGTGGCGATGTTCGTCCAAGAGGCCAAGCTCTGCATGCGCCTGCGGCATCCGAACATCTGCCCGATCTTCGAGTTTGGCGAAGAAGCAGGTGACGTCTACCTCGCCATGGAGTGGGTCGAAGGGGTCTCCCTCGCGGAGCTCGCCAAGAAGGCCCAGGCCCGAGGAGGGCTCCCCCTGCCGGTCGTCGTGAGGATCATCGCCGACGTCGCAGCGGCCCTCCACCATGCCCACACGGCGACCGGGTCCGACGGCCGGCCCCTCGGCATCGTGCACCGGGACGTCACGCCCGAGAACATCATGGTCAGCTACGACGGGGTGACCCGGCTCCTCGACTTCGGTATCGCCAAGGCGGCGACGCAAAAGGAGAAGACCCAGACCGGCGCCCTCAAGGGCAAGTTCGCCTACATGTCCCCCGAGCAATACCAGGGAGAGACCCTCGACGGACGCAGCGACCTCTTCTCTCTCGGCGTCTGCCTCTACGAGGCCCTCACCGGCCAAGCGCTCTACGCTCGGGACAACGAGTTCGAGACCGTGGCGGCGATCGTCCTCGAAGGGCCGCCGCCCTCTGCCCGGGAGGTGCGGCCGGAGCTGCCCAAGCACCTCGACAGCGTGTGTCAGACCGCCCTCGCCAAGGACCGCCTCCAGCGCTTCCCGACCGCCGATGCGATGGAAGCGGCCCTCCGCCGTTGGCTCACGGAGAGCCAGAACGTGCTGCGCGACACGGACGTGGCGCGCTACGTCCAGCAGCTCTTCGCCGAGCAGTACGCCAGAGGGCCAAAGCTCGATCGTAAGAAGCTGAAGAACCAGGTCGATACGACCGGGCCCAATCTTTCGGTGACCGAGCTGCACGCCCTCAACGCCGACCTCGACGACGTCGAGGAAGAGATGGCCCGGCGGGGTCGCCGGAAGACCATCGCTGTCGCCGCGATCGGATTCATCCTCGTGGTCGGGCTCTTGGCGGTTCTGGGCCTGGCGCTCAAGGAAGGTCCACCGGCACCAGCCCCGGCACCGTCCGGGGCCGACGCCGACGCCGGGGCGCCCCCCTAGTGCGCGATCCACGGTCACGGAAGGTTTCTCGCTCGTCCCACGGCTCCCCCGCGGCGTCAGGAAACCTCGAAAATGCGGTGCATTTCCTTCGGCTTCCTTCCTTGCGGGGAAACCGCGGT
>QMMC01000231.1 GCA_003647065.1 Deltaproteobacteria bacterium | reverse complement strand
CACGGACACGGACACGGACACGGACACGGACACGGACACGGCAACGGACACGGACACGGACACGGCCACGGACACGGACACGGCAACGAACACAGACACCGCCTCGCCCTCGCCCCCAGCCACACCCCCACAAAGTGAAGAGCCGACCCCTTTCGGGATCGGCTCTTTCTCTTTGTACTGCTTTGTTTCTCGTTCGGCTGCTAAGCGATCACTCTTGCGAGGCCGCGTTGCGGCGAAGGTATGCGGGGATGTCCAGGACGGCTTCGTCGTGGAGGGCGGTGGCGCCGAAGGCGCGGCTTTGGCGGGCTTCAGCCATCACCGACTGCCGAGGCGTCGGGACCTCCGAGGTCCTTCGGGTCTGCCCGCGGGCGATGACCTCGCGGGGGGAGACGCTGTAGCTCTGACGACCCATCGGGATGGTGGTGCGGCTCTGGGTAGCCCGGGGGGCGGCCTGAACCGGCTCCGGGGTGATCTCTTCGAAGCCCGTGGCGATGACGGTGACCTTCACCATCTCGGTCATCTCCGGGTCGGTGACGACACCGAAGATGAGGTTGACGTCCTCGGAGGCCGACTCCTCGATCATGGTCGCCGCTTCGTTGATTTCGCGCAGCCGCACATCCGGGCCCGCGGTGAAGTTGATGAGCACGCCGCCAGCGCCGTCGACAGAGACGTCGTCGAGGAGCGGCGAGTTGATGGCCATCTGGGCAGCTTCGATGGCCCGGTTTTCACCCTTGGCCCACCCGGTGCCCATGAGCGCGCGACCGCTGGTGCTCATGATGGTCTTCACGTCGGCGAAGTCGACGTTGATCATGCCGTGGTTGACGATCAAGTCGCTGATGCCGCGGACGGCCTGGACCAGGACGTCGTCGGCCCGCTGGAAGGCCTCGAGCAAGCTCAGGTCCTCTTCTTCGAGGTTGCAGAGCTTCTGGTTCGGAATGGTGATGATCGTATCGACCGACGCGATGAGGTCGTCGATGCCGGCCGACGCGTTCTTGTTGCGCTTGCGCCCCTCGAAGAGGAAGGGTCGGGTCACGACGCCCACCGTGAGCGCGCCGTGGTCACGGGCGATCTGAGCGATGATTGGTGCCGCACCGGTGCCGGTGCCGCCGCCCATGCCCGCCGTAACGAAGACCATGTCCGCGCCCTGGATCACGTCGCCGATGCGCTGCACATCCTCGAGAGCCGACTTGCGACCACACTCGGGATTACCGCCGGCGCCCAGACCCTTGGTCAGCTGGGGGCCGAGTTGAATCTTCGTCGGCGCGAGACTGGTATCGAGCGCCTGCGAGTCGGTATTCGCGGCGATGAACTCGACGCCTTCGAGGCCGCTCGCGATCATCGTGTTCAGGGCGTTGCCGCCGCCGCCGCCAACACCGATGACTTTGATGCGCGCATTAAGCTCGGCGTCGTCCGCGAACTCGATCGAGATGGCCATGTTTCTTCTTCCCTCCGGATGGAGACGCTCTGCGCCTCCGCGTGCTTTTGACGTTGGCCCCGCTGAGTTCGCCCACTCGGGCGGGACCACAAGTTTGTAACGTGAACTCAGAAAACTTCGCGGAACCAGCCACCGATCTTGGCGCCCCAGCCGTCTCCGGTGGGCACTTCGATCAGCTCCTCGTCTTCAGCGTGAACAGCGTTCCGCAGCCGCTCCGCGCCGTACTTCACCAGCCCCACCCCCGTCGAAAACGCCGGGCTCCGGACCACGTCGATCAATCCGCCGATGCCGACCGGGGCTCCCCGGCGAACCGGGAGGCCGAGGACGTGCTCGGCCAACTCGGGCATGCCATCGAGCAGCGTCGTGCCACCGGTGATGACCACCCCTGCCGCGAGCATGTCGCCGTAGCCGGTCTCCGCGATGACGTGGCGGACGGCCGAGAAGATCTCCTCGGCGCGAGGCTCGATGATGTCGCAGAGCACCTGCCGGGGCAGCGTGCGGGGAGGCCGGCCGCCGACCGAGGGGACCTCGATGGTCTCCTCTTCGTCGACCATGTTCGTCGACGCGCAGCCGTACTTCATCTTGATGCGCTCGGCCTCGGCCATCGGAGTCCGGAGGCCCGTCGCGATGTCGTTGGTGAAGTTGATGCCGCCGATGGGGATGACGCTGGTATGCACGACCGCGCCGTCGACGTAGACGATGATGTCCGTCGTGCCGCCGCCGACGTCGACGAGGGCCACGCCGATTTCCTTCTCGTCTTCGGAGAGGACCGCCTTGGCGCTCGCGAGGGGCTGGAGCACCACCTCGGCGACGTGGAGGTCGCAGCGCTCGGCGCACTTGATGATGTTCTGGATGGAGGGAGTCGCGGCAGTCACCAGGTGGACCCGGGCCTCGAGGCGCACGCCGCTCATGCCGACGGGCTCGCGGATGCCGTCCTGCTCGTCGACGATGAACTCCTGGGGGAGCACGTGGATGACCTGCCGGTCCCCGGGGAGGGGGATGGCCTTCGCCTGGTCGAGGACCCGGTCGACGTCGTCCTGGGTGACCTCGCGGCTGGAGATGGCGGCGACGCCTTCTTTGTTCATGCCGCGGACGTGGCTGCCGGCGATGCCCGCGTAGACCGAGCCGATCTCGACCCCGGCCATGGTCTCCGCCTGCTCGATGGCAGCCTTGATGGCCTGGACGGTGGACTCGATGTTGACCACGACGCCCTTCTTGAGGCCCTTGGCCGGCACCGAGCCGATGCCGATGATGTCGAGGCCATCATCGGTCTGTTCCGCCACGATGGCACACACCTTGGTGGTGCCGAGGTCCAGTCCCGCAATGATCTCGTTTTCGGCCATGTCTCGTCGCTCTCCCAAGGCTCTTCGTCGTCCTATTCGAGCCATACACACCCCCATTCGAGGTGGCCAAATTTCTACAAAAGAAACGTGCAAATAGGTGCGCGGAGGTAGGACAAAAATAGGGCGCCTGTGTAGAGTCTCGCCGTGGCCATCATCGCCTGCCCCGAATGCGAAGGACGCGTCTCCAGCAGGGCTATCGCGTGCCCGCACTGCGGCTTTCCCGTCCAAGAAGAGCAGGCCCGAAGCGGCGCCGGGGGCGGCGAAGAAATGCTGCGGCAAGTGTCGCCGAGCCTCTATGGACGCAACCCCCTCATCCACCTCGTCGTCGGGCTTCTCTGCCTCGTCGTCGTGGGCTTGGTGCTCTATTTCGTCGAATGGATGCGGTGCCGAGCGACGCGCCTGGTCATCACCACTGAGCGCACCACCCTCGAGACGGGAATCTTCAGCCGGCAGACGAACGAAGTGCGCCACGCCGACCTCCGGAACGTGCAGGTTCACCAGGGTCTGCTCGATCGCATGGTTGGCGTCGGCAAATTGGAGCTATCCAGCGCGGGCCAGAGCAACGTCGAGATCCAGGTCGCCGGCCTCCCAGACCCCCAGGGTCTCGCTGGATTAATCCGCGACCACCGCTAAACAGGCCCAGGGCGAAAGGCCGACCACTCGACGGGACGGCCAATTCGGGCCAGCATCGCTTCGAGAGATGGCCCGGACGACCACATCTGCCCTCGGCGCGGCCGCCAGGGCCCCGGCGAGGGACACGGCAATTGCCGTGACGAAAGCGCCCCGGTGGGACGCCCTCGACCTCTTCCGCTTCGCCGCCGTGATGCTGATGGTCCAGGGCCACACCTGGTACGTAGTCGTCGACCAGGCGATCCGTCCCGAGCGCTGGTATCGCTGGCACAACTATGTGCACGGCTACACGGCGCCGATGTTCATGTTTGCGTCGGGCCTCGCCTTCGGCGTGACCACCTTCCGGCGCTGGGATGACCACGCCTATTGGGGCCGACCGGTCCTGAAGCGCATCGAGCGCTACCTGATGATCATCGGCGTGGGCTACCTCTTGCACCTGCCCTCGTTCTCGATGGCCTCCCTCGACGGGGCCTCCGCAGACGCGCTACGAAATTTCCTCAAGGTCGACGCCCTCCAGGTCATCGGTGCGACCCTCATCGGCGCCGAGTTGCTCATCGTCGCCGTCAAGCGCCGCGGTCTCTACGTCACCCTCGTCGGCGCCATCGCCCTCGGGATCGTGGCTCTCGCGCCGTGGGTACATCGCCTGCCCGTCGACGCCTGGCTGCACCCGGCCTTCGCCGGCTACCTCAACTCGACCACCGGCTCGCCCTTCCCCCTCTTCCCCTGGGCCGGCTTCATGGGCGCGGGCATCGTGACGGCGTTTTTCGTTCAGCACGCCTTCGACACCGGCAACGCACGCCGGCTCATGGGCCGCTTGACGGCCGCCGGGGCCGCCCTGATGTCGGTCGCCCTCCTCGCGGGCCTCGCCGACATCTCCATCTTCGGTGAGCACAACTTTTGGAAGACCAACCCCATCTTCTTCATGTGGCGGGTGGGTGTCCTGCTCATCGTCGTCGCGGTCTTCACCCTCGTCGCCGAGGCCCTCGGCCGCCGCGGTGCCCCGGGCCCGGTGCGCAAGACCATCCAGGTCATGGGCATGGAGACCCTGGTGATCTACGTCGCCCACCTCCTCGTGCTCTACGGCACACCCCTCAACGACGGCATCAACCACAGCGTCGGCGAGCACCTCGCCATCCCCCAGGCCACCCTGGCCGTGGTCGTCCTCTTTGCCGCGATGACCGCCTTCGCTTGGGCCTGGCACCTCTTCAAGAAGCGACGCCCAGCCCAGTTCTTCTGGACGCGCATGGCGATGCTCACGACGCTCCTCGGCTGGGTTTTCCTCTCCCACTGAGGACAACTCCGTAGCTACATGCGGTAATCCGGAGACGCGGATATTGCTGGGCATTTCCCATTTATAGACGCTCGCAAGCTGGCGGTAAGTCGCACAGCCGCATCGTCCTTGCCGTTGGGAACAAAAGCCCCAAGGCTCCCGCCCATGACACTGCGCACGATTCTCTCCGCTGCCCTCCTCACCACGGTCGTCGCCTGCGGCGGCGCGACGCCGCAGGCAGACTCCGCAGACACCGCCGAGGGCGACGGAACGGAAGCGCTGCATGTCATCCAAATCCATCGGCCTTTGGCAGCCGGGCAGCGCTTTCACGTCGAGGTCGAGGCCCGGCAACTCGTGCAAACCGCCGAGGCGGTGGACAACCCCGATGAGCAGGTCATCGACGGGTTCACCAAGGACATCCAAGTCGCCTTCGCAGCGGCGGTTCTGATCCGAGAGGTCGACGACGCGGGCCGGGCGGCGCAGGCCGAAATGACGGTCGAAACATTCACCGACCCCGCAACGGGCAATGAGATCTTGGCGCCCGGCACGGAGTTGGTCATCGGGTGGCAAGACGATGCACTGTACGTAGAGGTCAACGGCGCGGCGCCCGACGCGGCCGCGATGGAACGCCTCCATCTCGCATTTCCTCTCGAGCGTCCAGGTAGCGCGCTTGGCGACGAGCTCTTCGGGACCGACACCCCGCGAGCGCCGGGCGAGACCTGGGCCCTGCACGAAAACGACGTGGTCGAAGACCTCGGCGATGACGGCTACACGGTGACCGAGACCAATCTCGAGGGAGAGACTCGCTTTGTCGAGGTGAGCCCCTGCGGCGACACGGAATGCATCGTCCTCGAGGCGGCATTCGCAGCGGAGCAAGCCGTCGTCGCACAGGAGTGGCAGATGGCGGAGTTCGAAGCCGGAAGGATCGAAGCCCTCGTGAGGATTCGGTTGCCGGTCGACGCCGCGCGCCCGGTCTATTCGGAAGAGGCGATGCTCCGCGGCCTCTTCGCCGTCGAACTGCACGAAGGCGACGAGACGCGCCAGACCCTGGTGACCCTCTCGCGCGTGCGGAACGCGACCTACAGCAGGCTGCCCGCCGAGTAGCGGGGGCAGCCCTTCATAGGCCAACGGCGGGCCCGACACCTGCTCCGGAACAGAGTGCACCGGGGGATCGCGGCCCAGGCGACGCTGTCTAGATCGGCCCGTTGTCACACACTAGGGCTGCGCCCACGGGGATGCAGAGCAAGCCCGTACAGCAATCAGAGCTCATCGTGCAGCCGCTACCCCGGACAATGCAGTAGCCGGCATCTCCCGGTGTGCCGGCGTCTGGCACCGGGCCCGAGTCCACGCCGCCGTCCACGGGGGAGGTCGGCGGGGGCGGCGGGGGTCCGCAGCGGAATGCCCCGTCACCGTGGAGGACGCAGATCCCGCCGCAGCACTCGGCCGAGTCGGCGCAAACCTCCCCGTCATCGACGCAGCAGGGCGGGCCCGTCCGGGGGTCACAGTCGAGATCTGTGCAGCGCTTCGGGAACTGGGGCCCCGTTGCGGGGTCGTCCCGGAGCTGGGCGCAGCTCCCGTTGCAACAGTGGGCGTCGTTTTCGCAGAGCTCCCCGGCAGGCAGACAGATCGGCTCCGGCTGGTCCTGCCCCGGATGGCCCATGCGTTTGCGGCACCGGACGACACCCTCGGGGTCCGGCTCGCAGCGGCGAGAACAGCACTCTTCGTTGCGTGTGCAGAGCTCGCCGAATTCGTTCGAGACGTCTCCGCCCATCGTCGTCTGGTGGTAGCCGCTCGTCCGGCAGCCGCCGATCGTGAGGCACCGGGGAGGAGCGTCGCCAGAGCTGTCGCAGCGGAAGGTGCAGCACTCACCATCGTTCTCGCAGGTCTCGAAGCTCGGCCGGCAGTAGAGAGGGACCCCACAATATCTGTCGGAACAGAGGAGGCCACAGCACTCGTCGCTCCGCGTGCACGGCTCGCCGGTCGGCCGGCAGTAGTCGAGGCGCGCGCAAGCACCGCCGTCGCAGTCCCGGGAGCAGCACTCGCCGTCGGTGCTGCAACTCTCCCCAGTCACCCCGCAAGCCGGGCCCTCTCCCTCGCACGTAAGGGAATCCCCGGAGCACGTGCCCGAGCAGCAGCCGAAGTCATCCGTGCACGTCGTCGCGCCGGTCCGGCATCCCCCGCCGCCGGCACCGCAGGTGCCCCCGTCGCAGTTCCCGCTGCAACAGTCGCTAATTTCGGTACACGATGTTCCGATCGGCGCACACGAAGCGCTATCGCTGCACGCACCACCAAAGCAGCCACCGGTGCAGCAGTCCACCGAGAAGGTGCAGGCATCGCCGGCGGGGCCACAGATCGGCCGATCGCCACAGACCCTCACGCCGTCAGTGTTGAAGCAGGCCCCGACACAACACTCGGCGTCGGCCGTGCACTCGGCGCCGAAGGGCACGCAGACCGCGCTATCCGGCCGCACAGCCGAGTCCGAGCCTCCGTCGGCGCGACCATCCGTACCGCCTCCATCGGTCGCTCCGTCCATGCCGCCGCTGTCAGCCGCGCCGTCCATCCCGCTGTCGGCGCCCTTACCCTCGGTGCAACCGCACCCGCAAGACAAGGCTATGACCGCCGCAACGGTCACCATTCGAAGGTAGTCCATCGAGCCATCATAGGCCGGAGGGGGGGGGCCACCAAGAGCCTGGAACCAGGAACCGGGTTGGTGCGGATACCTCGCCGCTACTCGATGAGCGCCTACGAGGCGCCCCGTTAGAGGCCGACGCCGAGGTGTAAGCCGAGGGTGATGTGAGACTCGAGGGAGTCGATGGCGACCTCGAGGCTCGGGCCCACGTGGAACCAGCCAAAGGCGAACTCGTAGACCGTCTCGAAGTGCACACTCGGGCCCGGCGCCTCCCACTCGCCGTCTCGGAAAGTGATGCCGGGGGCGACGATGGCGCTCCAACCGCCGATGATCTGCACCTGGAACACCGCGCTGAGGGTGGTGTGTCCGTGGTCGTCGAAGACGCGCTCGACGCCAAGGCCGAGGCCCAAGGGCGTCGACGGGATGCCCGCGACGAGGTGGAAGTGTAGGCCGAGGGCGAAGCCGCGGTCGGATGGCAGGTAGACCAGGCCGGGGGCGAAGCCGAGTTCGAGAATGTGGCGGTGATCGTGGGAGTCGTTCCCGTCGCCGTGTCCGTCGCCGTGTCCGTGTCCGTCGCCGTGTCCGTCGCCGTGTCCGTTCCCGTTCCCGTTCCCGTTCCCGTTCCCGTTCCCGTCGCCGTCGCCGTGTCCGTGTCGGTCCTCCTCTTCGGTGCCTGGCGAGGCAGGGTCCTCTTGGGCGCTCGTGGTCCCGGCGACCGCGAGGGGCGCCACTAGTGCAAGCGCTGCCAATGTGTTTCTCATCCAATTGTTCACGACGACACCACGAGGACGATCACGGCTCTTGCTTCGCGGGCAGGCGTTGCCGGCGAGCCGTGTTTGACGTTGAAATAGGTAAAACGAACGCTCGAGCGAGTGACTGGGGTGCCGTGGACCGGGTCTGGGGAGACCTCGGGTCGGCGTGACCAACGCCTGCGACGGCGAGCTCTATTGGCCGTGGGCGCTGGCGGGCACACATCCGGATGCGGCCGCGCGCATCTGCGCCGACAACGAATCTAGATTTCGAACCGCGCGTTAGACCGGCGGGGAAGCTTTGGGGGCGATCAGGTAGGGCGCCGGACTTGCAGCCTCTTCGGTGGCGCCTACGGCGAGTACCGTGATCCCGGCTGTTTCCGGCACGGCAAGAGACGCCACGCTATCGCCGGCCACGACGGGGTCACGCCGATCAAAGACCAGATCGCAGTGCTCGTGGGCATCTGCGGGGCCCGAGCCACGGCCAAAGCTGGGTACCGAGGTGGGCGCGGGCGCCGCATCGGCCGCTCGTCCATCGTGCCGCGCGTGGACCAGCTCGCCGTGCTCTGCGCAAACGACGTGGATGACCTCGAGGCGGTGCACCTGCCCCGCAGCCAATCCCGCGAGCAACAGGCACGCCATCACCGCGCCCGCCCACTGGGAGCGGGCCTGGACGCTCTCGACGCCTGGCTGGACGGGTCGCACGCTACTAAGCGAATTAGCCCTCCCCTGGGGTACAGTCAACCGACGCACCGTATGCAAGCCCATCGAGCATGAGGCGCCATCGGGCGATTCCGGCCGAACCGAGTCGGAAATCACTACACCGAGATGAGTGAGGTCCGACGTTGAGAAAGCCCGCCCGCCCAGCTGCCGTGTGCGTTTCCACGATGGCGCTGATCGCCGCGCTGTCCGCAGGAGCGTGCAGCGAACCCGCCACGTCGACTCCGGCGCGGGCTGCGAATGATCCCGCGACGGAGGCTACGCCGGAGTCCCCGGCCACCACCGGCGCCGAGGTGAACGAGGCGCCCGCCCCGCCCGAGCAGCCCGCAGCAGAGGAGCCGGCGGACTCCCCCGAAGAAGGGCACGACGCACCTCCCGACGAGACTCCTCCGGGCGAGGACGTCGCGCAGTCGAGCAACGCATCGGGCGAAGACGCGCCAGCCCAGGACGAATCCCCGGTGCCGGTAGCCGAGGCTCAACCCGCCCTCCCCCCGCAACCCCAAAGAGCGTGCGCCTCGGTGCCCTGGGGCGGCTATACCGGGACCGCCCAATGCCGCGGCTTCGCACGGCGCCAGGTGCGCGGCGCCCACCGGCGGTGCGAGACCAACGAGGACTGCGTCATGGTCGGAGCCGTCTGCGAAGAGCATGGCGTCAACCGTCGCTTCGCGGCGCGCTATCGCAGGTGGGCCGAGCCCTGTGACGACCCCTCCGCCGGACAGTGCATGGACACGTTCGCGACGACCTGCTCCATGGGATGCTGTCAGTAAGGCAGGATCGGTACCGAGCCCGCCCGGACTACGGGCACTCGGCGGCACCGCCCGTGGGACAAGCCCCCGCGCTGCAGCGGTTGGTGACCTCAGCCGGGTCACACGCCGCGCCCGTTCCGAGCACGGGGCGTAGGGAGACCTCGACCTCGTAGGGGATGGGCGTCTCGCTCGGATGGCCGGCCTTCACGACGAAGACCGTGTAGGCGCCCGCAGCGGCATTGCGCAGCTCGACCCGGGACTGGTAGCCACCGAAGTTGTCGTTGCAGGCGCCGGTGGGCTCACTCAAGCGATCGGGGCACGCGGTACGCACGTAGACGACGGTGTCCGTGGTGCCGCTGCCGACGAGGTCGGTGCTGACGATGAGGTCCATATCACCGGCCGGGACCGTCACGTCGAAGAGTGCCTCTTGACCCGGCGTATGGGCGCAGCTCGACTCGATCAAACCGTGGCCGCCGGGGAGCTGCCCCTCGTGGCCCGCGCTCGTGGTCTCGGTCGTGGGGGCGGTGAGGGTCAGCGTCGTCGAGGTCTCGCAGAGGGCCGCGATCTCGGCCCCCGCCTCGCACACGCCGCTCACGCACTCGAGGTCCAGGGTGCACCCCGCGTCGGCACCGCAGGAGGCGCCGAGGCCCACCTCGTCGAGGAAGCGCACCGGGACGCTCATGCCAGCGCTCTCGCCGAAGACTTCATCGACCAGAATCAGCGTCGCGCCGGTCGCGCCGAGCATGCGCAGCCGGTCACTCAAATAGACACCGCCGCTCGCGAGGCGAATGACAAAGAGGGTGCTGGTCCCGGTGAACGGATTGCCCACTGGTGCTACGTCGAAGCCCATGGAGAGCCGATCGTTCTCCATGCCGTCCCCGTTGAGGTCGACGAGGGCCCCGGCCGCGTCGACGAAGGTCGCGCGGACGCCGATGACGTCTTCATCCGCGTCGGTTCCGGTGGCGACGATCTGCGTACGCTCGCCGACGATGCGCACCTCTCCGCCGGTCACCTCCGGGAGCGCGTTGGAGCGGGCGGTGATCTCGATGGAGATGGGTCCGCGGTCGATGGCAGAGTCGAGGGGAGTGTCGGTGAAGCCCGTCACGACGAAGTAGATGACGTCGCCGCCCATGGCCATCAGCCCGCCGCGGCTCCTGGTGTCATCCCCCGAAACGTCGTCGAAGCACGAGGGCCCCGCGTCGGCCGTCGGGATCTCGGTGCAGCTCGTGCGCACCTGTACGACGGTGTCGAAGTTCGTCAGCGTGTCGCCGAGGGCCGTGTCGAAGGTGACGCCCATCAAGCCATCGCCCGGCACCGTGTAGGCGATCACCTCCTGCGGAGCCCGGGGGATTCCCTCGGGGTTGCCGCAGTCTGCTCCGAGGTCGAGGGCCCCCTCGACGCCATCGGTCGTGTCGAGGTCGATGCGGACCGTGCCGAGGGAACCCGTGATCGGCTGGGGGGTTTCGCAAGTGCCGGAGCCCACGAAGGGCGGCAACGCGGAGTCGGCGCTTCCATCGGGGATCGTGATGCCCGAGTCAGCGGACTCGGTGCTCTCGGTGCAGCCGCCCGCGAGGGCGAGGGCCAGAACGAGGAGAAGAAAGAAAGTCGTCTGTCGGTTCATCATGGCTCTCCGGTGAGGAGCTCGTCCTCCCAGACCACTGAGAACCCGACGTCGGCCATGGCCGTCGCTCCATCGCGGTTCTCGACGTGGGCCGAGAGGGTGACTGTTTCGCTGAGGACGTCGTCCTCGTCTGGGGTCACGAGCTGAAT
>QMMC01000230.1 GCA_003647065.1 Deltaproteobacteria bacterium | reverse complement strand
CGGGTCCTTCACCTGGCCCTCGAGGCCGTCCACGAGCAGCCACTGGCGGGCGAAGTGGCCGAGGGCGCTCCGAGCCCGGGGCGTGGCCAGGAGACGGTCGAACTCGCGGTCGAGGTCCTCGTCGGTCACGAGGCGGCCCTCCCCCGCGGCCGCGAGCAGCTCGGCGTCGGGGGCTGAGTTGGTGAGGAAAAACGAAAGCGCGCTCGCGACCTCGAAGGGGCCGAGCTCGACCAATGGCTCTCCTTCCGCGACCGGCTCACCTATCTCCACGCGGTACAAAAAGCCGGGAGATTGCAGCATCGCGGCCAGGACGGTGCGCGCACCGGACTCGAAGTCCGCCTCGTCGATGAGCATCTCGACGTAGACGTTCACCTTGTCTGCGTCGAGGGGCCGGCGATAGAGGCGCATTCCCAGCTGGCGGACGAAGGCGAGCTGGCAAACGGCGCCGACGTCGGTGCACGGGGTGATGGCGTCCAAGTGGTCCGGGATAGCCCATGCAGCCACGGCCTCGGCGGCGCGCATCCACCGGTCCGCGCCGAGGTCGCGGATGACGGCGGCGTTGGCGTCGACGTCGTATCCGCGCACCACCGGGTCGACGAGCACGTCGGCGCGCGGCACGTCGGGCGAGGCAAAGAGATCCGCGAGGATATTGTCGAGCTGCGTCGAGGTGAGGCGCCGCACTATGGGCCGGCCGACGACTTCTTCGCACGACGGGGGCTCGCGGGGCGTCGACGTGGCGTCAGCACGGGCATCCCGACCGGCATCGACGCCTGGTGGGACCGGGTCGACGGGCGGGCTCTCGGTACACGCCATCGACGTCGTGACGACCCAGGCCACCAGTGCGACCCAGACGAGCAGAGCGATGGGCGCGCCTCTCTTCATATCGCGAGCCCCGAGAGCGGTAGGCGGCCGTCGCCACCCACGGTGGGCACGCCGAAGCCGGTGAAGTCGGTGAGGCCCATCGCCGAGAGGCAGCTCATGAGAGCGCGCTGGTGATGCTCGCCCCGGCCGTCGAGGTAGCGGCCGTTTGGGCTCTTCCGCAGATACCCCCCGGCGCCGCCCGAAAAGACGAAGCGCATGTCATCGCCGCGGTGCAGCACCGCATCGCCCATATCGCGGGCCCAGACCATGAGCGTCTGATCGAAGAGCGTGCCGGAGCCATCGGGGGCCGGCGTCGCCTTGAGGGCCTCGGCCGCGCGCACGAAACGCGTAGCGAGCCAGCGCTCGAGGGCGACGAGGCGGTCTCGGGGGTCGTCCCCGTGCACGAGGTCGTTGTGCCAATCGCCTGGCGCGCCGATCTCCGGGATGTCGATGCCCGTCGTCTGGTTGTGGCCGAAGCGCACCGCGACGACGCGCGTGAGGTCGCACCGGAGGGCATGCACCGCGAGGTCGAGGTCGACCTCCGCGTCGAGGAGCGGCTGGAGCGCGTCTACTGGCGCCGGCGGGGCGCACATGCCCGTAGGCGTACCGATGTCGCCAACGCGGCGGCGCAGCCGGTCTTCGAGGTCCTGGACCGACTGGGCGTGCAGCTCGAGCTTTTCGCGCTCCTCGGCACCGAGGCGCGCCGAGAGCGCGGCGAGCTCCCCCGAGACGAGGTCGAGGGTCGACCGGCGCCGGCGCAGGACGTCCGCAGCCGTCCCGTCGTCGGGGATCGCACCGGCGAAGATCACGTTGAATGCGTCCACCGGCGACTGGATGGCGGCGATGCCGCGGCCGTTGCGAAAAAAGGTCCGCGGGTCTTCGGTGCGCACGCCGCCGAGGTGCAGGAATGGGAAGTCGGTAAGCGCACCGGCCGCGCGCAGCCCATCGCTCGCGAACTGGTCGACGCTATCGAAGCCCCGACCGTCGAGGCCAAAGCCCGTGAGCCCGGCCGGCGAGCCATGCTCCGTGGCCTCACCGTAGCTGTCCAGGTTCTCGACGATGACCAGGTCTTCTTGGAGCGCGGCCAGGGGCGCGTTCATCTCACTCCACGAGATGCGGTCCTCCGTCGACCCGGTCGGCGTCCAGACGGGGCTGTCGGTGCCGTTGGTGACGAAGAGGAAGAGATACTTCGCCGGACCGCCGACGGCCCGCGCCGGCGTCTCGTGCAGCAGAGAGAGGAACGGTGAGAAGAGGGCGGCGAGCCCCACGTTCCGGACGAGTTGTCGGCGTCTCATGGGTGGAAGTCCAACGGCGCAGTCTAGCACGGTCGCCGCAGTCGCCCGAAGGCGCCGCCAACGCGGCGGCGTCCCCTCAGAACCGCTCGCAGCCGATGGGCTCGGTGCTCACGACAACGTCGTCGAACCACACCTGGTTGCTGTGTCCATCGGCGTCTGATGTCTCGATGTAGTGCTGGAGGCCGACGCGATTGAGCGCCAGGGTCGGGCTCGTTCGCCACAGCATGTTGTCGACCTGATGCGCGGGCTCGCCGTCGATCCAATACGCCATGGTGCCGTCGTGATCGCCGGGGGTGTTCGCTTGCATCATCATCTCGAGACAGAACCACCGTCCGACGGGGAAGGTCGCTGCCGGGGTCGCCTCGAGCGTGTTGCCCCAGCAGCACTGCTGCCGGTCGGTGCACGTCGGAAGGCCCTTGTCCGCGCACTGCATGCACTGGGCGTCGATGTCGAGGTAGCGGGAGCACCCGGTCGAGCAGGTCATCTCGGGGAAGTAGCTGTAGAAGAAGCTCTCGTGGCTGTTCGGGTGGTGGTCGACCGTGGTGCTCATGCCGAGCTCTCCATTGGGCAAGCACCCGGCGGCCCCCAGGGACCAGAACCGGTCGGGCTGGGACCCTCCGATGTTGAGGAAGTGATGCACGTAGCGGTGATCGTCTGCAAAACGCACGAACGCGCGGAAGTGCAGCCGGTCGTAGCTGCGCAGCGGACAGTTGGTGCGCTGGTCCCCTTCGCAGGCGAACCACCGAAGGTTGCCGCCCTGGTAACCGGAGTCGGGTGACGCCGGCATGTGCATCGACCAACGGCCCGCATGAGGCTCCTGCTCCGAGAGGTTGAGGCGCCCGCGGTCGTCGCCCCCCTTCGAGGTCACGAAGTCGGACGCGGCAAACCAGGTGTCGAAGTCCCCCCCACCGGCCTCGAAGTCCTCGCAGAAGAGCCAGTCGGCCGCGGGATCACTGCAGCTCCCGGGGCCCGGCGTGCCTGTGTCGACGCGGGGACCCGTGTCGGTTGCGGCACCGGTGTCGGTCGCCGCCCCCGTGTCGGTCGCGGCACGTGAATCCACCGCCGAATCGGAGCCGGCAGCGGAGTCGCCACAGCCCACGGCCAACAAGCAGACGAAAAGGCAGGACGGGTATCTCATGGATTGAGTATCCATTCCCCTTTTCGCAAGAGCAATGGCAAGCGGCCGAACAGTGCTCCTCTCTGGCCCTACCGGCGACGGCGGCGCAAAGCCAGCGCGGCGCCGACGACGAAGACGAGACCCGCCCACGGCGCAGCCAGAGGACGCCCGGCGCTGACCGCGCAGCCCCCACTCATCTCGCCCGTCGGCGTGCCGCCGCCAGCCGCTGCGCCATCGGCGCCCGCCGCGGCGTCCGCCGCAGCGTCCGCCGCAGCGTCCGCCGCAACGCCGGCATCGCTCGGGCCCCCAGTCCCGGAGTCCGTTGGCGGCGTAACGGGGTCGCCGCATACCGGCACCTCGAAGGCGATGGCGAGGAGGTTGTGCAGCATCATGAAGTCCAAACCGTGAAATTGATGCCCGGCGCTGCCCTCGGGGCCGACGTAGGCCCGGGCGGCGGGGCGGATGAAGCGATTCGAGCTCGTGAACGAGTGCACGGCGGGTCCGCCCGGGCGCGGCGACCGGGGCTCAGCGCCCGCGGGGAGTTCGCCGAGCATCGCGGCCGCGGCGTCACCCGCCGCGGCGCCGAGGGAGCACCATCGCGGGCTGCCGGCTTCACCGTGGATGACCCGATGCAGCAGCGGATAGACATGCCACCCTTGGGGAACCGCAAGGTCGACGAGGACGTCGAGGGTCTCGTCGCCCCATCCGTCTCCGACGGCGGCGATGGCCATGATCATGTGGAGGTTGTCGACGTTCCGGTAGAACGCGGCGTCCGGGTCGCGGCCGAGGTCCCAGAGCGTGCCGAGGATGTTCTCTTCGGGCACGAAGGCGCCGTCGGTGATGAAGTTGGCGATCGCAGCGGTGCCGCGGGAGTAGGCGCCGGCCGCGTCACCCCGGGCGACGGGGCGGTCCCCGCAGGCGGGGTTGCGGATGACCCAGTCGGGTCGGGCGGCGATGTGACGAAGGATCCTCGTAGCCTGGGCGACGGCATCGGCGTTCAACCGGCGCCCGTCGACCTCGACCTCCGCGGGCACGAGGGCCTTCACCAACGCGAGGCCCAGAAGCACGTGGTAGGCCTGATCCTGGCTCATCTCGTTGAAGTTCGGCTCGGGTTCGAGGGAGTCCGAGCGCGTTTGGGAGAGCCCTGAGAACGACCCGTGAAATCCCGCAGGGATGTCGTCGCGGAGGAAGAAGCCGTTGAGGGCCGGCGTGTTCGAGCACGGAGCGGGGAAGAACGCGTCGGCGGATCGGTCGAGGCGCTCCATCGCCGCAAGGGCGCTGGCAAGCTCGGCCCGAGTCCGCGCCACGTCAGCCCCGGGGAGACTCTCGGCGAGGTAGTGCTCCGTCGCGAGGACGCCGATGTACCAACCGAGGTCGATGGTGGCGTCGGCCCAGCGAATATACCCCTCGTCATCGCTCCGGATGTGGGCCGGCATGCTCTGCCCCGGCGCCTCCCCGACCACCAGGAAGCGCGTGCGCAGACGCTCGCGCAGACGCTGGTAGCTCGCCGTGTCTCCCTCGGTCGGCTGGGCCGCCGCGGGCGCCGCGAAGCTCGACACCAGAAGCGAGAATACTATGAGGCTCATGATTCGAGACATGAGTGGAAGGCGGTGCAACTCCCATACCAACGGACATTCCGCGACGCGGGAGAGCTCGCTGCAACATCGGCGTGGCAGCTGCGTGGAGGGAGACGGCAATGGGCTCGTCACCCAAGGCTCCGCGCTGAGACGGCGAATCTATCGCAGGTGCAGGCGAGTTGGTGCCTCGTGCCCCCCTCCTGATCCCGTGCGGGAGCACGAGTCGAGCATCATGGGGGCTAGCACCCAGGAGAACATGAGAAGACCGCCAAGGAAAAACCAGAGCCCGCTTCGCAGGGCCCGCCTAGACGGCCTCCACGCAGAGGGAAGCTTGTATTCGTCATCGTCGGCCATCGGCTCGCTATGCCCCCCCCGACCCGTCCGACCGGTGGTCTTCGATCCACGCTCGGTAGTCGCCGCCGTAGCCCACATCGGCCCACCGAGCCTCTACCCACGCGAGAACGCGAGCGGCCTTCTCGGGCGTAAGCTCTGCCCCTTCGAGGGCCTGCTCCATCACACCGCGGGCCCGCGCGCGGAACTCTTCATGCAAGGCCGCGGACATCTCATCGACGGACTGTTCGACGTCGGGCACGCCGAGGAGGTTCTCGATGATGCCTTCGGCGACGACGCTGGCGTTGATGCGACTGTCCCGAATGTTGCCCTTGCCGGTGAGCACGTTGCCGAGGCCAAAAACCCGGTCGACTCCGAGGAGGGCACCGGTCTCTACAGACTCGAACTCGTAGAGGTCGCCTCGCGTCGGGAGGCCTTCGATGGGCACAGGAAGGCTGCCGATGGAGCTCACCGTGAGCGGGGCCGGGACCTCGAAGTCGGATCCCTCGATCTCCCTGACCCGGCCTTCTACGATCTCGGTCCTGCGGAAGACGAGGCCCACGAGACGGTCCTCTTCGACCATCGGCGCGACGGGCGCGCAGCAGGGCTCGAAGCGCACCAGGTATTTGCGCATCACCTTGTCCATGATGCGCACCCTCGCGGTCCTGAGCTTTTCGAGCTGGGCCGGGGTTGGGTTGGGAGCCGTGGCGACGGGCATGTCCGCCATGGCGCGCCGGTAGTAGAGGGTTGCGCCCCGGACGCCGAGGTCCGACGGGGTCAGGCTGTGCTTGGCGAGGGTCGCCTCGATGCCCGCGTGCTCGAGGGTGACGGCGTCGACCTCGATGCCCCGCTTCGACAGCTCTCGGCGGTAGAGTTCGATGTTGAGGATCTTCACCACGTCGATGGACGCGAGGCCCCCGCCGACGACGATGGCCCCGTCCGGCACGTCGATGGACGGGCCGTCGTAGCCCTGCTCCTCGTAGTGGTTGAACCAGTGCACGAACGCGTTCTGGTAGACGAGGCCTCGGTCGATGAAGCGGTCGATCTCGGGGACCGGGAGTGAACGGTCGCGCCACGCCCCGGTGGCCAGGATGATGGCGCTCAGCCCGAGGTCATCCGTGAGCTGCGCGAAGTCCACGTCGCCGCCGAGGCGGGTGCCGGGCACGTAGAGCACTCCCGGGGTGCTCAGGTTCTCGTCGATCTTGGCGTACTCCTTCCGCCGGAGCTTGTCGTGCCACCGGGGCAGGCCGTCTTCGATCTTCCCGTAGGGCCGCGCGTTCTGCTCGAAGACGACGGCGATCGCGCCCTCCTCCGCGAAAAGCCGTGCCGACTCGGAGCCGGCGACGGCACCGCCGCATATGCCGACGACATGGGTGGGCTCACTCGGGACCTTCATGGCCGAAAGGCTACACATTCCGCGCGGCAGTGCACGCCGGAATGGGTCGAAAATGATGCAGTGTTTTCGCTCGAAACCCCCACCGGAGCGGGGACGCCACTCGCCGAGGGCATGTACCGGTGTACGATGCGAAGCTGTGCCGCATCCTACCCCTGCGATGGTTTTCATGGTCGCGTTGATGGTCCCGTCGACCCTCTGGGCTGCGGGCTGCGGTCCGGCCGAAGAGCCACCGGCCGAATCGCCTGCCAACCCGACGGCGACGCCCCCCGAAGCCGTGACTCCGCCGTCCGATCCTCCTCCCGAGGAAGACCCGTGCGAGCCGCTGATCGCGGAGGTCACCGAGGTCCTCAACGGTGGCTCGACAGAGTGCTCCGAGACTGCCGACTGCGGTTGCTACAGCGGCGGTATGGGCCCCCGGAGCGGATGCGGCGGGATCGCAAACCGGGCCACCCTGGACCTCCTCGGTCCCATCGCCGTGCGATTTCGCGCGACCGAATGCTACCCGACCGTCAACTGCGCTCCCTGGTCATGCACGCCTATCTGCGAAGACGGCCAGTGTCGCAACACGGGCGGGCGCGGCGGCCTGGCCGGGCCTCAACCCTGACCCCATCGAGTGTCACCCTAGAAGGGCGACGTCATCCACGGGACATTCGCGAGGTCTACGATGTGGACCGGGGTCGTACGCCAATGCTTCTGGTACCCCCCGACCGGGGACACGGGGACGTCGTGGGCAAAGCCGGCAGGGCAGTTGGTGGTGAACCGCCAGGTGCGCCAGATCTCACGGTCCTCGGGATCGCGGATGATGACCTCCGAGAGACGCCCGTCGCCATCGTAGGAGAAGAGGACGATGGCCGCCCAAATGCCGCGGGTCGGGCTCGCAAAGACCCTTCGGGACAGCCGGCCCGCACCGTCGTACTCGGCGGTGACACTTTGTTCGGCCCCCGGCGGCTCGGTGTTGTAGCTGTTCTCGGCCACGACGTGGTCGCCGTCCCACGTGTATTCGGCTACCGACCGGGGATAGTCGAGATCGGGGCCGCTGGTGCGCCGGAAGACGCGCGTTCCTTCCCGGCTGAAGCGCTCGAAACTCACCGTTTCACCCGCAGTCGTCACTTCGGTGCCGTCGACGAGTCCGTCGTCGCCGAAGAGGTAGCGATAGCCAGAAGACAGGCCCTCCGCGCGCGTGGTCGTCACCGTCAACATGTCCTCGGTCCATTCGTAGCGGTACGACTCCTCGTCCTCTCCGTCGCCGGTGCGGTCCATGCCACGACTCGCGATCCGACCATGCTCGTCCCAAACCGTGCGCGTGCGCGTTTGCCCATCCGGGTTGGTATGAACAGCGCGCATCGTGCGTTCGTCCTCGTCATAGACGAAGACGTCCGAGACATCGACGCTGCCGTCGCCGTCTCGATCATCTTCGAATGAGAGGAGTCGGTCGCCGTCGAAGAAGCGCTCGATCACATGGTGAAGGCTGCCGTCCCAGTCTTCCTGGTAACGGATGTAGCGGCCTCGCTCGTCATAGACGATGGTGCCAACGGCGTCGATGCCGACATCGGCGATGCCCCTTTGGTCGAATTCGATCAACCGCGCACAGAAGCCATCCGTCGGCAGCTCGGGCGCGGACTCCGGCACCGGCGGAGGCTCGTCGGCGGGAAGCAGCACCCCATGGGATGTCGGGCACCCCGCGAGAACCACGAGGACCACGAGTAGTGACGAGAGACCTACGAACTTCGGCATCGCCAGCGAAACGCGCGGCAGCGAGGCGGACTTACACGCGGACTCGCCCATACATTGCGTTCTACGCCCCGGGCCCTGGATGCGTTCCCCGGGAGAGCGGTTCCTGGGCAAAACCAGGGCTTCGGAGGCGGCCAGGGGGGTTGCCGGCTCGCCTGGAGGAGCCACCGATCTCGGCCCCTCGAGCCGCCGGCCAGTCCACTAGGCACCCCGAAATTACAGGACTTATGACACCTCATGGGAAGGCACGCACCTTGCGTTGGTATCGGGGCAACGGAGCCCCCCATGCGTACTCACCTTCGACTCTTCTGCCTCCTCAGCACCTTCGGCCTCATGGCCCTCAGCGCCTGCGCGGCCGTCGGTACGGACCCCGGCACGGCCCCCGGCACGAACGGCCTCGGCGGAAAGGCCGACGATGCCTCCGACGACCAGGCATGCGTCGCCCGGGGCGGAGAATACGACGGGGTGGAGTTCACCCGCCGCGAGGCAGAGCTGGTCCTCGAGCTCGCCAACAAGGGCAGCCAGGACGTGCTCGACGTGGCGGTCGGCGCAGGACTCGACGCCGACACCGTAGCGAATATCCTCGCGGCACGAGACGCGGCCGGCTCCTTCTGCACGGTCTCGGAGCTCGCGGCGGTGGCCCAGGTCGGGCCGGCGAACCTCGAGCGCGCCCGGCAGTTCACCGCCGTCTGGGAGATCTCCGAGGCCGGCGACGTGACCGTAGAAGACCTGATGCGGGACGGCGGCACCTACGACGGAACCCGCTTCACCGCCGGCGAAGCCTTCATCACCCTCGAGATGGCGACCTATGCCAGCGTCTCGCAGCTCGACGCCATCCCCTACTTCCGCTCCGACGCGGCGCAGAACCTCGTCCGTGCGCGGCGCACCCGGGGCGGCTTCTCGAGCCTGAGCGAAGTGGCCGAGGTCTTCGGCGTCGGCAGCCGGCACATGGAGTACCTGCGCGGGGGCATGGCCGACTGGCGCATCTTCGCCCGGGCCGCCCACCAGCAGTGCGGCGCCCTCGACGCCGCCGACGGCATCCCCGAGAGCCTGACCACCGTATGCCCGAGCCTGGCCATCGAAGGACAGACCCTCGCGGGTGACCTCGAAGGCGTCGCCTTCACCCAGGAAGAAGCCGCCCTGACCCTCGACTTCGTCAACACCGCGGATGTGCGCACCATCGACGAGGTCCTCGACGCCCGGGCGGCCCAGGCCATCGTCGCCGAGCGAGGCAGGGACACCATCTGCGACCTGACCCGCCTCGGTAACCTGTACTACGTCGGCCCGGCGGGCCTCACCAACTTGCGCCGCTTCAGCGCCACCTGGGAGGCCTACAAGGCCGGCGAGGGCACCCTCACAGAGCTGATGGCCCCGGCCACCCGCGAGGTCGATGGCGTCGCCCCCCTCAACGTTCACGAGCTCGCCCTCGTCCTCGACATGGCCAACACCGCCACCGAAGAGCAGCTCGACGCCATCCCGTATTTCCGCTCGGATGCCGCGCGGAACGTGACGAACGTGACGGGATACATGCGCTCCCTCGCGGACGTCGCCGCTACCCATCAGGTCGGGCCCGCTCACATCAACTACCTCGTCCGCAACGTGAACGACTGGCGTGCGTTCCTCCGGGAGACCGAAGAGCGCCCGGCTTGCGCGGCGTTCGGTCGGGACCCTGGCCTCGACACACCGACGGAGAGCATCCTCACGAGTCGCGAAGCCGAGGAGGTCCGCGACTCCCTGGACGACATCTGCGGCGACAGCTGGTGCGAGGGCGACTACAACTGGTACGTCGACTCCGTCGAGTGCCCGGGGGACGGCACCTGCGTCGTCACCCAGCACGTCCAAGAGCATGGCGGGGGCTGGTCCTCCGATGTGCTCGCCGGACGCAGCGAGGAGAGCCTTCAGAGTTACGCCGAAGGCGACTACGGGGGATTCGCGGCCTCCATCGACGACCGCTACACGGACGAGGACGGAACCTGGCTGACGGTTTCGTGCAACCTCGACAGCGGCTTCTTCGCCCGCGAGGACGCCATGGAGGTCGGGTCCGGCGACTACAGCGAGAAGCTCTACTTCAGCCTCATGGACTGCGTCAGCGCCCTCGAAGGCATGATGTATTCGCTCTAAATAGTATCGCCTGGACCGCGGTCCAGGCGACACTGTTTAGAAGAGAGCGTCTGGCGCGGAGACCTGGCCGGCCCGCGACGTTGACCCCAGCTACCATCGACGATGGAAGCCCCAGCGCTGGCCACGCCAGCAGGTGATGCAAGGATTCGACGAGTGCGGACCGTCCCCCTAATGATCTTGGTTGGGCTCGCGGCGTGCGCGTCGCAGCAGCCTGCGCCGCGTTCATCGGCCGACGAGCCGGCCGCAGAGCCCGAGCCCGAGCCCGAGCCCACACGGGTGCTCGATTCGTTTGCGGGCTGCACCGACGACTTCGATGCGCTCTGTGAAGGCGTCGACCCATACGGAGCGAGTGCGGTCCTCGGGTGCCTGAGGAGTCATCGGGAGGAGTTGAGCGCGCGATGCATAGCGCTGCTCGAGCCGGAACCGGTGCAAGAGGCGCAGAACAGCTGCGCCGAAGAGATCGAGAGGCTCTGCCCCGACGGTGGGGACCGCCAAGTGCGACGCCGCTGCATCGAGCGGCACTCGTCGGAGATCAGCCCGGGATGTCGCCCGAGCGGAGGGCGAGGTTCCCGAGGGGGCGGTGGCGGCAGCATGCGAGGCGGCGGTGGCGGTGGCGGCGGTGGCGGCGGCGGCATGCGTGGCGGCGGCGGGTTCTGAGGCATGCTCGCGACCTAGTGTGCGGACCCCTCGACCCGGGCGAGGCCGCCGCGGGTGGCGACCCAGAGGTCTCCATCGGCCAGCGCAACACCGGTCACATCGAGGGATGGTAGGCCGGTGATGCGGTGAGCCTCGCCGTCACCGTAGACCCAGAGCCCATCACCGAGGGTGCTGACGTAGAGACGCCCATCGCGCCGCTGTACGCCGTGGGGGTTCACCCAAAGCTCCT
>QMMC01000229.1 GCA_003647065.1 Deltaproteobacteria bacterium | reverse complement strand
CGGTTGCTGAACCACCACCCGACCGCGGGGCGCGCCCTGGCGCCAGTTGCCCGTCACATAGATATAGCCGTTGCCCCGGCGCTCCCACCGCGGCTGCACATAGACGTAGCCCACGCGGGGTTGGATGTAGTTGCCGACGACCCAGACGTGGCTCGCGCCATTCCACTGCCAGTGGCCTTCGACCCATACGGCACCTGAGTACGGCGCCGGAGGCGGCGCCTGGACGACGACCTGCGGGGCCGGCGGCGCCTGGTAGACGACCGTCGCGGTCGGCGTTGCCACCGCGGCGTTCGAGTAGGTCACGGTCGCCGGGGGGCCCGCGGTCCGAACCCGTGCGTAGCAGCCGCTCGCGAATACCGCGGCGAGGGCGAGGACGAAGAGCGGGATGGATCGAAGCATGGGGCCTCCAGCGGCGGGGGGTGAGCGAGCCTCGACAGGGCGCCGAGGATCATGGTCTGGTCCAACGAGTATGACTGAGCGGCTCTTCGACGACGAGACCCTTTCCAAGCTTCAATCTTGGGGCTTCGATCTCGAAATGTCCCGAAATCATGCGCAAAAGCTGCGTACTGGTACCGCCGGCGCCGCCGCCAACCGCATCTCGGGACGGGTCGAGGTGCCGCCCCAGGAGGCGATCGTCCGCCTCGAGGAGCTGGCACCTGAGGCGCGCCGGGAGTTCGCGGCGATGGGCCGGGATGCCATCCACCGAGGCGCGGTCGGCGTACTGGTTCTTTCCGGCGGGATGGCGACGCGCTTCGGGGGCGTCGTCAAAGCGCTCGTCCCGGCGATCGACGGCGTGAACTTCCTCGAGCTCAAGCGCCGAGACGCCGAGCGCGCCGGGGAAAAGGCAGAGGGAAAGGTTCCCTTCATGGCGATGTCGAGCTTCGCCACCGACGCCGCCATCCGAACGGCAAACCGAGCCGCCCACGGCGACGAGGGCATCGTCTTCCCGCAGTTCGTCTCGGTCCGTCTGACGCCGGAAGGCGACGTCTTCCTAGACGCCGAGGGAGCGCCGTCGCGGTACGCCCCGGGACACGGCGACCTCACCTTCGCCCTGCGCCAGTCGGGGGTCCTCGAGCGCTTCCGCGATGCGGGGGGAGAGCTCCTCGTCATGTCGAACGTCGACAACCTCCTCGCCACCCTCGACGAGACGGTCCTCGGCGCCCACCTCGCATCCGGGGCAGCGATCACCGTCGAGTGCGTGGACAAGGACCCAGGGGACCGCGGCGGCAGCCCGGCCCTCGTCGACGGCCGAGTACAAATCGTCGAGGCGTTCCGTTTCCCCGAGGCCTTCGATCAAGACGCTGTCGGCGTGTTCAATACCAATACGCTCATCCTCGACGCGAAGGCCATCGACCGCGACTTCGATCTCTCGTGGTTCGCTGTCGAAAAGGAAGTCGACGGGCGGAAGGCGATTCAGTTCGAGCACCTCGTCGGCGAGCTGACGGCGTTCTTGCCCACCCAATACCTCGCGGTACCGCGGACGGGCCCCGGTGCGCGCTTCGCGCCGGTCAAGGACCCGGCCGAGCTCGAGAGGCGTCGCGCCGACATACGACGGGAACTCGAGGCTCGAGGCATCATCGCGACGACGGGAGAGATCGACGCGCCGTGATTCGCGTTGCGCTCTCCATCCTTTCGCTACTCTTGGGACTCTCGGCCGCCTTCGGCTGCAGCGGGGGCACGGCGCGCGAAGTCGAATGCTCCTTCGGCGACGAGCACGTCCTGGGCACGGCCCGAGGCCGCTTCGACGCCATTCGCGCGTTCACCCTCGGGGGGAGCCCCGCCGCGGTTTTCAGCAGCAGCGAGGGCACCTACGTCCAGCGCCTCTCAGCGGTCGGTGAAGCGAGCGGTGCCCCCCTTCGCTTGGGACCGGCCTGCCCCTCGGGTCTCGACGCCGCTAGCCTCGAAGATGGCGGCGCGGTCATCGCCTGCCGCCGCCCGCCGCTTCCCCACGAGGGCAAGACCGGCGCCCAGTCCGTCATCTTCCTCGAGGCGGACCTCACGATCCGCGAGCGACGGGCATTCGGCGACGTCGGCGCCGGGAGCCGCGGCATCACGGTCGTGGAGTACCCGGCGGGACAGGCGGCGGTCGCCTACTTCGATGCCGAGAAGCGCGCCGTCTTCCTCGCCGAGGTCACCCGGGGGGAGCCCATCGAACCACGAATCGTCTCCCGCGATGGGCCGACCCCCGCGCCCCCGGCGCTCTTCGTCGACGGCGACCGTCTGCTGCTCACCTGGGCCGAGACCATCACCGACCCCTCGACCCATACCCTCATCGGCGAAGTTCTCGTCTCAGACCTCGCTGGGGCGCCGCGGCGATTCGCGAGCGTGCTCTACGACGACGCCCAACCGCGCTTACTCCGCGACGACCGAGGACTGGTCCTCGCCTACCGGGACGAAAACCCGGCGGGCTCCCGGGTGGGCCTCTTCGTCGACCGCCTCGACTCACGCCTGAACCGAGCCAACGAGCCGACCCGCGTCGGCCGCTCGGATGCCGCGAGCGGGGTGAGCCTCTTTCCCTGCGCCGGCGGGCTCTACTCCGTCGCCGCCCACACCTACGGAAGACGGGAGATGCTCGTCGGCATCGCCCGCCTCGACGCCAACCTCACCAGCATCGCCGGCGAGCGCCAAGTCTACCGAGCCGGCGCCCGCTACGAGCACGGCGTGGGTCTGTGCGTCGACAATGCGGCGTTGGTCCTCGTGGCGGACCGAGCGCGAGATTCGACCGGCGAGGCGACGGTCAAAGCGATGACGCTGCGCTGCCAGCGTTAGCGGGGACGGTATAAACTTTCTTACTTTCGAGGCGAAAGTAAGAAAGTTTATACCGTCCCCACGCTTCGGTTTTAACAAGAAGGCGCCACGTAGGCGGCCCGAGGCGGCAGCGCGACGCAGTCGCCAACAAGAAGGCGCCGCGTAGGCGGCCCGAGGCGGCAGCGCGACGCAGTCGCGCAGAGCCGACAGGCCGACCGTAGCGGCGCCGGGAGTGCGCAGTCGCGCAGAGCCGACAGGCCGACCGTAGCGGCGCCAGGAGTGCCGCCCCGCTCCCGTGTCCCCCGCCCGCCGGCTTGCCGGCTCCCAGCCCACCTGCCACACCGATCTCACCGTGGCCACCATCCCCACAGACCTTCCCCCGCCGACTCACCCGGTCGAGCGGCTCCCCGAAGAGTGGGAAGCTATCCTCGCCGAGTGGGGCGAGCCGCGCTATCGGGCGCTCCAGGTCTTCAAGTGGATCCACCAGCGCGGGGTTACCGACCCGGCGGAGATGACCGACGTGCCGAAGCGGCTCCGGGCCCGCCTCGTCGAAGAGGGGCTCTCGCTGCCCCTCACCATCGCCCACGTACACGAGTCCCAGGACCGCACCCGGAAGATGCTGGTCCGCCTCCCGGACGACCGGGACGTGGAGACGGTGCTCATCCCTCAACTCCGTAACGTGGACCCAGACCGCGACGACGAAGAGGACGAAGTCACCCCCGGGCGCGTGCCGGGACACCGCATCACCCAGTGCATCAGCTCCCAGGTCGGCTGCGCCATGGGCTGCGTCTTCTGCGCCTCGGGCATCGCCGGCCTCGAGCGCCACCTGAGCGCCGCCGAGATCGTATCCCAGGTCCTCGCCGGACGGGCACGCCTCACCGAGGGCGAAGCGCTCCGCAACGTCGTCTTCATGGGCATGGGCGAGCCCCTCCACAACTACGGCGCCGTGGCGCGTTCCCTCGCCCTGCTCTGTCACCAGGACGGGCTGAACCTCTCGACCCGGCGCGTCACCGTCTCGACGAGCGGCCTCGTACCCGAGATCGATCGCCTCGCAACCGACTTCGGCGGCCAGGTGCAGCTCGCCATCTCCCTACACGCGGTCGACGACGCCCGGCGGAGCGAGTTGATGCCCATCAACAGGAAGCACCCGCTCCGAGACCTCGTCGCGGCCCTGAAGCGCTATCCGCTGCCCAAGCGTCGACGTATCACCATCGAGTACACCCTCATCCGGGGAGTGAACGACAGCGACGCCGAGGCCAAAGAGCTGACCCGGTTGCTGCGCGGCGTGCCCATCAAGGTGAACCTCATCCCGATGAATCCCGTCCCCGGGAGCCCCCTCGGGGCGCCGGATCTCTCGGCTATCGAGCGTTTTCAGAGCCAGCTCCGGGACCAGGGGACCGCGTGCTACGTGCGGGCCCAGCGCGGGGACGCGATCGCCGCTGCCTGTGGGCAGCTCGCCCTCCACGGGAAGCCGCGGAAGGTCAAAACGAAGCTCCCGACCATCCGGGATTGAACTTTTCCAGGCGCCGCGTCGTCGAACGCGCTCCATGGCCACGGACGTTCGGAACCGACGGGCAGGTTGTTGTAACCTGGCGCTCCCCATGCGCAGGCCAAGCATCACCCTCTGGCTCTCTGGAGCCGCCTTCGTCGCCCTGGTCTTCACGACCGGGGCCGCGCCGGCGGCGGCCCAGGTCGGCGTGCGGGTCGCCGAAGTGCCCGACGGGGCGGTTCGTGTCGACGGCTCCCTCCGGGACTGGCGCGAGGTGACATTCGCGACCCTCGGTCGCGGCTCGAATGCATCGCTCCGCTACGCCCTCGGCGCGGACCGGCGAGGCTTCTATCTCGCCGCCGAGGTCCGGGACCAACGCATGGTGCGCACGGCGCGCCCCGGCCCCAACGAAGACGCCATCGTGCTCACCTTCGCCATGCCGGCACGCCGCGGCTACACCGGCACCGAGGTGTCCATCTACGCCGGCATCCCCGGGCGTCAGGCCGGCTCGGCGACCGTGGGCGCCGTCGGGAGTCGCCCGTCGCCGGCACGCGGGGTACGCGTAGTCGAAGGCCCGCGGCGCGGCGGCGCCGGCTACATCGTCGAGGCCTTCATCCCCTTCGCCGCGATTCCCGGCGCCGCGCGCTGGCAAGAGGGACGCCTCGCCGTCCGCCTCGTCGACGTGGACAGCGAAGCCCGACCCGAGGTCGCGAATGCCCCGGCCTCGGAGCGCGTCGACCCTCGCCACCTCGAGCGCCTGCCGTCGATCGTCGCCGAAGGCGGAGAGGCGGGCATGCTGCGCACCTTCCTACATTCCCGAGGCATCGAAGGGGCCACTCCGCGCTTCGACCTGCGCGGCGACGTCCAGGGCGACGCCCGCCCCGAGCGCATCGTCGTGGTGAATACGTTCATCGTCATCATGGGCGAAGGCTACCGAGACGGGGCGGCCTTCGATTTCTTCCAGCTGCCCATCACCTCCGCCGCCGAGGTGCGCAGCGGGCAGCTCACGGACCTCGACCGGAGCGGCAAGAAGGAGCTGGTCCTGACCCTCCGCCAGCAAGACCAGCGAGGCTCCCGGGACCTCTTTCAGTCGTTTTCGTTCAACGACGGTATCCGGCCGCACTTCGGCCTCGAAGTGCGCAAACAGACCCACGACGGTTTCGTCGAGGCCCGAGTCTCCGTGAGGCCCCAGCGCCGGGGCCCGCCATTGATCGAGGTGCGCGCGGGCCGAGCCGAGGGGCTCGACGCAGAAAACTTTCGCGAATCACCAGCAGCGGGAGTCGAGCCCATCCTCCTGCCCTGGGGCCCTCACCGTTCGCGCACCTATCGCTGGGACGGCCGGCGTTTCGCGATCCTTCGGGAGACACCGAACCCGCGCTACGTGGACCCGGCAACAGCGCGGCGCGACCAACCCAGCGGCCGCACGGAACGCGCCGCGCCGGTGCCGCCCTCGGTGGACCAGATGCTCGTCGCGTTCAAGCGCCAGGCCGGCCTTCCCCGGAACGCACGACCGTCGGTCCGCATCGACACGAACGTCGCGGACACCCCGACTGCAGAGCATCTCTTCGTCTTCGGCACCAACCTCGTCGTCCTGGGTACCGACTTCCGAGGTGGCAACGGGTTCTTCCACTTCCAGATCCCCGCGAACAGCGCCGCCGATGTCGTCTCGGTACAGGCCGCAGACCTCACCGGCGACGGGCGCGCCGAAGTCCTAATCCGCATTCGTCGCGTCGCCGGTGACGTCATCCGCGAGGTGCTCCTGGTCCAGCAGTTCCGCCGCAGCGAGTTCGCGCGCATCCTCGCGGTCGAGGTCGCCCGCACTCAGGGCACGAACAGCATCCAGAACGAAGTCCGCGTGATCGGGCGGGGCAACCGCCGGCGCCTCACCATCGGACCGGGTCGCGCCCGCGGATGGTCGAGGGAAGCCTGGCCCTTCGCCGAAGGCGGGACCGGAGACGGCATAGAAGCGCTCTTGCTCCCCTGGCGCGACGAGCAGCGCCGCTACCGCTACGCCGGCGGACGCCTCAGTCCGTAGTCGCCGGAAGCGTCGTCAGGAAGCGCAGAAGAATTTCGTAGGCCTCGTAGACCAACGGGAGCTCGGTCCACTCGTTCTTCTGGTGGGCCTGGGTCTGGGTGCCCGGGCCAAAATTGACGCCGGGCACGTCCATTGCGTCGAAGCGAGCGACGTCGGTCCACGCCTGCTTGGTCTTCACGCCGTGCACGCCGCAGCCGGCGAGATGCGTGACGAGGGGGTGGTTGGCGTGGGGACGGCCCGCTGGAGAGAGGTCCGTCGGGATGACCTCGGCGTCATCGCCGACCATGCCCTCGATGTCAGCGACCGCATCCTCGGGAGTGCGCCCCGGCGCGAAGCGGTAGTTCACGTTCACTTCGAAGACATCCGGCACGACGTTCTTCTGGCGCCCACCGGTGGCCATGGTGGGGCTGACCACCTCGCGGAAGTGATGTCCGTCGAGGACGACGTCATGGGGCTCTCGGGCGGCGAGTAAGGAGAGAGTCCGGGTCGCCTTGAGGATGGCGTTTTCTCCCTGCCAGGGCCGGGCGCTATGTGCGGTGCGGCCATGGAAGCGCAGGGTCGTGTGCACCGAGCCGACGCACCCGAGTTGCAGCTCGTTGCTGCTCGGCTCGAGACAGACGGCGAGGTCGAGGTCGTGAAGGTGCGCAAACTCGGGTGCCGCGAGGATCGGGCCGAGGAGGTTCTCCGCAAAGGGCCCCTCCTCGCGTTCGTAGAAGATGAGGGTGAGGTCGGCCGGCAAGGCCTCGAGATCGAGGCGCTCGACGAGCTCGATCATCACCGCGAGGCCCGCCTTCATGTCCGCCGCCCCGGCGCCGCAGAGCTTGTCGCCTTCGATGCGGGCCGGGCCATCGTGCTCGGTCCGGACGGTATCGAGGTGGCCGACGAGGCCGATACGCGGCACGCCGGCTTTGACCAACGGGCGCACGACGAGGCTGTGTTGAAACCGCGCGACGGCTTCGCGACCGAGGCTGGCCACGAGACGCGCTTCGACCACGTTGCAGATCGCCTCTTCCTCGCCGATGGGGCTGGGGATGGCGGTGAGTTCGAGGAGGGTGGCGCGCAGCGCTTCGGCAATGGGCATGGGTCTAAACCGCGACGCCGTGGTCTCGGAGCGCGGCGTTCAGCGACACCTTCTTGTCGGTGTTTTCGTTGCGATGGCCGATGATGAGCGCGGCCGGGATGCCGAACTCACCCGCGGGGAACTGCTTGATGCGGGTGCCCGGGATGACCACCGAGCGCGGCGGGATATAGCCCGTCGAGAACACCGGCTCGTCCCCGGTGACGTCGATGATCTTCGTCGACGCGGTCAGGACCACGTTTGCGCCGAGGACCGCTTCGCGCCCTACCCGCACCCCTTCGACGACGATGGCCCGGCTACCGATGAACGCGCCGTCCTCGATGATGACCGGCGTCGCTCCCGGAGGCTCGAGGACACCGCCGATGCCCACGCCTCCGGAAAGATGCACGTGGGCTCCTATCTGTGCGCAGGACCCGACGGTGGCCCAGGTGTCGACCATCGTGCCCTCACCGACCCAGGCGCCGATGTTCACGTAGCCGGGCATCAAGACGACGCCGCGGCAGAGGTGGGCTCCGTGGCGTGCGACCCCCGGGGGGACCACTCGGACCCCGGCCTCGGCGAGGCCGCGCTTGAGGGGGATCTTGTCGTGATACTCGTAAGGACCGACCTCGATGGTCTCCATTTGCTGTACGCCGAAGTAGAGCAGGACGGCCTGCTTCACCCAGACGTGCACGGTCCAATCCCCGGCGTCGTCGTCATTTGCGTCATCCGCACCACCGGGGGGCGTGGCTACCCGCAGCTCACCGCGGTCGAGGAGACCGATGGTCTCGATCACCGCTTCACGATGGGCCGCATCTGCCAAAAGGCTGCGGTCGGCAAAGGCAGCCTCGATGCGTGCGCGTAGGCCAGCGTATTGGTCACTCATGGCCGGTGCATACCACGGCCCCAAGGTGACGTCAGCGACGCCCCGGCCTGACCACGAGGGCCGAACTCAGGGCACGCAGACGCTGGACGGTGAAGTCCCTGAGCAGCGCGCGGAGCGCCTCGGGCGTCGAAGATGCCGGGGAACATACGAGGGCGCGTTCGTCCCTCTCGCAGCGAACCCCGGGGTGAGCATCGTCGAGAGCCATCAGCGCCTCCGCATCCGCCGTCGATTCCGCCTCGATGGTGACGGTGGGGGGAGGGAAACGCCGCGCCCGCGATGCCGCGAGAGGCTCCGTCAGGTACCGCCGGACGCGGTCCCAGGACATTCGCGCACCGGGTCCCGCAACCCGCTCGAGGGCCAGGCGCCCATCGACCAAATCTCCCTCGAGGCGTCCCCATGCACTCGGTCGCGCCGCCGTGCCTCCAAAGGGAACGACGAAAAACGAGATCACTACCGGCCCGGGCTCGAGAGCCCCGGCGAGGGATTCGCCGAGGGCGGCGAGGCGCACGGCCGAAGCGGTGTTGGCTGCGCCGAGGAGGAGGTCGCGGCCGACGTCTAGGACGACTCGGGGGGCCCGCTCCGAATCGAAAGCTTCGATGCCCCAGGTCGGGCGCGCACCCTCGACGGCGATCCACAGAGACCCCGATACGCCGGCCGCTTCGACGAGGACCGCGAGGGCGTCTGGTATCGATTCGAGGTCGAGAATGGTAGGAGCGACCCGGCGCCCAGCGCCGCGGTATGCCCGCCCGATGAGCGCCCGCCCGGCGATGTAGGCCGCCTCGGCGAACGAGTAGTCCGCGCCTTCGACCACGGCCGCGGCCAGCGCGACCGCTGCGTCCGAGGCGAGTCGCGGCTGAACGACGCCGTCGCTGGCGAGGGCGTCGGCGAGACCTCGAACATCACCATGGGCCAGAGCCTCGCGACGCAGCTGGGCAAACTCAGCGGCGTCACCGACGCCGTCTCGGATGGCATCGGCCGCGACCCTCGCCGCGGCTGGTGCGTCACCGAGACCGCGAACGAAGAGCTCGAAGAGGTCGCGCCGGAGGTCGGCCTCCTGGGGGTGGGCCCCGATGGCGCGCTCGAGCAATACGCGCAGCTGGCGCCGGGCATCGATGCCCGGCGCGCCGAAGGCGTCAGCCCGGGCTCGCCATAGCTCCCGTTGCACGCGGACGGCCTCGAGGTCGGAGACGTCGAAGGAGTCCGCCGGCTGCGCTTGATGCGTCGCTGCGTCCGCGAGGACCCCAGCGAGGGCCCGGCCCTCGTCCTCGAGGGCCAGGGCCAGGTCCTCCCAGCGAAAGCTCATCGCGTGCCGAAGCTGGCGCCCGTCCACCGACTCCTCGACGGAGTCGGCGAGGACCGCCGCCGGAAGGCGACCAAAACCAGGGCCGTCTAGCCCCGGGATCGCCCTGGCGTCGAAGCCCGAGTCATCTCCGCCAAGAGTCGTCGTGCGCTCGATGCGCAGGCGGTGATCGGTCGTGGACACCAGAAACTCGATACGCTCGAGGTCCGGACCGAGCCCACCCACGAAGAGCGACTCTCCTCGCCGCGAAGCCACCTCGATGGCCAGGGGATTCGTCGCCGCGAGTTCGGCGCATCGGACCCCGACCCCGGTTACGCTGCTCTCGGGGAAACGGCCGTTGACGAGTTCGACGGTGTGCTCGTCGAGGAAGCGGGCCCGGACGACACCGGACCGCGGCGCGGCGCCGGTGGACCAATCGAGGCGGAGCCCGCTTCGCTCGTCCAAGAAACTCCGCACGAAACCAGGCCCCGCCGAAGTGCGCACCAGGACGACCTGAGCGCGGCGGCGATTCGGGAGGACGCGCAAGGCGGTGGCGACCGCGACGAAAGGTGCGTCCGGTAGGAACGCGACGGGGTCACCGTGACTCAGGCGCCGATACAAAGATCGGCGAAGAGCACTCAACGCCCCGGTTCGAGCCACAGCGCAGCTATCCGCGCCGCGCGGCAGGCGCGCCGCCAATTCCACCGCCGCGTCCGGCCCCACGGCCCGCTCCTGCGCTGCATGCACCGCCCGACCTCTCGGCACAGCAACACCACCACCACAGGCGGCAAAGACGAGCACGAAGCCGATAACGAGAGAACGCACGACCTAGATCCTACGGCAGATTTGATTTTTTCGTGCGAGGTGGGCCCGTATGCAAGGCGACCAAGCGCCGGAATACCAACGGTATTTCAAGCGCCGGGCAACGCCGCAGACGGGCCCGCATCGCACGAAAAAACGGGCCTCGGCGTGCGCCGGGACCCGTTCTAATCGTCACGAAACCGGTTCAGATACCGACTTCGAAGCCGGGGAAGAAGTAGTTCACTTCGATCCGCGCGTTGTCGAGGGAGTCGGACCCGTGGGTCGCGTTCTCCCCGATGTTGGTACCGAAACTCTTGCGAATGGTGCCCTCGGGGGCCTCGGCAGGATTGGTCGCGCCCATGAGGTCGCGCCACTTCTTGACCGCACCGTCGGCCTCGAGGGCCATCACGACCACGGGACCCCGGGTCATGAACTCGATAAGCTCACCGAAAAACGGGCGCTCCTTGTGCACAGCGTAGAAACCCTCGGCCTGGGGCACGCTCAGTCGGACCATTTTCATGGCCTTGATGACGAAGCCGTCGCCTTCGGTCATCGCGAGGATGCCACCGATGTTGTTCTTCTCGACCGCGTCGGGCTTGATGATGCCCAGGGTCCGCTCGACTGCCATTTTCTATTTCTCCTCGGTCAGAGTTCGCTCTCCGACCAACGTTGTCAGAGCATCGATTTCAAAGTCGATGCCATGTGCGAGGGCGTCGGCGCGATCTTCACGCCGGCGTCTTCGAGGGCGGCGATCTTCGCAGCCGCCGTGCCCTTGCCGCCGCTGATGATCGCGCCGGCGTGGCCCATGCGCTTGCCCGGAGGGGCCGTGGTGCCGGCGATGAAGCCCGCGACGGGCTTCTTGAAGTTCTCTTTGATGTAGGCCGCAGCCAGCTCTTCGGCGTTGCCGCCGATTTCGCCGATCAGGATGACGCCGTCGGTGTCCGGGTCGTCGTTGTAGAGCTTCATCACGTCGACGAAGTCCGTGCCGTTGACCGGGTCACCGCCGATGCCGACGCAGGTGCTCTGGCCGAT
>QMMC01000228.1 GCA_003647065.1 Deltaproteobacteria bacterium | reverse complement strand
TCGCCGTGATCGGAGGTGAAAATCACGTCCGTCGTGTCGAGCATACCGTGCTCGTCGAGCCACGCGATCACGCGCCCGATGGCCTCGTCGATGAGCTCGTTTTCGACGTGGATCATCGCGTTCATTTCGCGGACTTGATCGTGGGTCATCTGCCCGGGGACGAACTGCGTCGGGCCTCCTTCGGGGTTGCGGAAGCGGCCCTCGTACCAGGCGAGCCAGTGGGCGGGTTTGTCCCGGAGAACCTTTTCGACGGCTGCGCGGTCACCGGGGTGGCGGTCCGGCAGCTGCAGGTCCCGCCAATCGACGCGCTTCTGGACTTCCTCGTAGGGCGGGTCGAAGGGATGGTGGGGGTCCGGGAAGCTCATCCAGCAGAAGAACGGGTCTTCGCCGTCGAGGCTCCGGAGCCAGTCGACGGTCCGGTCCGCCACCCAATCCGTGTGGTAGTTCTCGCGGGCGATGGGGTTCTTTGCGGTCTCGGGGGCCCCGGTATCGCCGCCGCCGGCGCCGGTGAGGACCCCCGCGAAGCCGCCGACCTCGTCCGGGTGCTCACGCCAGAGCCACTCGGCGTAGTGGTGCCCCCCGACCGGGCCGTGGGTGGCGAGCTCGATGTGCTCGAAGCCGCGCCAGGGGCCCGTCGAGTCCTCGGACGCGCAGCGGTTTTCGAAATACCGGAGGCCAGGGTCGAGGTGGGGCTCAAAGTGAGCTTTGCCGAGCAGAGCCGTTCGGTAGCCTGCCCGGCGACGCAGGTATTGGGCGACGCTCGGAGCGTCGTCGGGGAGCGGAATCCCGTTGGCGATGACCCCGTGGGTCCGTGGGTGCTGTCCCGTGAGCATCGTCGACCGGGAGGGCATGCACACCACGCTGTGCACGTGGGCGCGTTCGTAGAGCAGCCCGTCCTCAGCGAGGCCATCGAGGCACGGAGTACGCGCGATGGTGCCGCCGGTGCATCCGAGGGAGTCGTAGCGCTGCTGGTCGCTCGTGATGAAGAGGATATTTCGCTTCATGAGGGACCTTCGTTTTGGTCGCGGCTTTGGTCGCGGCCTTCGTCGCGGTCGCGTCGAGCCCGGCCGAGGGCGAGGTCGGCCCGGGACCCGAGGTCGGCGACCTCGGTGCGGGTCGCGAGCCCGAGGGACCGGGCCGCCCGACGAAGAGCCCGTGCCCGTCTACGGCGCACCACGAACACGGCGCGAAAGATTCGCGCGATCGATGCCGCGATGGTTTGTTGGGCTTCCATTGGCGAGAGAGGATAACGCGGCCTGCACGGGGATTGAATGCCTAGACAGCTGAGGACCACGAACACATGGTTGGAGGCAGGCACACCATGAAGTACATGATCCCCCGCAGCATTCACCGCAGCACTCTCCTGGCGTTCCTGGCGTTCCTGGCGATGCCCCTCGCCGCCTGCGGCGCTTCGACCGCGACCTCGACGGTGTCGGATTCGACTGCGTCAGCCGCCGTCGACGACCAGCTCACAGGTGGTGAGCTCGCCAAGCTCGACGACGCATTGCTCGAACGCGTGCACGCCGCGGACGAAGCACTCTTCCCCGTGCGGGTGAAGTTTGCGATCACGCCCTCTCGGGATGAGCTCTCGGACCTATTCCTCGTCGCGATGGATCGTGACGCTGTCGGCAGGGTAGACCGGCCGACCTTGAAGGCCATCGCAGGCCGCGGCGACGTCTCGCGCATTCTCTACATCGACGACGGGTACGCCGAAGACGACGAAGACTTCGATTGAAGCTTGAGCGCCTCCAGGGCGTTCGCGCTCAGTTGCTCAGTCTTTACGGGAGGGGTCTTCCGAAATCGCCGCGGACGGCGTGGCGGGTGAAGAGCCACCTCAGCAGCTTGTCCCACCCAAAGGTCCGGCCGACCTCGGCGAGCAGGTTGT
Organism: Deltaproteobacteria bacterium; assembly: GCA_003647065.1. Classification (GTDB taxonomy): domain Bacteria; phylum Myxococcota_A; class Polyangia; order Polyangiales; family B10-G4; genus B10-G4. The sequence continues at coordinate 9,474 of QMMC01000228.1, read as the reverse complement.
AGCCCATGAAGGAGACGCAGAGGCAGACCAGGGTGGCGAGGGCGCGATCCCCATCGGATGCCCTGAGCGCCTCGTGGAGGACTTCGGCCATGCCCTCACCGTCGTGGCCCTCGCGCCAGGCGTGGAAGAGCTTCTCGGCGGTGAGGACCAGGGCGGCGGTCAGGGTGTAGATGAAGGTCTTGTAGAGGACCGAGGACCAGACCGCGTGGCGCTCGAAGCGGTTCCCGGCGGGGGTCTTGTCGAGGACGATGACCACCTTGGCGATGACCAGGGCCGCGATGATGGCCGTGCCTGCCTCCGTCGTTTGGACGGAGTACTCGTGCAGGGTCAACGTCTTGAGCAGGCCGGTGATGCCGAAGCAGACTAGGAAGTAGCTGGTCACGAGGCCAACCAGCTTTCCTTCGTGCAAAATGAAGTCTTTGATCTTGCCCACGCGTATCCCCTGGCCTTGCGCGCGGGAGTCTAAGCCACTTCACTCTCGGGTCCAGTATCCGTAGAGTCCCCCGCCATGGCTGGTGGTGGTGGTGACGGCAAGGGCTGGATAGGTTTCCTCGTCGGGGGCGGGGCCCTCGTGGGGGGCGCGATGGGCGCCGAAGCGGCTGCCGTGGCCGTGCCGGAGTGGGCTATCGGCGCCCTCCTCGGCCTCGGCGGCCTCTTGGTCGTCTTCGGCTCCTGCGAGGCGATGATCAAAGGCGTCGAGGGCGCGGCGGCGCGCCTCGACATGAACGAGTTCGTCGCCGGCACCATGGCGGGGCTCGCGAGCAACGTGCCCGAGTTGGTCATGCTGGGCTTCGTGATCGCCGCGGCGCCCCGGGTCGGATTCATCGTCACCCTGCTCACTCTCCACGTCGGCGCGGCGGCCTTCGGGATTTACAGCGGGGTCCTTCCCCGAGACGCGACGGGCCACGCCAGGCTCCCGGCCCCCCTCGTGAAGCTGAGCACGGATCTCTACGCGTGCGCCGCGGGGGTGTTCTTTGCGACCGGGGCGATCATGGTCCTGATGAACGTCTTCGACGCTGGGGACTATCGGGGCGAGGCCCTCGGCGCCGTCGACCTCTACGTGATCGCGGCTTTCCTCCTGGTCGTCGAAGTCGTGTCCGTGGTGCGCTTGGTGAAGCGCTTCTCGAGCTCCGAGGAGTTGCCGTCGGAGAGCCGCGACAGCGACGCCGATGGCTCCCCCGCCACCGCACCCTGGGCTACCAAGGACGCGGCGAACGAAAAGGAAAAGCCCGAGCCGGCCTCGTGGGGGACCATCGCGTTCTACGGCGCTTTGGGTATCGGCACGAGCGTGATCGGCGGCCACGCGGTCGGCGACTTCGCCGACATCCTGGTCAGCGGCCTCTCCGCCGCTGGCTACTCGGAGATGATCGGCGCACTCATCCTCAGCGTCTTCGCCGCCGCCGGGGCCTTCGTGATGATCATCAGCGCCCACCTCAAGGGCATGTACGACATCGCCCTCGCGAGCGCCTCGGGGCAGGTGAACCAGGTGCCCTTCGTCGTATTGCCGGTGGTCCTGATCCTCCTCGGAGTGTTCGGCCAGACCGGCGTCATCGAGTTGACGCCCCACGGCGGCGTCCTGCCCATCGACCTCGAGACCACCAGCGTCGTCTTCCTGGCGTTCCCCTCCTTCCTGATCCTCTGGAAGGCCGTCCAAGACGACGGCGCCGTGAACTGGGTCGAGACGGTGACGATGGTCGCCATCTTCGGATTGGTCATCTACTTCCTAGCCGCCCACGGCTAAAAACTACGGCGTCTGGGGCGCGATACCCGGCGGTCGGCGAGAAGGCGAAAGGGCGACGCCAGTCGACCGGAGCCGGATTGCCGACCAGATCTCGCCCCGATTGCTGCGCTGCCTGCTCACCCATAAAGATAGGCTGCGCGGGCTGCTCGCAAGCGGGACGACCTCGCTTGGGTCTCACGACCCAGCCGACGCAGTTTTCCCGCGCTTGCGAGCGGGGGGGGCCAGACGATGCCGTTTTCCCGGGCTTGTCGCCGGGGGGGGCGGCTCAGCGCGCGTTACTTCCGCTGCTGCGTGACGAGGACCCCGGCGTCCGGCTTTGGTCTGCATCTCATTCCCTGGAGTTCTCGGCGCCGCTTGGTGAACCGGTACTGGAAGCTCTGACACCGATCGGCACGTTCATCGGGCTGTGTGCAAAGACGACTCTGCAGGAATGGCGAGAAGGGCGACTGAAGTTTCCGTGAGGTCTGCGGTGCCCGGCGGTCAGGTCCGCGGTGCCCGGCGGTCGGCAAGAAGGCGGTCTGCAATCACCCTTGGCGCAAAGCTAGTGTCAGCACTAGACTGCCAGTATGTCAGCGTTCAGTCTGGAAGAGTCACTCGAGCGAGCTGCGGCGCGCTCGCCCCGGCCGGCGCGGCGGGGGCGACGTGATCGGGGAGAGTCACGATTTCCCCTCCCTGTAGAGCGACGCCTGACCGAGCTTTTGCACGGGTGCGACAAGCCGAAGTTCACGGACGTGCACCGCGAACTGCGCGCCTTCTGCGATGTCCAGGGCCACAAGGCGCCGACCCGCTCATCGGTCTACAACGCTGCTGAGCGCGTAGAGGTCCCGATGCTTCGGTGGGATGCTCTCCCCGAAGCTGTTCAGACCAGCCTTTACAACCTCGCCGCGGACGCCCCGGGCGACCTCGTTCCTGGTGATCAGGTCGTGTTTCACGCGTTCAACTACGGCGCGCCTCGTGCGTTGAGCTATGCGTCGGGCTTGCCGTGGCTCTGCCTGGTCCGTGCCGACGCGCGGCGTGGCTGGCGGCCCAAGAGCCACGCCCTGCTCCGGGCCGTCATGCGTTTTCGGGGGCTCTGATGGCGAAGCGCTCGCCCCTGGAGGTGCTTCCCGAGGCCATCGCGGCCGCTGTGCCTCGGGACCAGTACTGGTTCGTGATTGGTGGGCAGGCTGTCCGATGCTTCTGCCCGTATCGACCGAGCCGCGATGTGGACTTCGGGGTCGTGCGCGCCAAGGACTCCAAACAACTCATCGCCCACCTCCGCGAGCGCGGCAAGGTGGAGGTCCTCGAGCGCGCCAAGGACACGGTGCACCTGATGTTCGAGGGGATCGACGTCTCTATTTTCGTGCTCAAGAACCTGGCGGCCCACGTAGAGGGTGGCTCCCTCAACCTGACGGGGGTGCTCGCGACCAAGACCCACGCGGTGCTCGATCGGGGAACCCGGCGCGATTTCTTCGACCTCTACGTGATGCTCGAGATGCATTCGCTCGGCTTGTCCGACTGCATGCGCGCCCTCAGGAGCGTCTACCAGACAGACGTCAACGAAGGGCTCGTGCTCCGAGCGCTCAGTTACTTCGATGACGCCGAGGCCGAGAAGGCGCTGCCGGGAGAGGGTGGCGACGACTGGGATGTGGTGAAGGCTTTCTTTTCTACCGCCGTGGCGGCCCTGATCGTGCCACCGCGCAAACCTCTGGCCATACAGAGTCGTCGCGTCGGGGTCGGGCGCCCCGGGCCTGCCACCGGGGACGGGTGAGCGAACAGTAGCCGTAGGGCGCGTCGCCCAGACGACCAACTCCTAGATGAGGGGGCCGCGCCTCAAGCGGCGAATCGGTTCATGAATTGTTCCTCCAGACGCCGGTCTGGGGCCTCGAGTCCGCATCTACCCGCGCTCGTAGCGGGGTAATTGCCCGGCACAGTTGGTGCACAGGGGGCCATCACCTTCATGAACCCAAAGCGCACTTCAAGGGGTTTGCTCATCGCGACGTTGGTCGGCGTATCTCTGTCGGCCTCTCTCGCCGGCTGCATGTCCGAGGAGGAGGTCGGCAAGGTCGAAGCGGCCCTCTCGGCGCCGGGGCCCTGGGTCATCCCGGCGGAGACGACGGCCATCGGTGATGCCCAATACGTCGAGTACACCAGCGCAGGTGCCTGGGTCGGGACGAGCGGTTGCGCCCCCGGGGTCACCCCCGGCGCGGTGACCCTGAAGGATTGGCTCGAAGACGCCTTTCCCCAGGTGCGCTCCATCGGAGGCTACTCGTGTCGGTCGATCAACGGGGACTCATCCCGAATGTCAGTGCATGGCACGGGCCGGGCCCTCGACATCATGCTGCCCTTGCACGACGGCGACGCCGATAACGACCTCGGGGACCCGATCGGCAACTATCTCATAGAGCACGCCGAGGAGATCGGAATCCAGTACATCATCTGGGACCGCTGGACCTGGAATGCTTCGCGGGCGGCGGGCAGCAAGGACCGTCGCTACGGCGGCGCTCACCCCCACCACGACCACCTCCACGTCGAGCTCTCGGTCGACGCCGCGGCGATGCGCACCCCTTGGTTCTCGGGCTCGATGGATACGCCGGCCGCCGGCGGTTGCGATACGACGATCCCCGCCGATGGGGGCGTCGTCGACAATACGTCGTCCTGCTTTAGCGCCTTCGGCAACGCGAGCTATTGGCGCGACGTCTCGGGGGCGGGCCACGGTGGTTCGCTCATGTGGACCAATGCTTTCCAGAGCGAGAGCCCGAGCAACTGGGCCCGGTGGCGCTTGGACCTGGAGGCCGCCGGACAATACGCGGTCGAGGTGGCGGTCGATCCGGCCTGGGGCGTGTACGGCGCCACGCGGTATTCCGTTCTCCACGGCGGGTCTGAGGACGTCGTGACCGTCGACCAGGGCGCGAGCGCTGGTTGGATTCGCCTGGGTGTCTATCGCTTTGCTGCCGGCGCTGGGCAGTACGTGAACGTCTACGACAACGCCTCTGGGAGCGTCGCCGCGGAGCAACACGTCGTCGCCGATGCGGTCCGCCTCGTGCCCTTGTCCGGCCCCGCCCCCGAGCCCGAGCCCGAACCGGCTCCGGAACCCGGCCCCGAGCCCGAGCCCGAGCCGAGTGATCCACCGACGATGGATGGCGGTGACCCGATGATCGACGATGACCCCCTGGACCCCAACCACCCCTCCTACCGCGGCGAGGGCGTCGTGACCGGTGGTTGCTCAGCGGCGGTTGGCTCGCCAGCAGTGGCGTCGGTGGCGCCGGTCCTGTCGGCCCTGGGGGTGCTCCTCGTCCTCAGCCGCCGCCGTCGCCGTCGCCGTCGCGTCTAGGCGACGACTGCCGGCAGGGCGGGGAAAGCACGCTCCTCGCCTGACCAACTCCTGGACGGGGTGGGCGCGCTCGGTACGGCGATTTTGCCCATCAAATGCCGCGGCGATGGCGATCTGACGCCTCGAGTCCGCAACTTCCGGGGCCCCGGGCGTCTCGGGCCCCGGCACAGATGCTGCGTTGGTTTCGTACACCGCCATGCACATCAACAACGTCTCGAAGCCCATCTTCCTCGTGACTCTGGTCGCGTTCACCCTCGCCGGCTGCATGACGGAAGAGGAGTACGGCAAGCTCGAGTTGGCCCTCTCGGCCCCCGGGCCCTGGGACATCCCGGCGGAGACGACGGCTATCGGCGATACTCAGTACGTCGCCTACACCAGCGCCGGCCGGTGGGTCGGCGAGAGTGGGTGCGCCCCCTGGATCACTCCCGGGGCGGTGGTCCTCAAGGACTGGCTCGAGGTCGCGTTCCCGCAGATTTCGTCCATCGGGGGCTACTCTTGCCGGGCGATCAACGGCGACTCGAGTCAGATGTCGGTCCACGGGACCGGCCGGGCCCTCGACATCTACATCCCGACGCACGCCGGCGAGGCCGACAACGACCTCGGTGACTCGGTCGCGAACTACCTCATCGAACACGCCGAGGAGATAGGCATCCAGTACATCATCTGGGATCGCTGGACCTGGCGGGGCTCCCGGGCTGCGGGCAGCAAGGATCGTCTCTACGGCGGCGCTCACCCTCATCACAACCACCTGCACATCGAGGTCTCGGTAGACGCCGCGGCGATGCGCACCCCCTGGTACTCGGGCCCGATGGATACGCCGACCTTGGGCGGCTGCGATACGACCATCGCCCCGGACGGCGGCGTCGTCGACAATACCTCGTCGTGCTTCCGCGCCTTCGGCAGTTCGACCTACTGGCGCGACGTCTCGGGGGCCGGCCACGGAGGCTCACTCATCTGGACCAACGCCTTCCAAAATGACACCCCGAGCAACTGGGCGCGGTGGCACCTGGACCTCGCGGCGGCCGGCGAGTATGCGGTCGAGGTTGCCGTCGACCCCGCCTGGGGTGTGCATGGCGCTACCCGTTACTCTGTTCTTCACAATGGGGCTGAGGACGTCGTGACCGTCGACCAGGGGGCCAGCTCCGGTTGGATTCGCCTGGGCGTCTACCGGTTCGCTGCGGGGACGGGGCAGCACGTGAACGTCTATGACAACGCCTCGGGGGCTGTTGCCCCTGACCAGCACATCGTCGCCGATGCCATACGTCTCGTGCCTTTGGCGCCGCCCCCGCCCCCGCCGGCGGCAGAACCTCCGCCGGCGGCAGAACCTCCGCCCACCGAGCCCGAGCCCGAGCCCGAGCCCGAGCCCGAGCCCGAGCCGGAGCCCCAGCCTGAGGAGGACCCCGGGCTGCCCTACGGGCCCGAGCGTGCCCCGGACCTGGGCGACCCGCCGGTGATGGACGGCGGTGACCCCACGATCGACGATGACCCCTTCGAGCCCGAGCACGATTCGTACGGCCGGGGAGGGGTCGTGACTGGCGGCTGCTCGGTGGCCGATGGTCCCATCAAGGGCTCCTCGGCCCTGCCTATCCTCCCCGTTTTGGGCGGACTGCTCTTCCTCAGCCGTCGTCGCCGCTAGCTTCGTCGCCCGTCGGGTCTAGCGGCTGCCCCGTGACGTACATCGCCCGCCGCTCGACGAACGCGGCGAGGTCGTCGGCGTAGAGCGCTTCGATGGCATCGAGGGAATCACCCCGTTCGAGGGCCGTGACCACGTCTTCACGGCCGATCATCCGCGAAAGTCGCTCAGCGTCCCACTCTGCCCTGTGCAGCCGAAAGAGTGCCCGGGCGAGGGCGAGGCCCGTGCGCACCGGGACGAACGCTTCCGGGTCGGTGACGGTCAGTCGGACTCCATTGCAACGGGTGCGTCTGTGTGGGCCGGACCTCGGCGTAAACGTGACCGCCCGCGCCGTGACGCCGGCGAGGTGCTCCTCGGCGAGAGCCGCTACCAACGCGTCGCCGTCCATCCATGGCGCCCCGAGCAGTTCGAAGGGAGCGTCGGTCCCGCGACCGACGGACACCGGTGTCGATTCGAGGAGCCCGACGGCGGGGTAGAGCAAGACCTGGGCTTCGGTGCGCAGATTGGGTGAAGGAGAGAGCCAGGGCAGCCCCGACGCTCCCCAGAGTTCGCTGCGTTGCCAGCCCGCAACCCCGATGACCTCGAGGCGCGCGCCGATGTCGCGTTCGTCGTTCATCATGGTGGCGAGTTCCCCGAGGGTCATGCCGTGGCGTATCGGCAAGGGATAGAAGTTCACGAACGAGGAGAGGGCGTCGTCGAGGACCGGGCCTTCCACCCGGGCGCCGCCGAGGGGATTGGGGCGATCGAGGATGACCAGGCGGAGGTCGTGTTCGGCGGCGGCCTCGAGGAGGTTCTTCACCGTGGCTCCGTAGGTGTAGTAGCGGACGCCGACGTCCTGCAGGTCGACGACGAGGGTGTCGATGCCTTCGAGCATCTCGGCCGTGGGCGTTCGCGTTGGGCCGAAGAGGCTGATGACCCGGAGGCCCGTGGCGGCTTCGCGGCCGTTACGGATGCGGCCTTCGCGGCGTGAGGCGAGGCCGTGCTCCGGGGAAAAGAGCTTCGCCAACGTGAGCCCGTCATCGCCCGCGAGTGCGTCGAGGGTGCGGCGGCCGTCGCGGGTCCGGGCCGCGGCGTGGGTCAAGAGGCCCACCCGGGCTCCGGCGAGGGCGGCGAACCCGCTCGCCTCGAGGACGTCGATGCCGAGCTGAATGCGGGACTCGGCCGGCGGCGGGGGCAGGGCCCGGGCCCGGGCGTCGATGGCGATTTCGTCGATCCGCTGCAGCACCGGCCCGACGTTTCCGTCCCCGTCGGGATGCACGCGGTTGGACAGGAAGAGCACGAAGAGGTCGAGGTCCGGGTCCATCCACAGCGCGGTCCCGGTGAATCCCAGGTGCCCATAGGCGCGGGCGCCGTAACCCCGGGCGCGGCGCTCCGAGGACGGGGCATCCCAAGAGAGGGTGCGCACCCCGCCAGGCACGGTCCGGGGCGCGGTCATCTCCGCGTGGCGTTCGGGGGAGAGGATGCGCGCACCGCCGAGCACGCCACCGGCGAGCATCATCCGGGCGAAGCGGGAGAGATCGTCGGCGGTCGAGAAGAGCCCGGCGTTGCCCGCGACGCCATCGAGGCGCCACGACCGTGGGTCGTGGACGTCGCCGCGGATGGGATGGTCGTCACGCTCCTCGGTGGGAGCGATGCGCGGGCGCCAAGCGACCGGCGGACGAAAACGCGTCTCGGTCATGGCGAGGGGGCCGAAGACGTGGGCCTCGGCGAACTCATCGAGGCTCTGCCCCGAGACGCGGCTGACGATCTCTCCGAGGAGGATGTAGTTGATGTCGCTGTAGTGGTAGGCCCCGCCGGGGCCCGTCCGGAGGCGTAGGTCGAAGAGGTGCTCGAACGCCGCGTCGTGGCCCTCTTCGTAGTCCCGGCGCGGGTTCACCGCGGGCAGGCCGCTGGTGTGCAAGAGCAGGTGCCGGAGGGTGACGCGCCTTTTGCCGCGGCGTTCGAAGCCCGGCAGGTACGTTGCGACCGAAGCATCGAGGTCGAGGCGCCCTTCGTCGACCAGGCGCATGACGCTCATGCCCGTCGCGAGGGGTTTGGTGAGGCTGGCGAGGTCGAAGATCGTATCGACGGTCATGCGCTCGCGCGCTGGTTCGAGGGCCCGGGAGCCGTAGGCGCGGCGGAAGAGCACTCCGTCGCCGGCGCCGATCACGACGACTGCACCGGGCATCTGGTGCGCTCGGAGGGCGTCCCGGACGGCCTCGTCGATGCGGTCCTGGTCTTCCGCGGCGAGGCGCACGATCGGTGCGAGGTTCGCCTCGGGGGGGCGCGGGCCCTCGGCGGCTACGGCTTCGTGACCTTCGGCTGGCGGCGCTTCGGGGGCCTTCGCGGGCTCGTGGCGTTCATCGGGCGGGGGGCCTGGCTCCGCTTGACGCTCATCGGCGCCGCACCCGAAAAGGGCGATGCAGATGCCGAGGCCGAGGGCGATGCGTGAGATGGGAGCGCAGCTGGAGGCTCGCGCCATGCATTCAACGTGACCGATTGCCTCCCGGGGCACCAGTTATCGGCATCGCGAGGCGCCGCCGCCGACCTTCCGGCCCCGTCACTCGAAGGGCATCGAGATGCGCAGCCCGGGGCTCAAATCCCAGATGTCGGGTTCGTCTGTCCGCACCGCGGGCATGACCTCGACCGTGAGCAGAAGGTGGATGATCTGGAAAAACGACAAGTCGACATAGCCTTGAACGACCGGCCGTGAGCACGGCAAGACCGACTCCAAGGTGACGTCGCAGGGGGTGCCCGCCATGCTGTCTGCGGTCGAGAAGAGGTAGCCGCCTCGCATTCCCAGGCGCG
>QMMC01000227.1 GCA_003647065.1 Deltaproteobacteria bacterium | reverse complement strand
TTCCCAATACGAAGTCGGTCGTCACGTGGGGGGCGTGAGACTCGAAGAGGATGTCCGACGGCATCGATGTGTTCGCCCCCGTGTCCATGCTCGCGTCCCCTGCGCCTGCGTCACTCGGAACATCCACATCACGACACCCACTCGTCGGGTCGCAGTATTGGGTCGGCGCCTCGCAACGGGTGTGATCCGTCCTGACGAGACACGTGGAGTCCTCGCACGCCCACTCGGCGCACGCGCCGACCGCACCCATGCACTCGGCCGGCATGCTGCACTCAGGCACCGGACAGTGCTCTGGGGTCTCCGGAGTACACCGCTCTTCGACGCACCGGCCGCTGAGGCACGCCGTCTCCGTCGGGCTACTCCCGGTTCCCGGGCACTCGACCCCCACGCAGTCGCGGGTCATCAGGACCGTCACCCCGGCGGTCTCCCTCACCGTCACCACGACGTCCCGGCGGAGCACCTCGGTGCCCATGAGGTCTACCAGCGTCGTCCTCACCAGGTACGTGCCCGTCGCGAGGTCTCCCAGTTCAGCGACCCGGAGCCCCGACGTGAGGTCCCGGCCCAGGGCGACGTCAACCTGCCGCCGCGTCAGCTCCTCCGAACGATCGGCCGGGTCGAACAGCTGCGTGCGTACCGCCGCGAACTCCACCCCGGGGACCAGGTCCGTCTTCAGTTCGACCAGGAGGATGAGGTTTCGGTCGGGGGCCGGGGTCTCTCCCTCGCAGGCCGGTAGGAGAGCGACTATCGCCGCAAACGCTAAGAAGTAAGGCACTTGGCCCACTCTACACGGCTCCGGACCCGGGTGTAGGAGTCAAGCGCGAGGCCACTTCGAAACGCCCCGGGGACGGCCCTTGCTCGCCGGGGCAAAGCGGGCTAACCCCCGGCGCCATGGCCAAAAAGCCGAAACCCGCCGTCAAGGACCCGAACAAGGCCCTCGCTGAAATGGAGCGGCCCCAGGTTCGCTGGAAGACCGTGGGCCTCTTTGGCCTCGGCTTCGCCATCTTCTGGGCCCTCGCCATCGGGATGATGCCGTGGACCGGGTACTGGGGGATCGGGGTGGCCGGGGTGCTGAGCCTCGTCGCCGCGGGCTTCGCCATCTACATGTGGCGGCTCACCAAGAAGAGCCAGGGCATCGTCGACATCCTCAAGACGGCCACCGACGCCGAAGGGCGCAAGGCGGCAATCGAGCAACTCGACGAGAAGCTCGAAAAGGGTGACGCGATGGCGGCCCTCGCCAAGGCGCAGCTCGTAGCCCAGGAAAAGCCCGGAGACGCGATCAAGGTCCTCGAAGGGGTGAACATCGACAAGGCCCCCGCTGCCATCCGCGACGACGTGCGGGCGAACCTCGGGCTGCTCTATTTGATGCATGGTCGAGCCAAAGACGCCCGTCCCCTCGCCGACGCCATCACGTTCCAGAATCAGCCCCAGCCGAAGGCCAAGGCCATGTACGCGGCCGTCGTTGCCGAGGCCTTCGCCCGGACCGGCAAGGCCCCGGACGCGAAGAACCTCCTCGAGACCTATCCCGCCACCGACCCGGCCTACGGGGAGGTCAGCGCGATGCTCTACCGGGCCCAGGTCTACACCTTCATGGCGACCAAGAACCGCGGCCTCGCCAAGAAGGCGATGGAGGCCCTCGGCGCGATGGACCCCAACATGGTTGCCGCCTTCGTCGGCAAGGGGAACAAGCCCGAGATTCAGAAGATGGCCAAGCAGGTGATCCAGGGCCTGGGCATGATGCCGAAACAGAAGATGCGCATGATGCGCTAGCCGGCAACGAGGCGATGAGCTGAATAGCCGAACCACGGTCGACCCGCACGGGACGGTGCGCATGGTCGCGCGCCTCGCGGCGCCGGCCATCGCCCAGCAGCTGCTCTATACGCTCGTTTTCCTCGTCGACCGGGCGATGCTCGGGCACCACGGGTCAGCGTCGTTGGCGTCGATGCAGATCAGCGGGCCCCTCGTCTGGACCACGGTCAGCCTGCTCTCGGCGTCGACGGTGGGCACCGTCGCGTTGGTCGGCCGGGCGGTAGGGGCCGGGGACCGCGCCCTGGCGACGGCGGCGGTCCGAGGCAGCTTGTGGTTTGCCGGTGTCGTCGGGGTGGGGGTGAGCCTCGTCGGGCTCCTGACCTTGCCGGTCGTTCCCCTGCTCTTTCCGGCGGCGGGGGAGGATGTGCTGGTCGAGGCCGAGGGATACCTGACGGTTTTCCTGCCTTCGATTCCCCTCTTCCTGCTTTCCTTTACCGGCGCTGCGGCGCTGACCGCGGCCGGGGATACGAAGACCCCGTTCATCATCGGCGCCGTGGGCAACGTCATCAATATCGCCCTCAACTACGTCTTGATCTTCGGCCACTACGGCGCCCCGGAGCTCGGGGCCCAGGGGGCCTCTTTCGCGAGCGCTGCCGCGATGGCGTGGAACGCCGTGGTCGGGCTGGCGGTGCTCAGCCGCCGGCACGGGAGAGTGAGCTTCCGCGGCCCGGGGGATGCCCTCGCCGCGCTTCGGCGCATGCTGAAGGTCGCCGGCCCGAGCGCCGCCGAGCGCGCCGTTCAGCAGCTAGGGTTCTTGGGGTTCGTCATGATGATCGGCGCCCTCGGCGGCTCGGTGATGGCCGCGAACCAGGCGCTCATCTCCATCGAGTCGATCTGCTGGCTCTCTGCCGAGGGTTTCGGCATCGCCGCGGCGGCGGTCGTCGCCCAGCGCCTCGGAGCGGGGCGACGCCTCGACGCGGCGGTCGCCGCGAAGGCCGCGACGATGATGGCGGTGGCCTTCCTGTCGCTCTTCGCCGCGATGTTTTTGCTCATCCCCGAGGTGCTGCTTCGAGCCTTCACGGACGACGACGCCATCGTGGCCATGGGACTTCCGGTCATGGTCATCGCGGCGGTGGCCCAGCCCTTCTTGGCCTTCAGCATGGTCATGAGCCACGCCCTCCGCGGCGCCGGTGAGACCCGGGCGCCCTTCGTCATCATGGTCCTCGGCGGCCTCGTGGTGCGCCTCTTCGCGACCTGGCTCTTCGCGTTCCCTTTGGGCCTCGGCCTCGTCGGTATCTGGATTGGCTCGACCGTCGACTGGGTCGTCCGGGCCGCCTTGCTCGGCTGGGTCTTCTTTCGCGGGGGCTGGCGAGACGTCGCGGTTTGAGGGTCTTTGCCGGTGACGACGCCGAACTCCGGGGCATACTTGGGGGCGTTGTGCATAGGCTCGAGCAAATCAAGAGCGCCCCGGCGCTGACGATGGAGGCCGGGGGCGCCTGGCCCCGGGGCCTCGATGGCCGGGGGCACGGTTGAGCGGCGGCACCTACAGCGTCTTCCGGGTGGCCTACGGGGTCTGGCTCGGCGTGCTTCTGGTAGGCGCCGCCCTCGATGCGCAGGTGGGTTCCGAGGGGTCCGTTGCGGCCTCAGCGGCGTGGTTCGGGGCCCTCGCGTGCCTGCCCTTTGCGGCGGGCCTCCGGGACCGCGTAGCCGCCCTGTTGATCGCCCCTGCCGCTGTCATCGCCGGGGGCCCCGAGGGCCTCATCCTGTCGTTCCTGACCATCGCGCCCCTCGTCGTCCACGTGGCCCTCCCGCGGGCGCCCTATGGGTCCCTCGATGCTTACGGCCGACCTGACCCGGCGGGAGATTTTGCATTCCCCGAGGGCCTGTCTTTCATCGTGCGCGCGCTACTCGTCGGGGCTTACGGGGCCGTCGCCGTGCGCGCCTTCGCAGACCCCGCCGGAGGCACCGTCGCGGGACCCCCGGCGGGCTTCTTTCCCTGGGCATTCGTCGGGGCTGCCTTGGCCTTCTTCGTTCTGGGCATCAGCCGTCGCTACCGGGGCGCCGGATGGGCCGTCATGGCCGTGGCCCTCGTGGTGCGCTTGGTGCTCGTCGACGATGCTCTCGGCGGGCCCCTGCTCTTCGCCCATCTGCTCGCCTTCGACCCGGCCCTCATCCCGCCGCTGAGAATCGAAGGAGGCGAGCGCGTCTTCTACGATGGCAACTGCGGGCTCTGTCACCGCTCCGTGCGTTTCGCCCTCGCCGAGGACCGCTCTGGCGACGCCTTTCGTTTCGCGCCCCTCCACGGCGAGGCGTTCGAGCGCGAGCTCGACGCAGACGCCGCCCGAGGCTTGCCCGACAGCATCGTCGTCGTGACCCCGGAGGGCAGGGTGCTCGTACGCTCCCGAGCGATCTTCCGCATGATGGACGGCCTCGGAGGCCTCTGGCGGGGCCTCGCGGTCCTGATGCGCCTCATCCCCCGGCCCATCGCCGACGCCGCCTACGACGGAGTCGCCGCCGTCCGCCACCGAGTCTTCCGGCGCCCCGTCGACGTCTGCCCAATCATCCCGAAGCGACTACGCTCCCGCTTCGATACGTAGGCTAGCCGGCGCGTTCGAGGACGATGGCGGCGAGGGCTGGGTGTACGCCCAGGGCCTCGGTGACGCGAAAGGCGACGCCGGGGTGGGTGGCGGCGGCCTCGGCCACGAGGCGCGGGATGTCCTCGGTGGCGTGGCGCCCCTGGGCCAGCAGGTAGGGCACGGCGATGACCTCGGTGGCCCCCCTCGCCACGCACTCGGCGAAACCGGCTGCGATGTCGGGGGCGGCCTGTTCCATGTGAGCCGGTACGACGATGGTCCCGTCGCCCGCCTGGTCGGCCACCATGCGGGCGATTCGCCCGAGCTGGGCGTTGCTCTCGGCGCGTCGGCTCCCGTGGTCGATCAGCAGGATGGCGCGCATCGCCAACGGCTCAGGAGCAGATGCCCCCGGTGCAGGTGTTCGAGCAGCAGTCGCCGTCGCCGAGGCAACCGCGCCCGGCGGCCCGGCACTCACACATGCCGCTCCGGCAGTCCATGTATCCGCAGCAGTCGGCGCCGGTGGCGCAGGTGTCTCCTGCAGCGACACAGCACCGGGTCCCGAAGCTGATGCCCATGCGACACTCGAGGGCGTCGCAGCACTCGGCGTCGCTGCTGCACGTGCCCATCACGGGGTTGCAGGCGGCGCAGTCGGTGTCGAAGTAGTCCCAGTCCGTGCAGCTGCCGACGGTGGGGCCGGAGTCGTCTCCGACGGCGCACATGCCGCTCGACGCGCACCAGCCGCACTCGGCGCGGTCGGTGCAGTCGCCGCAAATGGTCGCGTCGAAGCACGGGTCGGCGGCGGAGCACTCGGAGGTGAACCAGGCCCACTCGAAGCAAACGTCGCCGTCGGGGCCCGTCGAGTCACCGGCCATGCAAGAGCCATCGTCCCCGCAGAAGCCGCAGGGGTATTCCCCGGTGCAGCTTCCGCAGTCCGTATTGTCACCGCAGGTGTCGGGGCCGGTGGAACACTCGAAGGAGACCCAGCTCCAGTCAGCGCAGGTGCCGGTTGTCGGGCCCCCCGATGAGCCCGCTTGGCATCCGCTGCCATCGCACCAGCCGCACCCGGCTTCGCCGGTGCAGGTGTCGCAGTCGGCGCCGCCGCAGGTGCTGCCCGTGGGCTCACAGGCGCTCGCGTACCAGTCCCAGTTGGTGCACGACCCGGTGTCCGGCCCGGAGACCGAGCCCGGACCGCAGCTGCCCGTGTCCGCGCACCAGCCGCAGGGGGCGGTCCCGGTGCAGGTGCCGCAGGTCGTGAACCCGCACTCGGTCGCGGGCGCGGTGCACGTGCCGCCGGTGCAGGTCAGCCCTCCAGTGCAGCGGTCGCCGGTGCAGCAAGTCTGATCGGTGCCGCCGCAGCCCGAGGGGGGCGTGCCGCAGCGCCCTTCGGCGCAGACGAGGTCGCTCGCGCACTCGGACGGGGGCTTGCAGCAGAACTCGCCATCGGTGCCGCAGGCGGTGCAGGCGCCGCCGGCGCAGACGAGGCCGCTCCGGCATTCGTCGTCTGCGCAGCACATCTCGCCGAGGCGACCGCAGTCGCCGGCCGGGCGCTGGCACTGGCCCGTCGGCGAGCAGATGAGGTCTGAGCAGCAGTCGTTCGGCGTGCGGCAGGAGCCGCCCTCGGGCGAGCAGCAAGACCCGCTCACGCAATCGAAGTCGCCGCAGCAGTCGTCCGGGCCACCGCAGCTCGTGCCCCCGGGGGTCGCGCAGCAGGTTCGGTCCGCACCGCAGCGCGTGCCCGGAGAGCAAGGGGTGCTGCCGATGCAGCACATCTGCCCGAGGTCGCCGCAGCTGCCGCCGCCGCCGCTGTCGCGCCGGCCCGAGTCGACTCGGCCCGAGTCGCGGGTGGTGCCGGAGTCGCCGATCGGGGTTCCCCCGCCGGGGTTGCAGGCCGCGAGGGAGAGCGAGACGGAGAAGAGGAGGAAGCTGAGGAAGGAGAAATGTCGACGTGCCATCGGGCGAAGCATAGCGCAGCCGGGGGCCCTCGCGAACCGCCGGTCTGCCTCAAACGTCCGCAGCGCCGCCGGCGGGATCGGCGGGGTCAGATACCGGGCCGCCCTCCGGACCTTCTTTCTGGCCGCCTTCTTGGCCGCCTTCTGGGGTCGCCTGTGCGGTTTCTCCGGGGGTGCCTTCCGGCGTCTCGTTTCGGGTGGCCCGGAGGGTCAGGGCGGCGAGGACCAGGATGGACAGGATCAGCACCGCCCAGAGCAGCCAATCTTCGAGGTGCAGCGGCCGCCTTGGGGGCAGGTAGTCGGGGTTGCTCAGGAGCGGGCCCGGCTGGGCCTCGCCGGCGGGTACCGAGAGCATGAGCTCCCGGGCCCGGCGGACCTCGTAGGTGGGCGCTGGCACCTCGGGGTTGCCGAGGAGCAGTCGATAGTCCCCGGCGGGGGCGGCCACGTAGAGGTCGGGGACCGGGACTCCGGCGACGATCTCGAGATCTGGCAGGGGCGCGTCCCCGCCGTCGTGAACGACGAGGCGTAGGCGCTGAGTCCGAGCGCCCCGGGTCGCGATGTGCAGCTCGTCGTCGCTATCCGGGCGCCTCGAGAGCCGGCCCCGGGTCAGCTCCTCTTCGGGCTCCTCGCCGATCTGCCCGTAGAGCACGAAGTCTCTGTCGACGAAGGCCGCGGTGGTGCGGATGGTGACGCGCTCCACGGGGACGTCGCCGGCAGCGAACACGGCCACATATTCGCTGCCGTCCTCGTGGGCCTCGCGGTCCGGGTACCGCACGACGTCTTCGTTGGCCGCGTCCTCTTCGACCAGGTAGGGCCACTGATGGCCCGCGAGGTCAGCGACGCGCAGGTCGCTGAGGGTCGCCTCGAGGGCGGCGAGGTCCTCGGCGGTCAATCGGACCCGGGAGAGCCCCTCGATGCCGGGGTCGAGCAGCAGCGTCCGCGAGCTGCGATACAGGAACGACTCGACGTCGGCTCCGGGATGCATGGCCCAGCCGAGGGCGGGTCGGTGGTCGTAGCTCGGGTTGGGGCGGGGCTGCGAGACGTCCGCCTGCGGCAGTTCGTGACGGGCGAGGTCCCGCCCGAGGGCGGTCCGAGCGAGGCGCTGGAGGTCGTACCTCGGGGGCCGAAGCCGTCCGCCTCCGAAGCGCAGGGTGGCGTCGCCTTCGAGGTGCGCGATGAGGATCGGTTGTTCGATCACCGCCGTGACCCGCAGATCTTCGAGAGCCTGGGCGTCGCCGTCGGCGATGCGCACCTGGAGGAGGTCGCCCTGGGCAGGGCCGAGGCGCACGTCGAGCTCGGCCGCCCCGTCGAGCTCGGGGATGCGGTAGATGACACCGTCGCCGATGTCGCGGGCCTCACTCCCGGGCCCGAGGTCCCGGACCTGCACCCGCCGGTGGAAGGTTGTCGTCGACGTCCGGAGCTGGATCTTCGAGGGCACGAGGCCCCGCGGTCGCCGAAACGTCAGCACGGTTTCGCCGCCCTCGTGATCGACGTTTTCGATGGTGAGGGGGACGTCGACGGTCGGCGCCGTCGTGCGAGGGCGCGTGGCCATCGCGGAGAAGGTCGGTGTGAGGTAGTTGGAGCCCTCGCCTTCGAGGGTTACGGCGAATGTCCCGGCCCCTACGCCGAGGGGGATGGTCAGCCGTTGCCGGAGCGGTCCCAAGAAGCGAAACACGGTCCCCTCGCCGCGCTGGATGGGGCCGCTGCCGTCGACGACCTCGATGACGGTGTAGCGACGGGTCAGCTCTTGTTCGTCGGTGGCGAGCACGATGTCCCAGCCGGTGGCGCCTGTGGGCACCGCCGGGAGTTCGACGACGAAGCTCTCGTAGTGGGTCGGGCGCTGGAACTCGGACTCCCGAAGTTCCTGCGTGGCTTCGGTCGGGACGAGGGCCACGGCGGCGACGGTGGGGCGCACGGGCATCGCGGCGGCGAGCAGCCACGGGACCTCGTTGCCGGCCCCGTCGAAGAGGCGCACGTCCCGGAGGTCCGGATGACTTTCCGTGAGCACGGCGGCGCCGAGGGGGATTTGTTGGAGACCGGCGGCGCCGATGCGCACCGAGGCTTCCCGGGGAAGTAGCGAGGCGGTGTCACCGACGCCTGGAACCTGGGCCGCCGCGGGGGTGGGCGGCATCCCGAGGGTCGACAGCATCAATGCCAGCGACAGAAGCAGGACCGTGGTTGGCGCTGTGTTTCGATGGGTCGTCACTTGCTCACTCCTTTCGTCGGCGTCCGGAAGACGAAGCGTTGATAGGCGAGGGAAACGATGATGAGGGACATCGCCAGGCCGACGAGGGAGCCGACGCGGTAGAGGTCCTCGAGGTGGCTCAGGTCGTAGAGGAAGACCTTCGCCGCTGTCAGTAAGAAGAGCGCGAGGCTCATCGCGCGCAGCCCCGTGGAGCGGATACCCACGCCGAGGGCGAGGAGGCTGAGGCCGTAGAGCGCCCAGACGAGGGAGGTCGTGAGGTCCCGAGCCATCATGTGATCTGTCGGGATGGTGAGCGAGGGCCCGGTCCCGAAGAGGTCGAAGACGACGAGGTTCAGGTAGACGAAGATGACGACGATGGACGCGATGGCCGCGCCCCGGGCCGGGATGCGGTGCTTGGGGTTGAAGAAGGAGCGCTCCCAGGCCGTCATCAGGCGCGGGCCGTGGCGCCACATGATGAAGTGGGCGGCGATGAGGCACGCGGCGGGGACGAGGAAGGTGTAGCTGAGCCAGACCACCCCGGGGAGCTCGGCGCGCATGTGGTAGTCGAGGAGGTACGGGTTGGCGACGAGGCGCACGGTGACCACCGTGAGCAGCGCGACGCCGATGTACTTGAGGCCCGGGTGTTCGAGCCGGACATAGAGGCCGATGAGGGCCGCGCCTTCGAGGGCCCAGGCGACGGTGATCCATTCCCGGTCGAGCTGGAGGGGGATGGCCAGGGTCACGAAGCCCGCGACGACCGCGGCGAACCACACGATGGAGACGCGCCGGGCGGGATCCGTCGCCGAGAGCTGGCCCTTGGCCAGTACCAGCGCTCCGAGGGCGGCCGCGGCGAGGCCGAGGGGCAGGACCCCGACCGCCGAGTCCCCGAAGCTGACGTCGAAGGTGCGGTGGAGGGCGAGGAAGAAGAGCGGGCCCGCGACGGCGGCGGCCCGGTGCGCCCACGGGTCTCGCAGCAAACGCGGGGAGAGATGCGGCGCAGCGAGGGCGAGCAAGAACGCGGCGACGGTGCCGGCGAAGACCAGGGCCCCTTGTTGGCCGGCCAGCCGCGGGTCGCCCCAGGCGATGATGGTGAGCACGATGGCGGCGACGAAGTGCAGCGCGAAGAGCCAGGCTCCGTGCAACCGGGCCGCGTCGAGGCTGCCGACGAGCTGGAAGAGCAGGGCGCCGGCGACGAGGGCGACGAGGGGAAGGCCGGCGCTGTCGGGGCTGACGCCGAAGGCGAAGAAGACGATGAGCACGGCGACGAGGGCCCCGATGGTCGCGTACTTCTGGAGTTCGTCGCGAAGCAGGCGGGGGATGCGCGGGACGAAAGAGAAGAGCGTCACGGCGCCGAGCAATATCGCGAGGAGCGTCGTCACCGAGGGGTCGGTCACCTCGAGGCCCCGGAGGTGGGCGATGGGAGTCCGGCCGACCGAGTAGATGGCGAGGGCGAGGGCCGTGCCGACCGGGGCGACGATGACCAGGAGCGACCGGCCGGAGAAGGTCCCCTGGCGATAGATGAGCGCGCTCGAGATGGCCCAGCCGGCGAGCCACGGATAGAGGCTCACGGAGGGCGTGGCGACGGCGGCGAGGGCGGTGAGCCCTAGGGGCGCAGCGGCGGTGAGTAGGGCGCCGAGGCCGAGCTCGGCGGGGCGCGTGGGGCTGCGCTCGAGGGCGACCTGGTAGAGCACGCCGAGGAGTGCGCCGAAGCCGACGACCTCGAGCACGCCGAGGAGCGTCGACGGCGTCTGGCTCATGAGGAAGACCGCGAGGACGCCGGTCGAGGCGGCGGCGGCGATGAGGCCGAGGACCGGCAGGCCCTCACGGTGCCCGACGAAGAGGGCCCCCGCCGAGAGCATCAGCAAGAGACCGCCGGTCGGATAGAACCACGGCCCGAGGTTGGCGTCGGCGGCAAAGAAGAGGGCGAAGGCGAAGGGCCCGAGGACCGCGAGGACGCGGGTGAGGCGCATGACCACGGAGCGCTTGGCGGGTTTGCCGTCGCCGTCCTTTGCGTCCTTGGCGTCTTGTCCGGCGGGGACGAGGGCGAAGAGCACACCGAATACGGCGAGGACCCCGATGCCGAGGAAGATGCGGTCCCGGCCCATCGAGGCGAACATCCAGGTCATCTGGTAGAGGGTCGTGCCGCCGAGGCCCAGGAGGGCGAGGGCCGGCCACCGGCGCCGGTGGGCGACGAAGAGCAGCGCGCCGTCGAGAAGCAGCAGGTAGCTGAAGAGGGCGATGGGCCGGTCGCTCCCGGTGGACAGGAGCGTCGGCGTCGCGAAGCCCCCGAGGAGGCCGAGGACGGCGATGGGCAACGCCTTGTGTCGGACCGAGAGCACGCAGGCGAGGGCGGTCACGGCGGCCATCAACGCGAAGCTCACGGGGATGGGGATGAGGTCGTAGCGGGCCGCGGCGGCCCAGAATGAGAGATAGAGGATGGCGACGCCGGCGCCTCCGACCCAGTCGGCGAGGACCGCGTAGCGCTTCCGGAGGGGCAGCTCGGACGCGATGATGCAGCCCGTGCCCAGGGCCGTCCCGAGGACCACCCGGAGCGTCGTCGTGAGCAGACCGTGATCGACGGAGTACTTGAAGAAGTAGAGCCCGGCGATCACCAGGACCAGAGCGCCGGCGGCCGCGGCGCCGCGTACACCGAGCCATTGCTCCCAGTTGATCGGCTCCTTGGGCGCAGGAGGCTCTTGGGGTGTTGGGGGCTGAGCGGGGGGAGGGGCGCCGTCTCCCGCGCCGGCTGCGGCGGTGGCCGCCGGAAGTGCGAAGGAGGCAGCGGGAGCGGCCTCGGAAACGGATTCGCCGACGGGAACGGAAGCGGGAACGGCGGCGGAAACGGGAACGGCGTCGGAAACGGGAACGGCGGCGGAAACGGCGGCGGAAACGGCGGCGGAAACGGCG
>QMMC01000226.1 GCA_003647065.1 Deltaproteobacteria bacterium | reverse complement strand
GGCTGCCGTCCCAGCTGCCGAAGTCGATCTGCTCGAGGTGCACCAACGAGCCCGTCGCTTGGTCGCGCAGCCAGAGGTTCACCTCGTCCTCGCTGAGCGAGGGCACCGCCGCACCACCGGCGAAGGTCATCGCCCCGCTGACCCGGGCCGCCGGGATGTCGAGGTCGAGGGCGTTGGTGCCCGGTCCGAGCACGAGATCACGCCGCAGAACGTGGCTGCCGAAAGGATAGCTACCGTCGGGCCCCCCACCCCAGTCCCGGTCCGCGTTCCCGCTGCTCCAGAAGCGCCGATAGATCACGTCGTAGGTGCCCGGCAGCACGTCGAGGTCGATCACGCGATCATCGCGGAAGTCCCAACTGCGCACTGGATACTGGCTGCCGTCCCAGCTGCCGAAGTCGATCTGTTCGAGGTGTACCAACGAGCCGGTCGCCTGGTTCTGGAGCCAGAGGTTCACTTCGTCCTCGCCGCCACTTTCGATCGCAACCCCAGCGTCGAAGGTCAGAGTCCCCCTCACGCTCGCCCGCGGGATGTCGACCCCGCCGGCTCCAAAGGGCGTGGTGCCGGTGCACGGAGCCGGCCCATCCCCGCCGCAGAGCGCAGTGGGCGCGCCAAGACAGGCGCCGGCACCGGTGCATGCATCCTCGGTCGTGCATACGAGGCCGTCGTCGCAGAGACTTCCGGCAGCGAGCGCATTCAAGGTCCAGGCACGGCTGCCGTCGTCACATGCCCAGGTACCGCACGGGCCGTCGGGGCCGGGCGCCCTCGGCACGTCACGGGTCACACACCCACCCGCCCCGGCGAGGGGGTCGATCGGAGCACATACCTCGTCGCCGGTGCAGTAGAGCCCATCCGTGCAAGCACTGTCGTCTAGGGCATTACTGGCCACGCCGCCGGAGCACGAGTCGACGGTGCACGCGATAGCGTCGTCGGGGACGTTGCTATCGTCGGGGGCGTTGTCGCAACCGGTCAGGGCGTCACAGCTGTCGTCGGTGCAGGGGTTGGTGTCGTCGCAGTCCTCCACCGCACCGCCACCACAGACCGCGCTGGTGCATGTCTGGTTCGATATGCAGAGGGTCGTCGAGCAGCTGGTGCCGTCCATCAGAGACGTGAATACGCATCCCGAGCCGTCGAAGATGTCGTCGGTGCACGGCTCGCCGTCGTCGCAGACGGGGATGTAGCACTCGGCCGTCCCGCCGCTGTCTCGGCAGAGCCGCCCGCTGCTCGCGCAGGGGTCCGGCACGCACACATCGGTCGTACAGCCCCCCACCCCATCGTCGTGGTAGCCGGCATCGCAGGCGCAGAGAGGGCTGCCGCTGACGTCGGAGCAGAGGGATCCGTTCGGGATGGTGCAGGGGTTCGGCAGGCACACATCGGTCGTACAGCCCCCCGCGCCGTCGTCGTGATAGCCGGCGGCGACGTCGCACATCCCGCAGTACACCCCGGCCCACCCGAGGGCGCAGGCACAGCTCACGACGCCCCCCGGCGTCGAGCACGTGCCGCGGCCATTGCAAGACGTCGCCGTGCAAGCCTCGTCGATCACGCACGCTGCACCATCTTCGTGGTGCCCGGGATCGCAGGCGCAGGCGACGCCGCCCCCACCGTCAGGCGTGCACACGCCTCGGTTCGCGCTGGTGCAGGGGTTCGGTAGGCACACATCGGTCGTACAGCCCCCCGCGCCGTCATCGTGGTAGCCCATCCCGGTGTCGCAACCACCGCAGTAGGCACCGGCCCACCCCCCGTCACAGGTGCACGAGACGACGCCGCCGGTGCTTTCGCAGGCGCCGTGAGCGTTGCAGCTCGTCGTGGTGCACGCCTCGTCGACCGCGCAGGCGCCGGCCTCGTCGTGATGACCCGGGTCGCACGCGCACGAGGTCATGCCGCCGGCGTCGACGCTGCAGACGCTGCGGAGGGACTCGGTGCATGGGTTCGGAAGGCAGGCGTCGGTCGTGCACGCGCCCGCACCGTCGTCGTGGTAACCGCCGGCCGCATCGCAGCCGTCACAGGTCCCGCCGGTCCAGCCGAGGTCACAGGCACACAGGACCACCCCGCCGGTGTCCGTGCAGGTCCCGTGGGTCCCACAGCGTCCGTCGCAGACCTCGTCCATAGCGCAGCCCCCGGCACCGTCGTCGTGAAAGCCCGAGTCGCAGGCGCAGACGATGCCTTCGACCGGGTCATCGGCGCAGACCGTGCGGTTCGGGCCCGTGCAGGGGTTCGGAAGGCAGGCGTCGGTCGTGCACGCGCCCGCACCATCGTCGTGATAGCCGCCCGCCTCGTCGCACGTATCGCAGAACGTCCCGCCCCACCCCGCGTCGCAGGTGCAGGAGACGCTTCCGCTCACGTCCTCGCACGCCCCGTGGCCCGCGCAGGTCTCGGCCATGCACGTCGTGTCGGGCAGACACGTGCCGCCCTCGTCGTGCTGCCCGGCGGGGCAGAGGCACTGAGGCGCGCCATCGGCCACCACGCACCGGCGCCCCAGGTCGCAGGGGTCGGGGGCGCAAAGGTCATCCGAGCACCCGCCGGCGCCGTCGTCGTGAAATCCGGCGTCGCAGAGCTCGCAGCGTGGGCCGGCGAACCCTGCCTCGCAGAAGCACTGCGCCCCGTCGCACGTGCCGTGGGCGCCGCATTCGCCCTCCATGCAGTCCCCTAGGGCGACGCACTCGCCGGCTTCCTCGAGGGTGCCCTCGGGGCACTCGCAGCGCGCGGAGCCATCATCGTTGGCCAGGCAGATCCGCCCTGGATCTGCGCAGCCCTCGATCGTGCAGTCGCCGGGGGCGCCCTCTCCGCAGCCCGCGAGCACGATGAAGGCGAGGCCGAGCAGACCGAGTAGGGTCCTGTAGCGCATGGCGCAGGAGCATACGGCAGAAGGCGTCGTTCCTCCCTTTCGCTCAGCCCGTAGTGCACCTTACAGACCGCGGTTCGCTCCAGCCGCAATCGAAGCCGCTGCCATCGAGCCAAGGTCTTCGCCCCCAGAGCCCTTTTGGTGTATCGATGTTGCTCGTGCGCCTTCTCCCCCGCGCTGCGGCCCTGTCCGCGCTTTCGCTCCTCGCCTTCGCTGCGGCATCCCCCGCGAGCGCCCAGCCGCCGGCCCAGCCGTCGACTGTCGACAGCGAGCGCTTGACCATTCGTCTCGCCGAGCGTGGCCTAAGCACGACCGAAGACCTCAAGGCGCTGGTGGTGCACATCCAGGAGGCCGACGACGGGCAGCTCCGCCGGGACTACTACGACCACGCCGGGACCGGCATCGACCGGGACAGCTGGTGGCCATCGGCAACGGTGAAGATCTACGCAGCGGTCGCAGCCCTCGAGCGATTGGGCGAGCTCGGCTTCCCAGTCGAGAGCTGGGTCACCTTCGAGTACGAAGACGGCCCGGTCACCCTGCGTATGGATCACATCATTCGCCACGCCCTCGAATACAGCTCGAACAGCGCTTTCGATCGCCTGGTCGAATTCGTGGGCTTCGACCGGATGAACACGGAGTTCTTCACCACCGGCAACGGCTTCGAGGACACCGTCTTACTCCGGGCATCCACCGGCCGACACCCGGACGGGACGACGGGAAACAATCTCAACCGCGTTTCCCCGCGCATCGTGGTCCGCCGGGGACGACGGGTCCGGGTGATTCCGGCAGAGACCGGCCGGGGCGCGTACAGCTGCCCCAACCAGGGGAACTGCACGTCCCTCCTCGACCTGGCTGAGTCGATGTCACGCATCATGCTGCACGACGAGTTGCCCGAGACGGCGCGCTACGATCTCCGGCCAGAAGACCTCGAGTTGCTCCGGGAGGCGCTCGGCATCGCGCGCAACCGCGAGGTCGCCCAGCTCATGAAAGACGCCTTCGGCGACGCCCCGGTCGAGGTCTATCACCGTCCGGGCTTCGGCATGCGGTGGGCCAGCGACGTCATGTTCGTACACCGAATCGACACGAACGAACGGTGGGTCATCGCCCTCGCCGCCCGCCCCGGCCGCGCCGCCCTCGACGCCGCGGTGCAAGCAGTCGGCGCGATCCTAGCCGCCGGCGAACTCTAGGCAATACCGCCCACTCAGGCCATTCGCCGGCTTACGTGGGCGCCATCGCATTAAAAACGACGGCCCGCGATCGTATGGGGGGGTCGATCGCGGGCCGGATGGAGTCTTTGCCGGGTTCGGATTGGGGGGGGGTTACCTCGCCCAGCGACTCCACGCTGAGATATAGCAATCGTGGTGCCAACTCATCGCATCAGAAATGATTGATGAATTCGCAGGCGCTGCATTTCACGTCGCACATTTGAAACATCTAGTGTTGCACGGATGAAATACTGGGCGGGTCAGGCTGGAACAGCGCGGTCCTGGGCCCAGGCTCGCAGCTCATCGATCTTTTCACCCATCGTCACCGAGAGCGGACGGGTCACCGCGACCTCTTTGAGGATCATCGCATCGTCGAGCTCCGTACCTTCAGCGAAGGCGCTGTAGAGCGCAGAAAGCAGGACCTGCTCGATCTCCGCCCCGCTGAACCCATCGGTCGCCTCGGAGAGGGCGACGAGGTCGAAGTCCGCGGCCGCCCGCCCACGTTTGTCGAGGTGCAAGGCGAAGATCTGTTCGCGGACCTCGGTGACCGGGAGGTCGACGAAGAAGATCTCGTCGAAGCGCCCCTTGCGCAGGAGCTCCGGGGGCAGGCGGGAGATGTCGTTGGCCGTGGCAATGACGAAGACGCTCTCCTTCTTGTCGTTCAGCCAGCTGAGGAAGGTACCGAAGATGCGACTGCTCGTACCCGAGTCTCCACCTTCCTGGCCGCCGAAGGCCTTCTCGATTTCATCGATGAAAAGCACGATCGGCGCCATGCGCTCGGCGGTCGCGATGGCGCGCTTGAGGTTCTTCTCCGACTCGCCGACGTACTTGTTGTAGAGCGAGGACGGGTCGAGGCGGATCAACGGCAGGTTCCACTCCGACGCGACGGTCTTGGCGCACATGCTCTTGCCGCAGCCCTGAACCCCGAGGAGCAGAAGGCCGCGGGGAGCCGAGAGGCCAAAGCGCTTGGCCTCCTCGGGGTTGGCGAAGGCACTCGAGCGCTTGCGCAGCCACGCCTTGAGGTTGTCGAGGCCGGCGAGATCGCCGAGGGTCTGGTCGGTCGGATAGTAGTCGAGGACCCCGGAGCGCTCGATGACGCGCTTCTTGGCTTCGAGGACCTTGTCGAGGTCGCTGCGCTCGAGCTTGCCGTTTTCGATGACCGCCTGGGTGACGATCTTCTTCACCTCGAAGAAGGTCAGACCGTGCAGGTGGTTGAGCAGCGCCGCGACGTCATCGCCGTCGAGGTCCACCGTGACGGGCATACGCTTCTTGATGTCCCGGAGGACGCCGGAAACGAACTGGTAATAGGCGTTCCGAGAAGGCGGCTCGAGGTCGAAGGGGGTGAAGAGTGGCTCGAGTTCGGGGGGCAGGGTCATCCCGGTCCCGGTGATGATGAGCGCCCCCCGGTGCTGGAAAAGCGAGTGGTAAAGCTCTCTCATGCGAGCGACTAGGACCGGATCTTCGAAGGCCGAAGAGAACCCGCGGAAGTGATAGAGGGCCTCGGCGTCGTTCTGGGCGATGAAATCGAGGGCCCGGTCTGCAGCGTCGGTGCCGGCCATCGGCGGACCGCCGGAGACGGTGAAGCCTCGGTGCGCGGTCCACGTATACATGGGCAGGGACAGGCGGTCGGCGAGGTACTCGATGAGGGTGCCCACGCGCTCGTCCTCGATCGTGTCGACGAGGATGAGTGGGTGATGGGCCTTGATCAGGACCTCGAGATCCTGGAGCTGGTCTAGGCTGGGGAGGACACGATGGGTCATGGCGCCGGCGTCAGCCTATCACTCGTCGGCCGGGAGGGCGGTGTCCGCGAGGGGCCCGAGGCCGGTCATGATCTCCCGGACTGCGGCGCGGTGCTCCGGGGTCGAAGTGCGCCGGAGCTCTGCGCACTCGTCTCGGTGCGCCACCGAGTAACCCATCACCATACATCGCTGGGTCTCCTCGGGGAGCCGCTCGCATCCGGCGACGAAGCGGGCCTTGAGCTGGGGCGTGTCCTCTTGGACCGGACTGCCGCCCATGCTCTCACTGAGGGCGATGGCGAGGCGGCGACTGCTGTCATAGGCGCGCTCGCAGTGAGTGCCAGATTCCGGGTCCTCGGCGGCAGCGGCCTCCGCGGCCTCGCTCAAGGTCTCGAGCATCTGGCGCAGCCGGAGCTCGTCGGGGTTGGAGATGGGCCCCTGGGCCACCGGGGACTCGGGGGGAGACGGAAGAGTATTGGGATCGATCGGGGGCGCGGGTTCGGGCGCCGCCGCCGTTTCGGCGACTTCGGTGGCTTGGTCGGGAGCCTCGCTGGGGGACTCGCTCCGAGTGCAGCCATGAAGGGAGGCGAGGAAAAGGGGAAAAAGGAGGAATTGGGTGCTGATCTTCGGCATCGGTCTTTCCGGCGGCGCGTTGACACAGGAGCGCACGTCTCTACACTCCGCGGCCAACACTCTACTCTGACCGGACCGAGGCGCACATGGCGGCCAACGAAGACTTCATCCTCGACAAGCGAATCATCAAGCGGAACATCGCCAAGGGCTTGATCACCCGCGAGGACTACGAAAAGCACATCGCAGACCTCCCCGATGGCGAGTCGAACGCCGAGGTCATCACCCTGACCAGCGATTCGGATGAGGCTGAGGCAACCGCTCCCGCAGAAGCGGCTCCGGTGGTGGAAGCGGCTCCGGCAGCGGAAGCGGCTCCGGTGGCAGAAGCGGCTCCGGCAGCGGAAGCGGCTCCGGCAGCGGAAGCGGCTCCGGCAGCGGAAGCGGCCCCGACTCCGACCGAGGGCTGACCATGGGCGGGGCGGACGAAGACCACAGCGACGACGCAGACGTCGAGCTGCCCCCCGCGGGCGGCGACGTCCCGCCGATCGACTTCACGACCTTCATCCTCTCGCTCAGCGAGAACGCCCTCGCCCACCTGAGCGGGTCCGTGGCACCCGGGACCGACGGCAAGGAGCAGCTGGGCCTCGCCCGGCAGACCATCGACGTCTTGGTGCTCCTCGAGACCAAGACCCGAGGAAACCTCGACGGCGAGGAAGAGCGCTTGCTCAACCAAGTCCTCTCCGACATCAAGCTGCGCTACGTCGCCAAAGCCCGGGGCTGACGCAGCGACCTGACGACGGGGCCAGGCGCACAGCGCCCGACGGTCACTCGCATCCGGCCAGACGGAAACGCACCGCCTCGGTGCGCGGCGTATCGGCTGGGTAGGCGACGCCATACTCGCGACCACTCGGTGCGATGGCGGGGCCCGAGTTCGGACCGACGAGGGAGTCGACGGCCCCCGGCGGGCTGAGCCACCGGAGGTCCGGGACGAAGCGCACGAGGAAGGTGCCGACGACGGGCGTGCGAGTTGCCTGGTAGACGACGGCGAGCTCCCGGCCGGACCACGACATGGACAGGCCCGTATGCTCGGCGAAGTCGCGGGTGATCTGGATGGCCGTCCCCCGCGCCGTCCCGTCTTCACCGTACCGTGCGTAGTGCACGCCATCGAGGCGGGTGACCGAAGTCCAGGCCACGGCGACGTCGCCGGATGTGTCGGCGAAGGCGAGGGTGACCTGGGGATCGGCGACGGCGGGCTGGCGGCGCGTCCATCGCACGCCCCGGCCCGTGCGATCCCGGCCCTGAATCATGACCGTGCGCCCCTCACCCCAGGCGACGATGAAACGTGAACCGGCCCAGGTGACGGCGGGTTTGACGTGGGGAATCGCCACCGAGCTCGCGAGAACCTGAGGCGCAACGGTGACGCTCCCATCCTGGCGCGCCTGGAGATAGCGCACCTCCCGAAGGCCGCTCGCGAGATTGGCAACGTAGACGACCCCCCACTCGGTCCCATTGAACGCCGCCGCGGGCATGTCGGCATCGGGGACGTCGGGGGTGGCCGCCACCGAGCGTCGAATGACACGACCGTCGGCATCGAGGGCCGAGAGCGAGACGGTCCCCTGAAACGCCTCGTCGAGGTGATAGTGATGCCACAGCGCCATCTCGGTGCCGGTCCAGGTGAGGTCCGGGGAGCTCGCCAAGACCGACGAGAAGGTGACCGGTGTCGCCGGGGACGGCCTACGCCCATCGGCGCTCACGGAGACGTGGTGCACCTGGCCGCCGCCGAGATCGTCATCGAAGACCGCGTGGTAGCCCGTGTCGTTGAAGACGACATCCGGATGCACGGCGCCGAAGAAGCCGGTGGAGATCGGAAGGGGTTCCCCCAGGCCGACGTAGGCGAGGCCCTCGTCGACATCACCGTCGCAGTTGTTGTCCTCGTAGTCGCAGAGTTCGGGCGCACCGCCGAAGATCGTCGGGTTCGTGTCATTGCAGTCGTCGCCCCCGCACGAGTCGGGGAGGTGGCCGTCTTCGTCGGCATCAACCGGGCGAAACTCACAGGAGCGGAGCCCCTCGACGCAACGGCCGACGGAGCAACCATCCGGCGGCGGCACGCACTCGACGGGCAAGCCCGGGCCGCAGACGTTCCTGACGCAGTGCTCAGTGCCATTGCAGAAGACACCGTCATCGCAGTCGACGTCGGACAGGCAGTCGACGGGACGGGTGTCGACGGACGAATCGACGACTCCGGTGTCGAGGTCCCGATCGATGCCACCGTCCGCCGCCTCCCCGACGGAAAGCCCGCTCTTGGTCCCGCAGGCAGCCAGACCCGCGGCTAGAGCCACAGCCGCGGTCACCGCCCAGGCCAGTCGTGAAAAGCGGTGCTCGGGGACGAAGAATGCGCTCCAGGTAGGCCGATTCATCCCCAGAGGCATACCACAGAGGGGTCAGCCACCCCCCTTCACGGGTGGTGTCCCGGGACAACCCATTTCACGTATCATCCGGGTCCCATGACCCTGACCCTCAGGCTCGAAGCCTACGCTAAAGGCGCGCGGCACGTGATCGCGGGGGCCCAGGCCCTCGCCGACGAGCGCGAAAACACCGAAGTCGAACCGCTTCATGTCCTCTACCGACTCCTCGAACGGGAAGACGGCGTCGCGGACGCCGTCCGCCGCGCCGGGGCGGACCCATCCGACGTCCTGGTGGAGTGCGAGGTGGAGGTGCGCAAGCTGAGCAAGCTGCCCGATGCGGTCGCCTACCTCTCACCGCGACTCCTCGACTTGCTCTCCCGGGCCGAAGGGGAAGCCGCGCGCAGCGGCGGACGACCGGTGTCGGTGCAGGCGCTGCTGCTCGCCTGCTCCCAGGAAACCGAAGGGCCCGTCAAGGCCGTACTTCGTGCCTGCGGCCTCAGCGCGCCGCTGCTGCGCGCGACCATCGGAGGGGCCGACGTCAGGGACGGCGACGCGACCGAAGACCGCAAGCCGACGAAATCCGCGCAGGCGAGCGACGGCGGCGACCCCCTCGAGAAGTTTGGCAGAGATCTGACGCGCATGGCCGCCGCGGGCAAGTTCGACCCGACGGTGGGGCGCGACGCCGAACTGCGACGCATCCTTCAAATCCTCGCGCGGCGCCGGGAGAACAACCCACTCCTGGTGGGAGAGGCGGGCATAGGCCGGGGCGCCATCGTCCAAGCCCTCGCCCAGCGCATTGCCGCAAACGACGTGCCGAAGTTCCTCGAAGGCAAACGCATCGTCGCCCTCGAGATGGCATCCCTGATCGCCGGCGCCAAACTCCGCGGCCAGCTCGAAGAGCGCATGCGCAGCTTGCTCGACGCGGTCCGCGACTCCGCCGGCGAAGTCATCCTCTACCTGCCGAGCCTCTCGGCTCTCTCCGGAGACAGGGCGTCCAGCGGGGCCGGGGCGCTTCTCGCCGCAGCCCTCGAACGCGGTGAGCTCCGGGTCATCGCCAAGGCGAGTCCGGACCAGGTCCGCAAGGCCTTCGATGAGGGCTCGGAAATCGCGCGGCGTTTCGTCACCCTGCCCATCGAGCCTCCGACCCGTGACGAAGCTATCGCTGTGCTCCGCGGAGTGGTGAACAGCTTCGAGATAGCTCACGGGATCCGCATCTCGGACCCGGCCCTCGTGAGCGCCGTGCACTTCGCGCGGCGCTACGCCCAAGGGGTCCAGCTTCCGAAGGCCGCCATCGACCTCATCGACGAGGCGGCGGCGAGGGTCCGGGTAGAAATCGACAGCGTGCCGGCGGAGCTCGACCGCCTCGAGCGGCGCCTCCAGGCGATCGAGATTCAGCGGAACAGCCTCCGGGACGACAAGGACGACGAATCGCTGCATACGAGCGAGCAGCTCGCCCGTGAGGCTCAGGACCTCGAGCCCCGAGCGACGAAGATGCGGGAGCGCTGGGAACGAGAACTCTCGGCGCTCTCAGAGGTACGACGCCTGAAGGAAGAGCTCTCGGCCGCGCGCCGAGAGTTCGAGGGCGCCCGGGCAAACGAAGACCACGACCGGGCCGGAGAGCTTCGCTTCGGCACGCTTCCGATCCTCGAGGGCAAGCTCGCCGAGGCGGAGAAGAACCTCGGCGACGACACCGAGCACATGGTGCACGACACGGTGAACCCCGAAGACGTCGCCGACGTGATCGCCGCGTGGACCGGCGTGCCCGTCGCGAAGATGCTCCAGGAAGAGACGGCGAAGCTGCTCGTAATGGAAGACCGCCTCACCGAACGTGTCATCGGCCAGAATCGGGCGGTCGTCGCCGTCTCGAAGGCGGTACGCCGGGGACGGGTGGGACTCCGGGACCCGAGGCGGCCCATCGGTTCGTTTCTCTTCCTCGGCCCCACCGGGGTCGGCAAGACCGAGCTCGCGAAGGCCCTCGCCGAGTACCTCTTCGACGATGAAGCGTCCCTGACGCGCCTCGACATGAGCGAGTTCATGGAGAAGCACATGGTCGCCCGGCTCCTCGGCTCACCGCCGGGGTACGTGGACAGCGACCAGGGCGGCTACCTGACCGAGGCCGTGCGACGGCGCCCTTATTCCGTCGTGCTCTTCGACGAGATGGAGAAGGCCCACCCGGACGTATTCAACATCCTGCTCCAGGTCCTCGACGACGGGCGTCTGACCGATTCCCGGGGACGTGTCGCCCACTTCTCCGACACGGTCATCATCATGACCAGCAACATCGGCGGCCACGACATCCTCGACCACGAAGGCACGTCGGAAGAGCTCGAGGAGAAGATCGAGGGCGCCCTCAAGCGCTCGTTCCGTCCGGAGTTCCTGAACCGCATCGATGACGTGGTGATCTTCAATCAGCTCTCCAAGGAAGACCTCCGGGGCATCGTGGAGATTCAGCTGCGGCAGCTCGGGAAGCTCCTCGAACACCGCCGCATCAAGCTCCAGGTCTCGGATGCTGCCAAGGACCAGCTCGTGGACCTCGGCTACGAGCCGGCCTTCGGCGCCCGGCCCCTCAAGCGCGTCATCCTCAAGCACCTCCAGGACCCTCTCGCGGAGGCGCTGCT
>QMMC01000225.1 GCA_003647065.1 Deltaproteobacteria bacterium | reverse complement strand
TCGGCGAGGAGGGAGCTGGCGGCGGCGAGGGCCCGGGGCAGGTTGCGCACGCTGACGGCGTCGACGAGGGCCCAGATGGAGTCGGTGCGGACCCGGGTTACGCAGGCCTCGACGGCGGCGATGTCGATGGCGGCACCCGCGCCGACGAAGAGCGAGAGGCGTTCGAGGGCGTCGTCGATGGCCGCGAGGTCGGCCCCGATGGAGTCGACCAGCGCTTGGGCCGCCGGGCCCTCGAGGGCGTGGCCCCGGGCTTGGGCTTCGTTCGAGGCGAAGCTCCGGAGCTCTCCGGGCTTCACGGCCTTGGCCTCGCAGTAGACCTTCTTTTTCTTGGCGGCCTTCACGAAGCGACTGCGACCGTCGAGCTTGTCGCCGCTGATGATGACGCAGCTCGTCGGTGAGGGGTCGTCGAGGTATTCGACCAGGGGGTCGAGGTCTTTGACCTGTTGGGCGTCGCGCACCAAGACGTAGCGGGCGTTCGCCATCATCGGAAGCGTCCGGGCCGCCGCCGATACACGTTTCGCGTCGAGGCCCCGGCCGTGGAATACGTCGTCGTTGAAGCCCGCGGGGCCATCCCCGAGGGCCGCGGCTTTCAGTAGCCCCGTCGCCCGCTCGATGAGAAAGCGCTCGGCCCCCACCAGCACCACGATGGGCGGGAACTTGCCGTCCCGCGCTTCGGCGATCAGCGTGCTGATGTTCACGAATTCAGCGCTCGTCGTCGCCGAAGTTGACGGTGCCGGTGCGGGCGATCTCTTCGCCGAGGAGCTCGAAGCGCTGCCGGCCAACCTCTTGGCGTCGGATCGTGACGACCAACTCCATGCGTCGGTTGGGCTGGAAGCCCTCGTGGTGCCCGCGGCCGCGGGGCAGGCGGAGTCGCTGGACGAAGGTCTTCTGGCTCCGGTCGTTGATGAAGGTGCTCATGTCCGTGACGAAGCGCCGGGCGCCATCTTCGATGTCATAGAAGAGCACGTGAAACTCGAGGTCTCCCGGCGGGCGGTTGAAGGAGGTGATCATCTCCGCCTTCCACTTCCTCTCCGGGATGGGCTGGTCGGTCGTCTCGCGGAGGCGCCGGGCGTTGTGGCTTCGGGCGAAGCCGAGGAGGGCGCGCTCGCTGCCGCCCCGGGGCAGGCGATGCTGCACGAGGAAGATTCGCGCGCGCAGTCCCCTTTGCCCTTCCACGAGGGCGGGGGTCGCGAGGGCGACGACGCTCCCCAGGAGAAGCGCCGAAACGGCGAGTTTTGTGACGATCCGCGGCAGCTTCATCAGCCTCTGTCCTCCTCGGGGGGCCCGGATGGGCGCCGTATCGAAGGGGCTGAGCCTATCAAATTGCCCCGCCCAGGTCGACGCTCTCCCGGGCCGGCTCGGACGCCCGGTCCTGGGGGTTATTCAGAACCACGGTCAAAAACTTGGCGCTTCTGGCGCAGCCGGTTACCCCAGAACACGGAGGCGAATGGACGCGATGGCGAGCGGTCTTTCGGGGGTTCTCACCCAGGCGAAGCGGGCGGCTCAGAGACGTGGGCGAACCCCATCGACGGGTCATGTGGTGTTGGTGCTCCTCCAAAGGGAGCCCGAGACCGCAGCGGTTTTCGCTCGCCACCAGGTTCGCGAAGGAGATCTCCTCAAGGCCCTCCAGGTCGTCGACGGGGAGACCGCGAGCGCCCTCGACGTCGCCGTTGAGCGGGCCCAGAAGCTCGCCGTGAAGCTCGGTGAGCCGAATCCTCGGCCGATCCACCTTCTCTTCTCCATCGTGCGCGACTCCCGGAGCGTGGGCTTTCGGTGCCTCGACGAAGTGGGGGCCGGCGCGACTCGGGTCCGCGACGAGCTCCTGGCTCTGCTTTCCCCCACACCTGCCGGGGCATCTGCCGCCCCGCGCCAGCGGTCGAGGCCCCGCGGGGCCGCCCGGGCGCCTACGCTTCCCAAGCCGAAGCGTCCTTCGGCCCGGGCCAAACCTCGAGATCGCACGGTTCCCCCGTCCGCCTCCGCACCGGAGCTCGAGCTCGAGCGCGCCATCGCGGACTCGGCAGACCTCGAACTGTCGGCCCACGAGCTCTCGCCGAAGGCATTTCCTCTGCTCACCAGCGTCGGTCGCAACCTGACGGCCCTCGCCGCCGCGGGCCGAATCGATCCGGTCATCGGCCGAGATCGCGAGATCGAGCAGCTCCTCGATGTGCTCGCTCGCCGGAGGTCCAACAACCCAGTCCTGGTCGGGCCTCCGGGTGTCGGCAAGACCGCCATCGTCGAGGGCCTCGCTTGTCGCATCGCCGGCGTCGGTTCCAACCCCGGCAACCTCGAGGGGCGCGTGCTCATCGAAGTGAGCGCCGGCAGCCTGATCTCAGGCACCGGCGTACGTGGGGCCCTCGCCGAGCGCATGCGCGCGCTCCGTGAGGAGGTCGCCCTCGCCGACGGACGGGTGCTGCTCTTCATCGACGAGATTCACACCATCGTCGGCGGCGACGGACCGGACGACCTCGCCCAGGAACTCAAGGCCTCCCTCGCCCGCGGGGAGCTGCCCTGCATCGGTGCCACGACCGACGCCGAGTACCGGCGCTGTTTCGAAAAAGACGCCGCCCTCGCCAGGCGCTTCTCTGCGATTCGCGTCGCCGAGCCCAGCATCGAGGCGACGCGAGAGATCCTGAAGGGACTGGTCTCGCGCTACGAAGCGCATCACGCCGTGGCCTACGACGCCGACGCCCTCGAGGCCGCGGTGGAGCTGTCGGTCCGCTACCTGACGGAGCGACAGCTCCCGGACAAGGCGATCGCGGTCCTCGACCAGGCCGGGGCCCGGGTCCAACGCCGCAACGGCGGCATGGTCGACCGCGCCGCCGTTGCCCACGTCATCGCGGAGTTGGTCGAGGTCCCCGTCGACCGGCTCCTCGCCCGCGATGCGGACAAGCTGCTCCAACTCGAAGGCCACCTCGAAGACCGGGTCGTCGGTCACGGCGCCGCCGTCGTGCGTATCGCCGATACGCTCCGGAAGGGTGCGGCGGGTTTCCGTGGCAAGCGCCCCCTCGGCACCTTCCTGCTCCTCGGGCCCACCGGCGTCGGCAAGACAGAGATGGCGAAGGCCGTGGCCGAGGTGGTGTTCCCCGCCGGGGCGATGACCCGCTTCGACATGAGCGAGCTCTCCGAGAGCCACGCCGTGGCCCGGCTGATGGGCTCGCCTCCCGGCTACGTCGGTCACGAGGAAGGCGGCCAGCTCACCGAGGCCGTGCGCCGTCGCCCGTATCAGCTTCTGCTCCTCGACGAGATCGAGAAGGCTCATCCCGATGTGCTCTTGGCTCTCCTTCCTCTCTTGGATGAAGGACGTCTCACCGACGCCCGGGGCCGGACCGTCGACTTCACCCACACGATCATCTTCATGACCTCGAATCTCGGCGTCGGAGCACCGGCACGCAGCAGCCGCATTGGATTCGGCGGCGGTGACGACGTTGCGTCTTTGGGCGATGACGGTGCCGCGGCCCTGGCGGCGGCCCGGGCTGCTCTGCCTCCGGAGCTGTGGAATCGCATCGATGAGCCGCTCTGGTTCTCCGCCCTATCGGAGGACGAGGTGCGGGAGATCGCCCGGCGCATGCTGAGCGACGTCGCTCGGACCCTCGCCGAGGAGCGGGGCATCGTGCTGAGCATCGAGAACTCGGCTCTCGCGGCGCTCTGCCGAGCCGGGGGCTATGACGCGAGCCTCGGGGCGAGGCCGATGCGCCGGACGATCGGGCGCCTCGTCGAGTCTCCCCTGGCTGCTCAGATCCTCGCCGGAGACATCGGCGAGGGCGACGAGCTCGCGCTCCGCGGCGAAGGGGACACCCTCGTTTTCGTGCCGATAGCCCAGGTCGACGCGGCGGAGTAGGGGCCTTCACGGCTCTCCCTTGCGTCTCCTTGCGCCTCGCCCCCTGGCCGTGTCACACACCGGTATCGTGACGTCGTCGATCTCGGCATCGGCCGCGGAGGCAGGGTCCGAAGGGAACCTGCCACGGGCGTTCGGGAGGTACACGCTCTTCGACCACATCGGTCGCGGGGGCATGGCGGATATCTACCTCGCCACCCGTCGTGATTCCCTCGGCGGTTCCCGTCACGTGGTGATCAAGCAGATCCTCCCCCAGCTCTCGGCCGACCCCGAGTTCGCCGGGATGCTCACCGCAGAGGCCAAGCTCGCCGCAAACCTGAATCACGCCAACGTCGTCCAGGTCATGGACCTCGGCCGCGAGGCGGGTCGTCTCTTCATCGCCATGGAGTACGTCGAGGGCTTCGACCTCAATCAGCTGCTTCGGCGGCTGTCCAAGGCTCGGGTGCCGCTGGCGGGGGAGTTTGCCCTCTTCATCGTCCGAGAGACCCTCCGCGCCCTCGACTACGCCCATCGGGCTCGAAACTCCGACGGGCGTCCGCTGCGCCTCGTGCACCGCGACGTCTCTCCGTCGAACGTCCTCGTCTCCTTCGAGGGGGAGGTCAAGCTCTGCGACTTCGGCATCGCTCGCGCCGGGGCCGCCGCCGGGGAAGCGCCGGCTCCGGGCCAGGAAGAGGCCATCGCTTCGAGTCGCGTCGCCGGCAAGAGCGCCTACATGGCCCCGGAACATGCTGCAGGCGGAGACATCGACTCCGGCGCAGACATCTTTTCGGCAGGCATCCTCCTTTGGGAGCTCGTGTCCGGGCGCCGCCTCTACAAGGGCACCGAAGAAGAGATGCTCGAAATGGCCCGGGCCGGGGAGGTTCCGCCGGTACGTGATGGGCGCCTGCCCGTTCAGGATCAACTCCAGGCGGTCCTCGACCGGGCCCTCGCCCGGGACCGGGGGGAGCGCTACGAGACCGCGGCCGAGTTCCTCGGCGACCTCGAAGACTACGCCCTCGCCGCGGGGCTCATGGCCTCGCAGCTTCGCTTTGCCTCGTTCTTGACCGACCAATTTGCCGCCGACGTGCTCGAAGGCCGCCGCGATCGGGAGCGCATGGCGAGCTTTCGTGTCGAAGAAGACGCCGCCGGTACTGCGGTTCGGCCGATCGCCGAGCCGGAGGACGCCGACGACCCGGAGGACCGCGCGCAGACGATTCCCGTTGCGGCGGGGCCCGACCCGGTGGAGGGGGGCGAGGGTGAGGCCGTGGCCGTGGCTGAGTCCGAAGGCGAAGCCGAAGCCGAAGCTGAGGGCGAAGCCGAGGGCGAAGCCGAAGCCGAGGCCGAAGCCGTGACTGAGGCCGTGGTCGAGGCCGCGCACGTCGATGAGGGCGGTGCCCTCGGGACTCAGACGGGCTTCTTCCTCGGCATCGGGATCGGCGTGGGCCTGGTCGCCGTCGCCATCATCATCCTGATGCTGCTCTGAGCGGCCGGGTTAGGCGAGCTTGCCCTTGCGGCGCAAGACGACCCAGAGCGCGAAACCGAGGAGGCCCCCAATGACGACGCCTCCGAGCTGGGAATGAATATACGCAGAGGTCACATCTTCCGCGATCTCCCGGCAGTTGCAGAGCGCGCCTTGGTTTGCCGTTCTGAACTCGACAAACTTCGGTGCCACCACGCTCCCGATGGCCACGCCCACTATGGCACCACCGAAGAAGAAGAGAATGATTTGCTTGAATGCTTTCATGGGAATCCCCTCCGGAGGGCGCTCTTGTAGGCCTCGATGGTCTCGTACTCGTCGTGTTCGTGGGTGAACGAGGTGGCTTCACGGAAGGCGGCCCCGTCGGTCACCACCGGGTACTTGATGTGGTCAATCGCGCCCCGTGGCAACTCCGCGATGCCAAAACGCCCCATGGCGGCGGCGAGGAGCGCCTCGGGGATGGGCAAGTCCTGACGTCCTGCGCGCCTGATGATGACCGAGAGCGGCAAGGGCGCGGGCCCGTTGACGTTGTAGACGCCCCGCAGGGATGCGTTGAGGGCGGTGGCGACGGCTCGGGCGACGTCGAACTCGTGCATGAACTGAAAGAGCGGGTCGAAGCCGAGGACCCGCGGCACGCGGCGGTTTCGCAGGAACCCCGCGAGAGTCCCGTGACGCTCCGGGCCGAGGGTGTAGCAGACCCGGAGGACCGAGGTCGTGATGTCGGGAAAGCGCCAGAGGGCGGAGCCTGCATAGAGGTCGGCGGCGACCAGGTCGGCGAGCTCCGGGAAGGACTCGAGGCCGAGCGGCGGCTCGTCTTCGGTGTGATAGAGGGGGGAGTCCGGGGCGGCTCCGTAGTACGTGTGGCGCCCGACGAAGATCGCTCGTTCGACGCCATAGCGGTGGGCGTACTCGAAGACCGCGCGGGTGCCGCCGAGGTTGATTCGAAACCGGTCGCCGCTGCTCTTGCGGATGTGGGTGACCGTTGCCATGTGGATCACCGCGTCGGGGCGCCGCGTCCGGAATACGTCTTCGGCTTTGCGCTTGCGGATGTCGGTCTCGAACATCTCGACGCCTTCGGGGGCATCGGGCCAGGGCCGCCGGTCGATGCCGATGACCGTGTGGTCGTCGGCGAGCAGCCGCGCCGCTACGAGGCGTCCAATCTTCCCGCTCACGCCGGTGACGAGGACCTTCATCAGCTCTTCCGCCCTTCTTCGATCAGGGCA
This sequence comes from Deltaproteobacteria bacterium, assembly GCA_003647065.1. GTDB lineage: Bacteria > Myxococcota_A > Polyangia > Polyangiales > B10-G4 > B10-G4. The sequence goes on along the minus strand of QMMC01000225.1, from coordinate 4,906 downwards.
GCGATGCGCCCTTTGACCTCGTCCACCATCGCCACGATCGCTGCGTCGTCTTCGTTCCCGGTGCCCTCGAAGTGAATGGCCTCGCCGTAGTGAATCGAGACCGGGACCGGGAGCGGCGCCGGGATGAGGTATGGGGTCACGGGAATATAAGGAACGCCGAGCAGCTTACCGAGGGGTTCGAGGTTCGAAATCGTGGGCACCGCCTCGCCGCCACCGATGAAAGCCACCGGGATGATCGGCGTATTCGTCTGGAGCGCGAGGCGCACGAACCCTTGGCCGAACTTCACCAACGAGTAGCGCTCGGGGAAGAGCTTCGCCGTACCACGGGCGCCCTCGGGGAAGACCATGAGCAGACGTTCGTTCTCGAGGAGCCGAATGGCGTGCTCGGGGAGGCCCGTGAACTGCCCCGTCTTACTGGTCCACGCTGAGACGAAGGGGACCTTGGCCAGGAACTTCTCGGCCATGCCCTGGGCGAGGCGAGGGGGGCCGAGCTCGAAGAAACAGCTCGCGATCACCATGCCCGCGTCGATGGCGTAGCCCCCCGAGTGGTTGCCGACGAGCATCGCTCGGCCGGAGGTCGGCACGTTGTGAATGCCGAATACGCGAGCGCGGAAGTAGCGGCGGTAGAACCAGCCGAGCATGGTCATGAAGCGCGCGACGTGGCGCTTCGAGATACCGAAGGGGTCGATGCCGTCCCGGTTGAAGGGGAGCTCGAGCTCCTCGACCCGGCTCTTGACCTCCCTCTGAATCCAACGGTCCATCGTTTACCTCTACACCTTCTTCGAGAGCGCACGCCGTATCGCCGCTGCACGCTTCGATGACAGCCCTCCGGCGCGGGCCACCGCAACGATCATCGGTGCGGTCGCATCGTACGCGGCGAGGGCGCCGCCGTCTCCACCCGGAGTATCTGCCAGAGCCTCGCGGTGCCGGAGGACCGTAGCTGCATCTCCTCTGGCGACCGGGCCGGTGAGGGCCGCGGGCACCCCGATGGTCTCGACATTGTCTCCGACCGACCGCAGGAGCGCGCCGACGGCGCGAACGGCCGCCCGGGGCTCGATGCCGACGCGTTCCAACACGCCGACGGCTACCGTAGCCAGGGCTGCGGCTCCGTTGGCGACGAGAGCCGCCGCGGCGTGGTAGCGGGCGCCGTGCAGGGGCGCGATGAGGGGCCAGGCGCCGACGGTCTCGGTGATCGCCTTCGCGGCACGGACCGCCCGAGGATCGCCATCGATGACGAAGGTGGCGCCGGCTATGCTCGCGGCGGTGCCTTTGGCTGGGAAAGAGACCAGAGGATGCATCGCTCCGATGGCCGCGCCGACGGCGGCGCAGGGGCCGAGGACCCCTGGACCGAGGGCACCGGCGCAGTGCAGGACCACGGAGTCGGGGCGGAGCCGAGGGGCGAGGCGGTGCGCTACGTCCCCAATGGCCCCGTCAGGGACCGCGACGATCACGACATCGGCGGTCCCGACCGAGAGTGGCCGAGAGCCGCTGCCGCGGATGTTGCGCGCCGTGACCCCGGCCCGGCGAAGCTCCCGCGCCAGGCCGCTCCCCACGCGACCCCGGCCGATGAGCACGACCTTCACGCTTCGGGCTCCCGATAGAGACCGTGGCGACGGGCGTATTCTGCGACGACGGTGGGGACGAGGCCATCGACCGGTCGCCCCTCCGCCAGGCGGGCGCGGATGTCGGTCGAGCTCACCTCGGGCATGGTCAAGGTGCGGTCGTCGGGGTGCTCGTCGTCTTGGTCGTTCGCCACCCCCTGGCGCCCGATGACGATCGGCGGCGCGAGCTCCGCCACCCGGTCCCACCGGTGCCAGAGGTGGGTCTCGGCCAAGATGTCGGCCCCGATGACGAGGCGAAACGTCGCATCCGGGTGACGTTTCTGGAGTGCTTCGAGGGTGGTCAAGGTGCGGCTCTTGCCGCCGAGTTCTTCCTCGATGCGGCTCACCCGGGCTCGCGGGAGCTCACCCATCGCGAGCTCGGCCATGCGAAAGCGGTGCTCGAAGGATGCCCCCGGTTCCTTTCCGAGGGCGTGGGAGAAGGTCGGAACCACGAGCACCTCGTCGACCGCTTCGGCGCTGAGCACGTAGGCTGCGCAGAGCACGTGCGCCACGTGGGGTGGATCGAAACTCCCTCCATAGACCGCGATCACCTTCACGAAGAGACCGAGAGTTTCGCCGTCGAGCCGGTGTGCAGCAGTTCTCGGGAGATGGGCACACCGGCGGGAGAGAAGAGGCTCAGGACGATGGCCTCGCTCTCCTGTTCGAGCACGCCGATGTGTCCCCGGGAGAGCGGCCCCGGGGTGAAAAAGTAGCGTGGGCCAAAGCGCTTGAAGAGCATCTTCTTCGACTTGCCGTAGACCGTGAAGAACGTATTGGCGATGTCTTCTTCTCCGAGGACCGCCTTGTCCCAGACGAGAGTGACGATCTTGTCGCCGATCATCTCGATGGCTCGCGCCGGCGCGGGGGGAAGGCGGCGGATGGTCGCGAGGCGATCGAGGGCCGTGTCGTGTTCGAAGATGGCGTCGAGCTCGGCGACGGTGCCGCGGCGGGCCACCGTCGCGACCTTCGTCAGAAAGGCAGACTCGTCGAGTTCGCCCGGGGCCTCGGTCTCGGCCCACGTGCGGGCGGCAAGGGTGATGGCCTCGTCGTCGCCGAGGTAAACGAGGAGCTCCACCCCGACGTCGCCCATGAGGAAATCGACGGCCTCGTCGAGGACCTCCTCGGGGCCGTCGGAGGGTCCGATCAGGCCAATCTTCACCTCAGCCGTCCTCGGCACCGGCGCGGCGACGGGCATCGAAGTGCACGTCCGAGAGCGCGAAGTCGAAGAGGTCCTGGGCCTCGGGCACGCCCTTGATGGCTTCGAGGCGTTGCTTCGATGAGAGCTCCCGGAGGTCGCTCCGGCCGGCCAGGTGCATGAGGGCGCCCACCGCGGCCGGTACGGAGCCGGTCGCTAGGAGGGCCGCTCGATCCCCGAGCTCACAGGCCAGGAGACCGAGCTTGGTGGCATCGAATCCGCTGACCCCTGCCATCTCCATCACCAGTGGCTGGAGGGGGTCTCGGAGCTTGCGACTCAGGGCGCGGCCGACCTGTCGCGTGACGTCGTCGAGGCGGCTCTGGTCCAGCTCCGGCGGGGCATAGTTGGGATCGTACGAGCGGATGAGGCCCGCGATCGTCAGGGCGAGGTCCATGGGCTGAGAGCGAGCCGCGACGACGAGGTTGCTCGTCACGATCTTTGCCGCGCGCGCCAGCAGGAAGCGCTTCTCGCGCTCGTCGGCGGAGGAGTAGATATCGGCGCCGATCAGCACCACGAAGGGTGAGGCCGAGACCGGTACGCATACCCGGGGCGCAAATTTCGTGGTCAGAATGCGCGGCTCTGGAATGCCGAACCAGTGGGCGATGTCCTTGCCGGCGGCCAGGAACTCGCTGTTTCGAGCCGAGACCTTTTCTGCCTTCACGCTGCGTTCGTCGAAGGGCAGGGTCTTGTCGAAGACCTCGTGGGCCATCTGGAAGATGGCTCGCGCTGCCCGTGGAATCGTCTGGGAGCCGAGGTGCTCGTCGATTTCGTCGTCCGCGGCGCGCGCGCCGACGCCCGGTACGCCGCCGTGGCTGTCGACGAGCTCCGCGAGCTGGTCCGAGCGGATGCCCAGGGTGACCGCTGACGAGGCCACGACCCGGGCGGCGTCTTTGCGGCCGCGCCACGCGAGGACCTCCGTGAGGCCGACCCAGGCAGCCGAATCTCGAGCGTCGGTGGCGATGGCCTGGCGAAAATCGGCCACCGCCCGGTTGAGGTGCATGGAGAGCGCTTGAGGCGCGTTCTGCCGACGATAGAGGTCCGCCATGCTCTCGAGGACGATGAGATCGACCGGAGCGTTGCGCCGCGTCTGCTCGAGAATGGACTCGGCGCCGCGTAGATCTCCGCGCGCTTCGAAGGTCCCCGCGAGGCGTAGTCGGTGGTCGCGGTTCTTGTCCGGGTCGAGCTCGTTCTGAGCGAGCAGCTTCAGCATCTCGACCGACTTCTCGAGGGACTTCTCGCGCTCGTAGAGGTTCGCGAGGCGCTCCATGGCTTCGACGTCCGTCGGGATGAGCTTGAGCACGCGCCGGAACGCAGCTTCGGCCCGGCGCGCGTCCGGCATGTTGTCGTCGTAGATCGTCCCGAGGGTGAAGAAGACCCAGCGGAGCTCTTCGCGGTCTTTTCGTATCCGGGCGAGGCGGATCAACGCCTCGGCGGCCCCGCGATAGTCTTCGTCGGCGAGGCTGAGCTCGGCGAGGTGTTTCAGCGCGTCGGCGTTCTCTCCTTCGAACGAGAGTGCCGCTCTCAGCGCTTCCTTCGCGCCGGCCTGGTCCCCGAGTTCTTCGCGGATGTCAGCGACGCGAGACTGAAGCTCGGCGAGCACGGTGACATCCCCGCCGGCTGCGATGCGGCGCTCCGTGAGGGTCGCGAGGCCCTCCTTGTCGCCGGCACTCTCGAGCAAGCGCCGGTAGCGATCGAAGAGGTCGCCGTAGGTGATATTCGCCTGGGCGGCTTCGGCGTAGACGACGGCTGCCTGCTCGGGCAGTTCGAGCTCATCTTCGAGGACTACCCCCGCCGCGTGGAAGAGTTCGGCTCGGAGCTCGGGGGCCTTGGCGGCGCGTCCCGCGATCTCGAAAGTGCGCGCCGTGCCTTCGTGGTCCCCCGTGTCGCGGTAGATCGCGGCGAGGGCCATCGCGGCGGCCAGATGCTCCGGCGCTGCCGCCACCGCGGGGGCGAGGACCGCGACGGCTTCTTCGAGGGCATCCGTGGCGCGTAGCGCCGTCGCGCAGCGGGCTGCGCCTTCTGCGCGCTCGAGGAGAGCGCTCATGTACGTCGCGATAGCGGTCCGTGCTGCGATAAAAACCGCCGGGTCGCCCTGAAGAAGGGCGGCTGC
>QMMC01000224.1 GCA_003647065.1 Deltaproteobacteria bacterium | reverse complement strand
GGGGGGGGGGCGCGCCTCGGCGACACGTGGCGCTCGAGCAGCTGGATGTCACTGAGCCCGACGACTCGGGGTTCGTGCGCGATCTGCTCACGTCGCTACGGTGAGCGGCCCGGCGGCAACTACCCTGACACAGGGCTGGAAATCGCCTCGCGGTCATCGAGGCGGAAGAGGATGGAGGTCATGCCCTCGCAGGTCAGGTCACTGTGACGCCGAGCAGTGAAAGCGAGTCGTAGGCTGTGCCGAGCGAGAGTTTGGTCTTGCCGAGGCGGCAGGAGAGCAGATCGATGGCGAGGTTCGAGACGCTGCTCAGGTCTGCTTGACGCAGGTCCGCCCGGTGCAGGGTGCTGCCGCCAAAATCGACGTCGACCAGGCCGGCGCCCTTGAGGGTGGTCTCGTCGAGGCGCACCTCACGGCCGCGGCATGACACCAGTTGCACTCCGCCGAGGTCCATGCCGCTGAAGGAGCTGTAGTCGAGAGCGCAGCCGTCGAAACGAGGGTCGAATCCCATGTGCACATTCGCCATCGTCCAATCGATGCCGATCAACTTGGAGGCCTTGAAACGGACACCCTGCAAGGAGGTGTGCGGCACGCTGACCGAGGAGAGGTCGCATTGGTCGAAGGTGCAATCCAAGAACCGGCACTGCAAGAAGGTCGCTTTGACGAACTTGCATTTCTCGAAGCGGCAGGCCTCGAACTGTTTTCCCGCGAAGTGGGTGCCGCCGAGGTCTAGGTCGGTGAAGGTCTCGTCGTAGAACTCGAGTTCGGCTTCTAGCCTCGTTGCGTTGTTCATCGCCATGCTTTGCTCCCCGCGGGGAACGTAGCGCCTCCGCTCCGCCGCCGCCTGCGCTTCTTTCTGGTCGGCGGACGGGCGCTGAGCCATCCTCGTCCCATGAAGCGAAACTGCCCCGAGTGCGCCACTGAACTCCAACCGGTTAGGGTGATCGATGCCACTCACGACCTGCCACGGAAGACCGGTGGGGCCCATGTGGACCTCTCCTATGCGTCGCTCGATGCGAAGCCTAGCTTCTTCATGAAGGCGATTCCCCGGGAAGGGACGCTTCGCGCCATGCTGTGTCCGGACTGTGGCCGCACTTTGTTCTATGCCCAGCCGGCCAACTAAGAGCCCGATAATCGTTTCGATCGACGTGTGCAAAAGGGCACGCCGCCGGCTCATGGTCGAAAAGCGAGGGCGATCGCATGACCTCGTCTGAGCCCGATGCGCCGAGCCCGCCGGCGCGGGTCTTCCCCACAGGAACCGTCTCCTCGCCGTTCTGGACGTCGTACTGGATAGTCATCATCGGGGTGCTCTTCATGTCGGGCCGATGGGAATTCGGGTCGTGGTGGCTTGAATTAGCACTCACGGCAGGAGCGTTGTGGCTGGCGTTCATCCCGCTTCAGTTGCGCAACGGAATTCGCATCGGGGCCGAGGGGATTTCGATCGGACGCTTCCGCCCGACGTTCATCCCATTCCGTCGCATCCGCAAGGTGGAGATCGGAGTGTCGTTTTGGGCAAGTCGAGCGGTCGAGCTGATCCTGGACGACGGTCGCGTGGTGCGGCTCGTCGCCGGCGGGACTTTCAGCAAGAAACGCGAGGCACTCAGGGATGCGATCGCCACGGCCCTTCGCGTCTACGAGGCGCAGCCGAGGCGGCCGTCGCGTAGCGCTCCCCTGGCGCGCGGCGGACGGGACCGCCAGGAGTGGATCGATGCCCTTCGACGGTTCGCGGATCCTACCTATCGGGACAACACGTTCACACCCGAGGAGTTGTGGGACGTGCTCGAAGACCCATCCGTCGATCCGACGGCGCGTGCGGCTGCAGCGCACATGCTACGCGAAGAGCCGGAGAACCGACCACGCATCCGCGTCGCGGCCGAGGCCGCCGCCGAGTCGAAGATCCGCGTCGCCTTAGAGGAAGCGGCGTCCGAAGCGGAGATGCACGAGGTCGAAACCAAGCTAGCCAAGGTGCGGGACTGACCGGTCCTGCGCTCAGTGCAGGTCAATCGCACATCCGAGCCGACCGACGCTCTAGTCGCGCTTGGTGAGCTTGCTCGGGGCCAGCCAGCCCTTCTTGTAGAAGTACCCGAGCATGGCGACGGTGATGCCCGCCATGGCCCCGAGGCACATGAAGTAGGCGTTTGGTAGCGAGAGCTCCGGCATGGTTTCGAAGTTCATGCCGTAGATGCCGGTGATGAGGGTGAGCGGCATGAAGATCGCCGAGATCACCGTCAGGATGCGCAGCCGGTCTTCGGTGCGCTGCTGATAGTAGACCTGCAGCTCGGCCTCGAGCTCCCGGGTCCGTATGTCGAGGCGATCGAATGAGCGATCGACGTACCGGATCAGGGCCAGCAGCGTATCTCGGAGCGTGATGGAGCTCTTGGTTGCGACCTTCATCACCGCCGGGGTCGCGAGGCTTGCGAGGCAGAAGACCTGGTCTTCGCAGACGTTGCCGCACCGGACCACCGCGCGCTTGAGCCGCCGGATGTCGCTGAGCCCGACGCCCCGGGGATCATGTTCGATCTCCTCGGCGAGCTTTTCGACCCGGTCGCGCATCGTCTGCAGCGCGTCTCGGTCTGCGCGGCCGGCGGCCTCGAATATCTCGCCGAGGGGATTGGCGGCGCTTTCCGCCCCTCGGAGCGTCACCTGTTCGCGGAACTTTTCGATGTACGAGATTTTCGTCGTCGTGAAGGTGAACGCGATTTGCTCATGCGTTACGGCCCCGAGGTAGGCCAGGGTCCAGGTCCCGGGGACTTGAATGGGAAACGTGAGCATGCGCCACCCGTCGGCGATCAAGAACTCCGGGTGCAGGCTCCCGGCCGCGCAGTTGTCTTGGATGTCGCGGGGTGCGCCCATCGTTTGGAGGAGTTGGCGGATCGTCTTGCTGTCGGGGACCACGGCGTGGGTCCAGGAGATGCAACCGTCTTTGGGCTCTGCCACGAAGTCGTCGTGGCGGACGAACTCCTTGCCGCAGATCTCGTAGTGGAACGTTTCCATTCGCGGCCTCCTCAGCGGCTCGGGGCGAGCCAGCCCCGACGGAAGAAGTAGTAGAGCATCGCGGCCGCGAGGGCGGCCATGGTGCCGAGGACAATGAAGTAGGCGTGGGGGAAGGAGAGCTCGGGGATGACCGCGAAGTTCATGCCGTAGATGCCGGCGAGGACCGTGAGCGGGGAGAAGATCGCCGAGATCACCGTCAGCACCCGGAGGCGGTCCTCGGTCTTCTTTTGATAGATCATCTGCAGTTGAGACTCGAGCTCCCGGGTGCGGACGTCGAGGCGATCGAAGGATCGGTCGACGTGGCGGATGAGGGTGAGCATCGATTCACGGACCGAAGTCTTCGTTTTTCCGATGACTTCCTCCGCGGCGGGCGTGGCCATCGCTGCCAAGCAGAAGATCTGGTCTTCGCAGATGTTGCCGCACCGGAGGACGGCGTTCTTCAGGAGGCGGATGGCGTGAATGGAGACGCGACCGGGGTCGTCTTCGAGGAGATCGTCGAGGCCATCGACCGCATCCCGCATCGCCTGCAGTGCGTCGCGGTCCGCCCGGGCGGCGCCCTCGAAGAGGTCGGCCATGGGGTGGTCGGCGTCTTCCACGCCGCTCTCTTCCGCCCTTTGGCGAAACTCTTCGATGTATTCGATGGGACTTCGCGTGATCGTCAGCGCGCGCCGACCGCGGACCAAGAGGGTAATGTACTCTCGGGTCCATGTTCCCGGGACCTGGACTGGAAACGAGAGCCATCCGGCGCCGTCGTTCACGAGGAACTCCGGGGTGGAAAACGGGTCACGGGTAGCCTCACGGACGTCGGGGGAGGCATGCATGTCGTCGAGGACCGCGTCGAGCTCCTCGTCGGTCGGTGCGACCGCGTGGACCCACGAGATGTCGTGGCTGTCGTCGGTGAGGTCGGTGAAGTCGTCCCGGCGGGTGAAATCGGTCCCGTGGACGAGATAGTAAAAAATCGCCATCGGAGCCGAGTCTACCCGACTCCGTCGCACACGTTTGGCGGTTGAGTGAGGTATGCTCTCGATGATTTGATGCAGTACTGGTGGGAAGACCTTCCGCGCGACGAGCTCCTCGACATTCGCCTCTGCGATCTCGGGGTCGAGCTCGAACACGGCTGGCTCACGGTCTGCGTCAAGAGGCTCCGCGAAGAGCTCAAAGCCTCAGGCCTCACCCGCTTTCGCCCCCACTTCTATCTCGCCGACGAGTGGTGCTGCCCCGACGGTATCCCTGGGGTCGGCATCCCCTTCTATCTCGCTCACCCGCGGCTGATGCGCCTCGAAGAGGCGATGATGCTCGAGGTCGAGGGCGGTACCCGGCGGGAGTGCATGCGCCTAATCCGCCACGAGGCCGCCCACGCTTTCCAGCACGCGTATCATCTCCAGCGCCGCCACAAATGGCAGCGCTACTTCGGCAAGGCCTCGCTGCCCTATCCGGACGCTTATCGGCCCAACCCGATGAGCCGGAATTTCGTACAACACCTCGATGGCTGGTACGCCCAAGCCCATCCGGTGGAAGACTTCGCCGAAACCTTTGCCGTTTGGTTGCCGCCACGCTCGCAGTGGCAGCGTGACTATGCGGGGTGGGGTGCCCTCGCCAAGCTCGAGTACTTGGACGAACTCTCTGAGGAGTTCGGCCGCCGGCCCATGCCGGTCAAGTCTCGGGCACGCCCCTATCGGGTGTCGGGGCTGCGGCATACCCTTCGGCAGCACTATGAGCGCCGTCAAGATCACTACAGCCCGGAGTTCAGCGAGGAATACGATCGCGACCTGCACAAGGTCTTCAGTGACTCCTCGCGCCATCGCAGCAAAGAGTCCGCCGCCAAGTTTCTTCGACGTCACCGTCGCGGTATCCGAGAGCAAGTTGCCGAATTCACTGGCGAGTACGTCTTCACCGTCGACAAGGTGCTTCGGGACATCACCACCCGGTGTCGGGAACTCAACCTTCGGGTCGCTCACTCCGAGCGGCGCACCCGACTTCAGGTGGGCATCATGTTGACGGTGCACACCGTTCACCTCCTGCATCGCCGCGACGAGTGGCACGCGATATGAAAAAGCTCCGCGCGGCGGTCCTCGTTCACGAGACGCTCGTGCCCCCCGAGGGCGCCCACGAGCTCTCGGTCGCTGACCGCGCGGATTTTCAGACCGAGCTCGACGTCGGTGACGCACTCACGGCCCTCGGCCACGAGGTTCAATTCGTCGGGGTCAGTGACGAACTTGCTCCCATTCGCAACTCGATCGCGTGGTTCGACCCCCACGTCATCTTCAACCTCCTCGAGGAGTTCCGCGAGCAGGCCATCTACGACGCTCACGTCGTGGGGTATCTCGAGCTCAAGCGCGCGCCCTACACGGGGTGTAACCCCCGGGGCCTGACCCTGGCCCGCGACAAAGCCCTGTCGAAGAAGATCCTCGCCTATCACCGCATCCGCGTGCCGCGCTTCCACGTTTTCCCGCGGCACCGCAAGATCAGGCGCCCGAAGCATCTCGAGTTTCCCCTCATCGTGAAGTCGCTCATCGAGGAGGGCAGCTATGGCATCGCCCAAGCCTCCTTGGTCACCAACGACAAGGCCCTCGCCGACCGGGTGTCGTTCATCCACGAGACCATCCGCACCGACGCCGTCGTCGAGCAGTACATCGACGGCCGCGAGGTCTACTCGGCGGTCCTGGGGAATCACCGCCTCCAGGTCTTACCCACCTGGGAGATCATGCTCGACAAGCTGCCCGAGGACGCGGCGCGGATCGCGACCCGGAAGGTGAAGTGGGACCTCGAATACCAGGAGAAGCACGACATTCGCCTCGCCCGGGCGGAGCTGACCCCGGAGCTCGAGCGGCGCATCGTGAAGCTCTCCCGCCGCATCACCCGCAACCTCGGCATCGACGGGTACGTACGTATCGACTATCGGCTCACCGCTGATGGAGAGCTCTACTTCCTCGAGGCGAACCCGAATCCCGACATCGCCGACTTCGAGGAGTTCGCCAGCGCGGCTGCCGCTGCCGGCATGTCCTACGAAGCGTTGATCCAGCGCATCGTGAACCTGGGCATCAGGCGCGCCGAAAAGGGCTAGCGCTCCAGTCGCTGGGCGATGATCTTGTGGAGATCTTTCAGATTGAAGGGTTTCCTGAGGAGCGGCGGTTGCGTCTCGTCGAGGAACTTCCGGGCCCTGTTGGAAACCGCGCCTCCGGTCGTCATCACCACCCCCGAGAGCAGGTGGGGCATGTTCTTTTGTAGAAACTCGTAGAGCCCGATGCCATCGAGGCCGGGCATGTGGAGGTCGCAGAGGATCAGGTCGAAGGAGTTGTCGCCCTTCAGGACCTCGATACCGCGTTCCCCGTCCTTGGCGACGACGACCTCGTAGCGGGTTCCGAGCAAGTGTCGGTAGGTTTTGAGCAGCAGCTCTTCATCATCCACGATCAGGATGCGGGGACGCTTCTGGGCCTCGGGGGGCCGCTCGGATTCCGGGACCGGGGCGCGTCCAGGGGCCGCGACCCTCGAGTCCTCGGAGTGCAGCCCCGGGAGTCGAACCGTGAAGCGCGCCCCGCCGAGCTCGCTGCGATCGACCGTCATGGTGCCGCTGTGCTTGTCGATGATCTCGGAGACCAGCGCGAGGCCGAGGCCCGTGCCTACCCCGGCAGGCTTGGTCGTGAAGAAGGCTTCGAAGATGCGGTCCTTCACTTCGTCAGCGACTCCGGGCCCCGTGTCTTCGACGGAGATGAGCGCCTGCTCGCCGTCTTCCTGGGTCATCACCCGGATCCGCTGGGTGGTCGGGTCCTCGTCTACCGCTTGAGCGGCGTTCACCAAGAGGTTCGTCACCACCTGCGCGATGCGCCCCCGGCTTCCCATCACCGCGGGTGGCTCCCCGAGCTCCAGCTCGAGCTTGGCGCTCCCCTTGAGGGACGGGTTCATCAGACGGCACGAAGCGCGTACCACCTCGTTGAGCGAGATGGGCACCTGCGGCCCGTCATCCATCCGGGAGAAGGTCAGTAGGTCCTCACAGACGGATCGAATTCGAATCATCGCCTCGTCAGCGTCCGCCCAGAGCTCCTCGAGCCGGGTGAAGTGTTCTTCGAGCTCTTCGGGGGTCGCGCCCGCGTCGAGCTTCTGGCGGAGTTGACTGACGGTCCTTCTTCCGAGGGCCACGGCCATCACCACGCCAGTGGCCGGGTTGTTGATTTCGTGAGCGACGCCGCCGGCGAGCTCGCCGACCGCGGCGAGTTTCCCCGAGTGGGCGAGTTGGGCTTGCATGGCCTGGAGGTCGCGGTAGGCCTGCTCGGGCTTGGCCTTGGAAGTCACCGCGCCGCCGAGCTCTTCGGCGACCATGTTGATGCCCGTCGCGATGGCGTCCACTGTGTCGAGGGCGTCGCTGACCGGCGCCCGGGCGTCGAACTCCTGCCGGGCGACCGAGAGGAGGACCTCGAGAATTTCTTCGAGGCGTGGGTCTTGTGCGCCGTTACTCATGGGTCGTTCGTGAGCAGCCAGCTGACCGCCGCGTCCCCGTCGTTGAAGAGCTTTGTCGGCACCTGGTGCTTGTTGAGCCGAAGGAAGAAGTTGCCGATGACCCGGCTCACTGGGGAGCCGATCAAGATCCCCACGGCCGAGCATACCGTCGCGCTGTAGTCGCTCACGAACTCTTGCTGGGCTTCGCGGGTCTCCGACCGGATCAAGCGCATGTCGACGAGCACCCGGGTGCGCTGGTCGCCGGCGACCGCCCAGGTCGATTCGAGGGCCTCCCGAGCGTCGCGTCCCTCGAGCTCGGCGCCGCGACTCATGGTGGCCCTGACGAAGCCCCGGGGATCCGACTCGAACGAGCAGATTCGCGTCTGCAGCATGATTCGAGTGTCGCACCGCGACGGTTTTTTCGCACGGTAGATCCCAGATCCGGTCGCGGCCCCCGTGATCCGCCACCGTCCAGCGCTAACGGCTCTGTCGGGCTCTTCGGAACCACGCCTGGTATTGCTCGAGCGTTGAAACCGTAGGGACGTCGATAGATAAGCGGCCGTCATCGTCCCTCATGATCGCCACGCATACCTTGTACTTCGAGTGGTGCTCGGTCCCCCTGCCGCCCCTGGTCTCCATCTCGAAGCGATGGATGAGCTTCGCCTCGAGAACCAAGGTGTCCTTCACCCCGCGTTGGATGAATGCCGTCGGCGTGAAGAAGGAGCCGTAGCGCGCTTTCTTGTCGTCGAGGGTCCTCTTCAGACGCAACGCATCACGTGCGTCGAGGCCCGCGATGCCAGAAATGGCGAAGCCGACGCCGATGGCCGCCCAGGCCACCCACGGGTATTTCGACTCGGGCAGGGGGGCGATGAGCAACGCGATGGTGAAATACGCGGACACCGCCAAGAAGAGGACGGCCGTCGCCATATGGACCATCGATCCCACGCTCAGGGCGGAATCGGTCGCCGTGTACTCCACACCGGGGGGCAACGGACGAGCGGCGTCGAAGAGCTCCCGGACCGGGTCATCGACATCGAGGGCGTCGGTCTTCTGCCAATAGCTTGGGGACCCCATGGTCAGCATCGAGGAGACCAGATTCGACGCGGCCAACCAAGCACAATGGCGTTTCGCGACTGGCCGCGTCATGCTCATCTCATGCACACGCGCTCGTCGTCCCTCGTTCTTTTCGTCCTTTTCGCGATGCTTCTCGGTGCTTGCGGCGACGACGGGACACCGGCGTCCGATTCGTCGATGCCCACGGATTCGGCGACCGACGACAGCGCCTCCCCCGCCGATTCATCGACGCCTCCCGACTCAGCTACGGATGCGGCGACGGACGCAGCCACGGACGCGGCCGCGGACGCAGCGACGGATGCGGCGCCCGACGCGGCGCCCGACGCAACCGTCGATGCCACCGTCGCCTCAGGGTGCAGCACCGACGCCGACTGCCGCGCCTTCAGCAACTACTGCGACGGCTGCGAGTGCCTGGCCCTCGACTCGAGCGAACCCGACCCGGTCTGTGGAGGAACGACGGTCCTCTGCTTCGCCGACCCCTGTTCCTTGGTCGGGGCGGTGCGGTGCAACCGCGGGTCAGGGACCTGCGAGTTCCGCTCGGGCCCTCCGCGCTGACCCCCTAGGTTTCCGATCGACCGGCGAGGATCTTCACGAAGGACCGGGTCTCGAGTTCGGCCTGGGTCAAGCCCGTGAGGCTCAGTTCGTCGAGGGAAACGCAGCCGCTGGCGAGGCCCCGGAGGAAGTAGTTGAGTAGGCCTTGGCCCGTCGCGGCGTCGTCGAAGGTGTCGCCGACGAGGGTCGCCTGGGCGGCCTTCTCGACGAAGTTGTGCAGCCGGTGGGCCGCCGCATCGAAGTGCTCGAGGAAGAACGCGAAGGTCGCTGCGTAGCGCACCGAGAGCTGGCCCGGGTTGAGGTCCCAGCCTTGGTAGAAGCCGTTTTCGAGGGCGTGGCGAATGTTGTCGTAGGCGAGGCGCCAGGCGGCGAATACGGCTTGCTGGTTCTCGGCGGCTTGTTCGGCCGTCAGTGATTCGCCCTTGGGAACGCGGTGCACGGGTACCGGCATCGTCGTCGTCGCCCCGTCCGAGAGCCACACCCCGGTGCCGGCGAAGGCGTTCTTCATGGTGTGGAGGGCGAAGTCGCAGGCCGGGTGCATGATCGACTGGTAGGCCGCGGTGATGTTGCAGCTCGCCGTGTAGTCGTAGGTGCCGAAGTGCGCCGCCGAGAGGCGCCCTTGGGCGGCTCGGTGGAAATCCGGGAGCGGGCAATAGCCATCCGAGCCCATGATGGACTGGGTGGTCTCGACCATGAGCTCCATGTGGAGAGCGCCGGCAGCGAGGCCCGTGCGTTTTTCGAGGGCCTCGAAGAGGCGGACCAGGGCGGTCACCTGTTCGACGATGGTCACCTTCGGCAGGGTCACCACGAAGTTGTCGGGGAGACCTCCCGCGTCCGCCATCAGGGTGGTGATGAAGAGATCGAGGGTGCGAATCGAGCGCACCTCGAGCTCGTCGTTCAGCGGCTTGATGCGGATGCCGAGGAAGGGCGGCAGGCCCCCCTCCTTCATGCCCTTCGCAACCTCGCGGGCGGCCGTGACCGCCGCGGTGTCTTCTTCGGCGTCGGGGCGATTGCCGAAGCCGTCCTCGAAGTCGATGCGGAAGTCTTCGATGGCTTCGCTCTCGAGCTTGGCGCGGACCCGGTCGTAGACCTTGGCGCCGAGGTCGGCGTCGGTGATCCCGAGGGCCCCGGCGAAGGTGGCCGCGTCCGGGGCGTAGGTGTCCATGTGCCGGAGCGCGATGCTGCCGAGCTTCTTGGTGGTCCCAGCTTTGAACAGGTGGGCCCCGCCGTAGACCGTGTGCACGGGCTGTCGGTCGGGCCGGTCGCCGGGAAACCTCTGGGCGAAGTCTGCGTTCGCCCGGTGGAGGTCGGTGACTATGTCGCCGCAGTCGTCTCTCAAGGTGCTGGTGTGCTCACTCATGGTCGTCAGCCTCCCGCAGGGTTGTGTATCGCCGAAGCGATCTTCATCAGACGCCCATTTACCGCAAATTCGTCTCGAGGGCTGGTCGAGGGGCCCCGGGTACGGGCGTGATCGGTGCTCACTCGATGCCGCTTATTGCGTAAAAACCCAATGATCACGGTTGGCCATCGATGGCCCAGGGGTTGCTCTTAAGACCGCTCGATGACCGCCCAATGTACTCCCCGCCCTCTCGTTTCCAATTCGGCCCGCGTCTCCCTCGCGGTCCTTCTGCTGAGTGCCTCGCCGGCTCTCTTCGGCTGCACCGCCACCGGGGCGACCCGTGACGGCCTCACCGGCGCCCCGTGCACCGGCCAGGCCGACTGCGCCGGGGATACGTGCCTTCCCGTCGCGGCCGGCGACCGAGTGTGCACGACCGACTGCGTCAGCGATGAGCAGTGCATGCCCGGCTGGACCTGCGGCGGCTTCGGCGGGCTGCCCGGAACCATCTGCCTCTGCGACGCTCACCCCGAGGTCTGCGACGGCGACGACGATGACTGCGACGGCCTCATCGATGAAGAGTGCGGAGCTGCCGCCAGCGCTTGCGGTGACGGGACTTGTGACGGCGCCGAAGATTGCGCTTCGTGCGCGGAGGACTGCGGCGAATGCGCAGGCCCCACGTGCGGCGATGGAACCTGCGACGGTTCCGAAAGCTGTGACTCGTGTCCGGGCGACTGCGGCGGCTGCGGGCCCACCTGTGGTGATGGCGTGTGTGATGAGGGCGAGGCCTGTGGCTCATGCGCCGAGGACTGCGGACCGTGCTGCGGCGATGCCGAGGAAGAACCCAACGACATCGAAGCGGAAGCGACGCGCTACACCCGTCCAGCGCCCTACACCTGCCAATACACGGACTCCTTCGAAGCGGTGCTCGTGGGAGCCGACGATGACGACTGGATTTCCCTCTCTAGTAGCGATGACCGGGGCGGGGGGTGCGACCACCGGCTGACCATCGACGCTCCCGGGCTCACGACGTGCATCTACGGTGCGTGCGCCGTCGTGGGC
>QMMC01000223.1 GCA_003647065.1 Deltaproteobacteria bacterium | reverse complement strand
GGGCCCTGGGACAGGTGGGTGGAAGTTAGTCGCTCCCGCCGGTGGAAGCGATGAGCCAACTGTCGCGATGAGTCTCACCGATCTCACTGACGGAAGTATTGGGAACGCGATCAACCGAGACGAAAGCGGTGTCTCGGTAGTTGCTGCGAACGTCGGCGAGCCGGTCTTCACCGGTACAGGGTTCGATGGAACGCTGGATGTAACTTCTGAATCGCGTCATTGCGGGAACTGGGGGGAAGCGGGCGCTACGGACCTTACGGTGATGGCTGGTCGGACGAATCAGACAGACGACGGTACGCTCTCCCCGAGTGACGACCCTGGATTTCAGGGCTGGACCTCCGGCACTGATGGCCCGATCAGGTGCAACACCATGGCTCACATCTACTGTTTCCAGGTCGAGTAGCCTCCTGGCGTGATGGAGCCATGGAGGACGCCGCCAAGCGTCTGAGCTGTCCGGGCTACCTCGAGTTCGAGTTCGAGTTCGAGCGCGGGGAGCGCTTCGAATAGGCGGACGGACTCGTGTACGTGATGGCGGGGGGTACACTGTGTCTGTTCCTCGCACACGGGCACCTATCCCTGAGACTGCCGACCTCGAGCGGTCCTTCACCGCCCGGAGCCCACTCGTGAATCCCCCGATGCCTACGCCGCAGCACCCGTGGGAGAGCGTTTCTGTGGACTCAGAACCGCTAGCGGTAGGAAGCGCCGGTCAGCCCGACAGAAACGGCGTGCGAGTCCGACCCGCCGAGCACGTCGAGCTCGACCAGGGCGATGACCACGGTGGCGGCTGCCATGACCCCGACACCAACCAGGCCGACGGTCGTCAACGTGTCCCAGGTCTCGACGGTCGAGACCTGGTCGGCGCTACACCCCGGCGCGCAGGTGTCGACCAAGTCCTGGTAGGCCGCCTCCCCCGCCACCCACGAGCCTACCGCGAGGCCCGCAAACGCGACGGTCAGTCCAACGCCGACCCAGGTGAAGAGCAGGCCGCCTCCCTCGTCGTCTGTTGCGATGGGGGGCTCCGCCGGCGCCACGTCGGCCGCGGCCTCTTCGAGGGAGACCTGGATCGTTTCGTCGTTGCCGGCCTCGACGGTGACCTGCCGCTCGGACGGCTCGTACCCGTCTGCTTCGAAACTCAGCGTGTAGGTCCCAGCCCTGAGGATGCGGAGGAGCCCCCCGACGAGGACTCGGACGAGTAGTCCGTGCAGATGTGGCATCGGCATGGGGATCTCGGGAGAGGGCTTGCTCTCTTCCTTTTTTCGAGCAACCTGGAGGTGAGTTCTCGATGTTGATGCGTTTCACGATCGTCGCCGCGACCCTGGTCCTGACCAGTTGCTCCCACAAGACGGAGTGTCTCGGGGGGGAAGGCGACGAATCTTGCTCCACGCCCGATGCTTCCGTCGGCGACAGTGGGAGCGCGGACACCGGCAGTACGGACGGCGGAGGACCCGACGGGGGCGGAGCGGACTCCGGCTCGACCGTATGCACTCCAACGACCTGTGTGACCTCGGACCCCTGCACCGTGGCGACGTGCGAGGGCGACCTTTGCGTTGTTCGATCGAGCTGCGGCCTCGGCGAGTCCTGCTGCGGCGATTCATGTGTTCCCTCTGGTTGCAACGACGGGGTCGCGTGCACCGATGATTCCTGTACGGGGGGCGCTTGCGTGAACGCAGCAAACGACGCGCTTTGCACGGACGTCGCCGACGGTACCTGCGATGCATCGACTGACTGTCAGTACCCGATCTGCAACGCCACGACGTGCGTGGCCGGGCCCTGCGAGACGGCGAGCTGTGACGGCGACACCTGCGTGCGCGTCTCTGACTGCGGCGCCTCAGAAGAGTGTTGCAACGACGCCTGCGTGCCCCTCGGCTGCGATGACGGCAACGGCTGCACCGATGATAGTTGCGGCGCTTCCGGGTGTGAGCACCCAGGCAATACCGACCCCTGCGATGACGGCGACGTGTGCAACGGGCCAGACCGATGTGCGGGAGGCACGTGCAGTACGGTTGGCCCCAATGCGCCCGAACACACGCTCTGCGGCACGACGACTCAGCGCTGCTGCGGGGGGACGTGCGTCGACACGGCCTCGAGCGCTTCCAATTGCGGATTCTGTGGCAACAGCTGCTCGAGCTGCGGCGAAGGCCGTTGTGCGTGCTTCGCTTCCGATGATTGCGCGGTCGGTTTCTACTGTCGCAGTTCCACGTCCGGCACGAATGCTTGCGCTTGCGAGAGCAACGCCTCGTGCGGTCCGGCCCAGACGTGTAGCTCCTACAGCTGCACCTATCCCTGAGGCGTTCGCCGATACCGAACTGCCGACCTCGGGTGGACCTTCACCGCTCGGAGCCGAAGGCAACGGCCGAGACGGCCGAGTTCAGAAACGGTAGCGGTAGGAAGCGCCGGTCGGTCCAACCGAAACGGCGTGCGAATCATCCGACCCGCCGAACACGTCGAGTTCGACCAGGGCGATGACCACGGTGGCGGCGGCCATGACCCCGACACCCACCAAGCCGACGGTAGTCAATGTGTCCCAGGTCTCGACGGTCGAGACCTGGTCCGCGCTACAACTCGGCGCGCAGGTGTCGACCAAGTCCTGGTAGGCCGCCTCCCCCGCCACCCACGAGCCTACCGCGAGGCCAGCAAAGGCGACGGTCAGTCCAACGCCGACCCAGGTGAAGAGCAGGCCGCCTCCCTGGTCGTCTGTTGCGATTGGGGCTTCCGGCGGTGCCACGTCGGCCGCGGCCTCTTCGAGGGAGACCTGGATCGTTTCGTCGTTGCCGGCCTCGACGGTGACCTGCCGCTCGGACGGCTCGTACCCGTCCGCTTCGAAACGCAACGTGTAGGTCCCGCCCCTGAGCACGAGGATGCCGCTTCCTGTCGTTTGGGCCCGCGCCCCGTCGACGAACACCGTCACATTCGAAGGTGAGCTGTCGACGCGCAGCGTGGCCAGCCCTGGCACTAGGTCATCGATTGCTGAGAAGGCCTCGGTGAGGCGTGGCCCGGCGTCGCCCGCGTTGATTCGCACCCACTCGTAGAAGTGCATCAGGGCGTCCTCGTCGTGGCCGAGGCGGCGCTCGGTCACCGCGATATTGAAGAGCACCGACTGGGAGGGGCGGATCTCGTAGCTCTCGAGGAAGAGCCCCAGAGCATCGTCCAGATGTTCTTCATCGAAGGCATCGACGCCGGACAGGAAGAGTTCTCGAGCGCGCGCTGCGTCGCCTTCCTGAGCCATCGCCTCGGTCGCGCCCAGCGTGAGCATTACTACGAAGGTGGCCGAGAAGAAGAACCGCATCAACGGAGCTTCACTCGTAGTCGCGGCCGATGTCCAGCATCGACCCGCCCATCTTGCTCATGCCGGACATCCGTGACGACATGCCGTGGCGCCTCGGAAATCGGAAGGTATGGGTGGCTTCTCGCCCGGCCACGATCTCCACGGAGGCCCGGCGCACGACCCCGTGGCGGCGGCAGACGAGCGCATGGGTGCCGGGGGCGAGGGCCAGCCCGTGGACGGCGCCCGCGGGCTGGCCGTCGATGGTGAGCGTGCAGGCGGACCTTCGAATCACGGTGAGGGTCCCGGTCTCCGCAGACGGGTCCGCTTCGTCGTTGGGCGTCGGGGCTGGCGTCGGGGCTGGCGTCGGCGTTGGCGTCGGGGCGGGAGTATTCTCGATGGGAGCGGACGGCCCCGCGGGCGGAGGCAGATCCGGCGAAGGCGAGTCGATGGGGCTCGGTGGACCGTCCTGTCCAATCGGTGGCATCGGCCCGACCACGTAGCGATCATCGTCGACCTCAGGACCCGTCAGTCCGATGTAGAGGGCGGCGCCGGCCGCAAGCGAAAGCATCAGTACGCCTGCCGCGAGGGCGACGTAGAGGAGCACCGGCGCCTTTTTGGGCTTGATGGCAGGAGATACCGAATTCACGAACGGGGTCGTGCTGAGGATGAGTTCGCCGGTCCTCGCGTCGATGCCCACTGGCGCCCCATCGTCGGCGTACTCGGGCAGGGGGCCGACCGTGGCCGCCTCGGCCGTGTCGGGCGTCTGGACACCCAGCGACTGAGTGGATGCTTGGGCGACGGCCAAGGAGGGCGTCGGTGCGGCAGCGGGGGGAGGGTTCACTACGCCGGTGGCGGGCGTCTGGACATGCAGCGACTGAGTGGATGCCTGGGCGATGGCCAAGGAGGGTGTCGGTACGGCCGCGGCAGGAGGGTTCATCACGCCGGCGGCGGGCGTCGTCGCCGCCATGGCCAGGTTTCCCTTGGGTTTGAGCTCGGACCCCGCGAGGGGGAGAGCCTCGTCGGGGCGAAGGCCTTGGCCCTCGACTCGCGCCATGGCCCGAGTCCCCGAGGCCTGCGCCGCATCGCGAAGCTCCTCGGCGAAGGTCGCCATATCGATGTGGCGATCCTCGGGTTCCTCGCGCAAGGCGACGTCCACCACGTGCGCAATCGCCAGCGGGATGTCGCTGGCCACGGTGTCGAGGGTCGGAGGCCGCGTCGTCAGAATCTTGACGAGGATGTCGGCAGACGACTTGGCTGAGAAAGGGAGAGTTCCCGAGAGGCAGAGATAGAGAAGAACCCCGATCGCCCACACGTCGCTGGCCGGCCCCACCCCGGCCGTCTCCCGAATCTGCTCCGGCGACATGAAGAAGGGGGTGCCGAGCATACCGCCGACTGTCGTCTTCCAAGTCGAGCCCTCACCGGCCACCTTGGCGATGCCGAAGTCGAGGAGTTTGGGGGTCTTACCGGCCCGACTCTCCGCGATGAAAATGTTCTCCGGCTTGATGTCTCGATGAACGATACCGAGCGCGTGAGCCTCACCGAGGGCGTCCATCACGGGGAGCAGCACGTCGAGGGTGGTCGGAGCGTCGAGGCGCGTCTCCCGTTTGAGCATCTTCCCGAGGTCTTCGCCTTGGAGGAGCTCGAGGACCATGTACGGAACTCCGTCCGCGTCTTTGCCCATGTCGAGGACGTCGACGACGTTCGGATGATCGAGACGTGCAGCTGCGCGGGCTTCTTGGAGGAATCGACTCGAAACCTCAGGATGATTGACGTACTCCGAAATGAGCAGCTTCACCGCGACCTGCCGGCCCGTCCACTCGTGAACGGCCCCAAAAACCACCCCCATGCCGCCCCGGCCGAGGATTGACTCGAGGCGGTATTTCTCCGCGATCGTCGTTCCGACGCGCTCTTCGGGCGTGGGGGCGCTCATTCGGGGCAAATCCTAGCAGGGATCGTTGAGCTGGGCCGGTTCTCGCCCAGGGCAAGGCCATGGATAATCCACGATGTCGTGGATTTGGCGATGCGCCAAGACCTCGGAGCCGCCGGTAGGTGGCCCGCGCTTCAGGGCGTGCCGACGCAGCTCCCGCCGGCGCAAACGTCTCCGCCGCAGCAGGTGTCGCCGGGGCCGCAGGTGCCGCTCGAGGGAATGCAGCCGCGCTCATCGCGGCACTCGGTGAGGCCGGCCCCGCCGGTTGCGACGCAGGCACCGGGGCCGCAGCACGGGGTCCCGCCGGGTGAACAGGCGGTGTCGAGCGCGATGCAGCTGAGGCCCGCCACGCACATGGTCGTCGCCGGATCGCAGGCCGACCCCTCGCAGCACGGGAGAGACCCGCAGGGCGTGCCGGCCTCGGTGCAGGTCCCGGAGTCGGCGGCCGCCCCGGTGTCCGAGGCGCCGGTGTCGGTGACCGAGGTGTCCGAGGCGCCGGTGTCCCCCACGGCCCCGTCCGAGGTGCCGGTGTCCGAGGCGCCGGTGTCGGCCGTCCCGGTGTCCGAGGTGCCGGTGTCCGAGGCGCCGCCGTCGTCGCCGCAGGCCGCGACGAGGCCGACCAAGATGAGCGTGAGCATGATTCGAAGCATGAGTCCCTCCACGGCAAACGATAGCGCAGAGGCTCACTCTACCGAAGTCGGGTTTTGCCCCCTCTGCCCCTACTGCCCGAGGCGCACTACGATTCCTTGATCGAAGCGCGGCGAGAGCAGGGCGCCGCCGACGGCCCAAACGGCGCCCTCACTGTCGACGGTGATGGCGTGCAGGTCGAGGCGGGTCGGGGTGGTCTCGTCGACCAGCCACTCGCCGCCGGCTTCGCGGGACAAGACGGTGCCCTGGTTTCCGACCACCCACGCCGTGCCCGACTGCTCGACGAAGACGCCGTTGGCGCCGGGCATGAAGGGCGGCATGCGGTCGGTTAGGGTCCCGCCGCTCATCTCGAGCAGTACACCGTTGCCGGCGCCGCCGACCATGATGGGGCCGTCGGCGGTATTGCCGTGGACCGTGAGCAGGCGCGTCGAGACCGGAGCCGGCATCTGCTCCCAGGCGGTGCCGTCGAAGTGCAGGACGGTGCCGCTCTCGCCGACGGCCCAGACGTCGTTCGCGTTCGAGCCCCAGACCTTGAACATCAGCACGGCGTCGAGCCACTCGGCGGGGACGCGCTCATCCCGGGCCCACTCACCGTCCTGGCGAATCCAGAGTTCGCCCCGGGCGGTCTCGACGTTGATGTCGCCGCCCACCGCGTAGGCGGTGCCGTCGGGGCCGGACCAGATGCCGAAGATGGTCACCCCTCGCGGCGTCACGTAGGCCTCGAAGGTGCCCCGGTCCGGGTCGTAGCGGAGGATGCGGCCGTCTTCGCCGCCCATCAGGACGCTGCCGTCGGCTTCCTCGGTGACCCACCAGAGGTCGCCCCGGTCGCCGGTCCAGAGGCGCTCCCACTCGCCCTCCTGGTCCCCCTGCCCCGCCTGACCGCGCAGCACGACGGGCCCTTCACCGTCGTCGGCTCCGACCACATAGACCCCGAGGTCGGTGGAGAGGACCGAGAGGAGGGCCGCCTCGGGGACCTCGTGTTCGATGCTCCAGGTGTCGGGGGTGGTGCTGCAGCCCATGAGCACGAGGAGGAGGGCCAAAATCGAGGCCGTGGCGAGCTTATCCATCTTCTGACGATGCCGTCGCCGCGGTCCGTGCACTTGATGCAGATCAATCATCCCCGAGGCACCTTTCGCAAAATTGTCCTCGATGTCGATACCTTGCCGGCGAGTCTCCGCGGCGCTGCAATTCGGGTCCTTTGTCTTCGGTTTCCTGGCTCTAGGGTGCGGCACCGACGACGTCTCTGACGCGGGTCCCCCGACCGATTCTGCGGTCGACGAAGGGTGCCCCGGCGCCGGTATCTCTGGCACTGGCCAGCACCGTCTCTTCGTCCAGGGCCACGACGCCCCGCCTCGCTCGGACGGCACCTGGCCGCTCCTCCACGAGGTGCTCCCGGGGCAAGCCGACTCGGAGCTCTGCGACGACGCGCACTTCATGGGCCCCGACGAATCGAGCTACTGGGAGCCCGGCATCAGCCCCCGGCCCCTGGGCCCGAGCGCCCTCGTCCACGGAGAGCACTTCCTCGTCGGCCCGGGCGCCTTCGTGGAGTTCACGACGACCCTCTGCGCCGACATCACCGGCGATGTCGTCTTCTACGTGCCCAACTTCGACGTGGACGGCAGCGTTGCCCTCCATCAACTCGTCGTCCAGCACGACGGCGAAGAGTTCCTCGTCGCCGAGGTCACCGACGACGAGCCCGGCTCGAGCGGCTACAACCCCTTCGTGCGACGAGTCACCGGCAACGACCCCGACGTCGTCCCCGGGGACCGCCTAGTTCTGCGCTCGATCAACGTCAGCGGCGCCTCTTTTTCGGTCATGGTCTGGCGACCGCCGAGCGAGTACGAGTCTTGGATTCGAGTGGAGGTCCCATGAAGCCGTTCGTAGTGTTGTCTCTGCTCACGGGTCTGCTCTTGTCGGCGGCGTGTGACGGCGGTTCGAGCTCATCGGTGGATGGCGGCGGCGGCACGAGCGTCCTCGGCGGCAACCTGGACCCGGCGGTCCTCGAAGCATGTCGTGACGCTGCCGGGCTTTCCTTCGGACGCTGCATCGACGACGTCGGTGCGCCCTGCACCGGCGGCGAGGTCGGCACCGCCGCCTTCTTTGAAGCGTTCTCCGCGGACGCCCAGCTCACCCCGGTCATCGGCCCCCAGGGCTCGGCGATGTTCGCCCTCTCCGTCCGCGTCTCGGGGATCGATCCCGGCGATCCGGAGGCGGTCTTCTCCCCCGACAACCCCGTCCTCGAGATCGACCTCCTCGACGAGACCGGCACCGAGGTCGTCGCGGCCTACCGCGGCCGGAGCGGCTTTCGGGCCGTCGACGGGATGGACGGAACGCACGAAAACACCCAGGTCTTCGTCATCGTGGACCACTCCATCTCGACCATCCGCGGCGAGCACCTGCGCCTCGACGCCCTGCTCACCGACTCGGCAATGGAACACCGCTGCGGCTCCCTCGCCTTCCAGGCCGGCGCCGAGTAGCCGGCGAGGGCAAAAAGCCCCAAAAGAAGGCGTGAATTGGCGACTCCTGGCGGTTGCCGTTGCCATGGCAGGCCACTAGAGTCCCCCCTTCGGCGCCAGGGGGTGCCGCCAGCATCATGCCCGCCATCGACGTCCCCTTCTTAGGTACCCTCCTCATCTCCGCAACCCTGGTCGCCGCGGCCTACACCTTCGCCATCGGCGTCGCGACGGGCCGGGGGCGTCCCCAGATGCTCGGGGCCACCCGCTACGGCGCCTACGCGACCGCAGCGCTCATCACCCTCGGCATCTGCCTGCTCGCCTACGCGTTCCAGACCCACGACTTCCGCATCCGCTACGTCGCCCGCTACAGCGACCGGTCGATGGAGTGGTGGTACCTCGTGACCTCACTCTGGGGCGGCCAGGACGGGTCCCTGCTCTGGTGGTCGTTCCTCCTCGCGGGGTGGACGGCGACCTGCGTGCGGTGGATGAAGGGGCGCTTCATCGAGCTCCAGCCCTGGGTCATCGCGACCCTGATGAGCATCATCGCGTTCTTTCAGATCTTGATGCTCTTCGCGGCGAACCCCTTCGCCATGACGCCGGCATCGACGCCCCTCGATGGCGAAGGGCTGAACCCGCTCCTCCAGAACTACTGGATGATCATCCACCCGCCGACCCTCTACATGGGCTTCGTCGGCTGGGCGGTCCCCTTCTCATTTGCCGTCGCGGCCCTCGCGACCGGGCGCCTGCACAACGAGTGGCTGCTCGCCATCCGCAAGTGGACGCTCATGGTCTGGCTCTTCCTCTCCTGCGGTCTGCTCCTCGGCGCGCTCTGGTCCTACGAGGAGCTCGGCTGGGGCGGCTACTGGGCCTGGGACCCGGTCGAGAACGCTTCGTTCATGCCCTGGCTCGTGGGCACCGCGTTCCTGCACTCGGTCATCATCCAGCAGCGCTACGGGATGCTGAAGGGTTGGAACATCTTCCTGGTCTTCCTGACCTTCTTCATGACCATCTTCGGCACGTTCCTCACCCGGTCGGGCCTCATCGCGAGCGTGCACGCCTTCGCCGAGAGTGACATCGGCGTCTACTTCGTCTGGTACATGGCGTTCCTCGCGATCGGCTGTACGGCCCTGATCGTCTGGCGGTGGAAAGAGCTTCAGGCTGTTCACAAGATCGAGTCCCTGATGAGTCGGGAGTTCGCGTTCTTGCTGAACAACTGGATCCTCATCGCGATGATGGTGACCACCCTGGTGCTCACCACCTTCCCGCTCATCTCCGACTGGTTGTGGGACCAGGAGGTCTCGGTCGGGCCGCCGATTTACAACCGCTGGATGATCCCCTTCGGCATCGTATTGCTGACCCTTGCGGGCGTCGGGCCGCTGATCTCGTGGCGTAAAGCGACGGGCAAGAACCTCCGCCGTGCTTTCAGGGTGCCGGTCGCGGTGGCGATCGGCGCCGGGACGCTCCACGCGCTCTTCGGCAGCGCCGTCGGCTTCGCTGGCTACATCCCCGCCGAGGCCATCTACGACGGGCCCGCGGACAAGGTCCTCGCGGCGATCTTTTCCGTGGCGCCGGTCATCGCGACCATCACCTGCTCCTTCGTCATCGCTACGGTGGTCCAGGAGTTCTGGCGCGGCACTTCGGTGCGCATGCGGACCAAGGGCGAGGGGGTCCTGACGGCCCTCGTCACCCTCGTGGGCCGGGCCAAGGGCCGCTACGGCGGCTACATCGTGCACGTCGCGGTGGTGCTCATGTACATCGGCTTCACCGGCGCTGCCTACGACGTCGAAAAAGAAGCGGCGCTGCGTCCGGGACAGGCCCTTGAGATCGGCGGTTACCAAATCCGCTACGACGACGTGCGCATGGAGACCGATCTCAAAAAGCGCATGGTCTTCACGGACATGACCATCCTCGATTCGGACGGGGACGAGATCGCCCTGATCTCGCCGGCGAAGTTCATCTACCGCTCGCACCCCGAGATGCCGACGACGGAGGTCGCGATTCGCTACGGTCTCATCGAAGACATCTACATCATCATGGCGTCGGTCGACTCGAGCTCGAAGCTCGGCACCTTCCGGGTGATCGTCCGGCCGCTGGTCATGTGGATCTGGATAGGCTCGATCTTGATGATCTTCGGCACCTTCATCTCGGTCGCTCCGTCGGTGAAGGAGCTCCTCGCCCGGGATGTCGTGAAGGTCGACGACGAGGGCGAATACCGGGCCCAGCAACGGCGGAAGATGCTCATCCGCGGCGGCGGCGGGCTGGTGATAGCCACTGTGATAGGTCTCGTCGCGACCTATGGCGCGACCTACGCCATGGGATTGATCTTCATTCTCTTCGGGTCGCTGATCGTCCTCGGAATCCTCTCCGCCTCGTGGCAGAGCCTCCGGGGCGCCTTCGGTGCGGACCAGGGCCTCGCTTATGCGGGGGCTGGCGCCAACGTCGAACGCCAGGCCCTCGTCAACGAGAAGAACGCCCTCGTCGGCAGCCTCCGGGACCTCGACTTCGAGCGCGAGCTGGGCAAGATCAGTGACAAGGACTTCGGCAAGCTCGAGAAGCAGCTGCGCAAGCGGGCGAAGGAAGTCCTCAAGCTCCTCGACGCGGACGTGGCGCCCTTCGTCACGGAGGCCGAGAGCCTCGTCTCGAAGCACCTCGAGGGCCTCGGCAAGGGCTCGCCGTACCGCGACCGGATGAAGCGGGAAGAGCGCGAACTGCGGGACAGCGACGCTCCCACGGACGATGCGCCCAAGAAGGAGGCGGCCTCGAAGGAAGACGCTCCGGCGAAGAAGGAGGGCGCCAGCACCCCGCCCGCCGCCGCCTCCGTCGAGTGCTGGAGCTGCCAGGCCAAGAACGACGGCGACGCCGACTGGTGCAAGAAGTGCGGAGCCCGAGTGAGCGAGCGCCAGTGCACCGAATGCGAAACCTGGAACGATCCAGACGCCGCATTCTGTAAAAAGTGCGCCCACCGTTTCGACGAAGCCGCAGCGGAAACGGATACGGAAACGGACACCGACACGGCCGCGGAAACGGACACCGACACGGCCGCGGAAACGGAAACGGAAACGGAAACGGGAACGGGAACGGGAACGGGAACGGGAACGGGAACGGGAACGGGAACGGGAACGGACACGGACACGGACACGGACACGGACACGGACACGGACACGGACACGGACACGGACACG
>QMMC01000222.1 GCA_003647065.1 Deltaproteobacteria bacterium | reverse complement strand
GAGCTCCGGGAGAACCTCACCGCGATTGGCTGCGACGGTGATCGGGCCGTCATCACGGGCAGCCGCGGAGGGGTCTTGCTCGCCCTCGGCGGCCAATCCGTCATCCTCGAAAGCGGTATCGAAAAGGCGCTCCACGGTGTTGCCGGGGCCCACGATGCGCCGACCTGGATCGTTGGCGACGGCGGCCGCCTCTTCAACATCGCCGACGACCACCTCCTCGCCCTCACCGATGGGCCGACCGCCCCCTTCTGGGACATCGCGGCCATCAGCGGAGCCCTGGTGGCGGTCGGTGACTGGGGCCGCATCGTCCGAGAACGCGAAACCGGATTCGACATCGCCGAATCCCCCACCGATGACGCCCTCGCGTCCCTCGCCATCCTCGGCCCCACAGAGCTCCTCGCCGTCGGCGACCGCGGCACCTTCGTCATGATCCGTCACGACGGGGCGGAGCACATCGACTCGCCCACCGAAGCGTCTCTGCGCAGCGTCATCGCCGATGCCGGGGCCGTCCTGGCGGTCGGCACCGGCGGGGTGGTCGTCCGGGGCGAGGTCGGCTCTCTCTCTGCTTCGCGGGTCGCCGACGCCGCCACCCTCTGGGATGTCGACGGCGTGCCCTCGGACGCCATCGCCGTCGGCGACGACGGGCTGGTCCTCGCCATCGACGATCACCGGTCCCAGCGCATCCCCTGCCCGGTCGAGGCCAGCCTCCGGGCGGTCCTCCGTACGGAGACCGGAGCGTGGGCCGTCGGCACCGGGGCCGCGATCGTGCGCATCGAGGGCGGCTCCTGCGTGGTCGAGCGCGGGCCCACGGAGGGAATGCCCATCCTCAACGACATCGGCCTCGGGCCGGCGGGGCGCCCGATGGCCGTGGGCAACCTCGGCCTCGCCATCGAGCGTGGCCCCGACGGCGAATGGGTCTCCGTGGGACTCGCCGTCGGTCGGGCCAATCTCCGGGCTATCCGCCGGATCGACCGCCACGTCTACGTCGTCGGCGCTGGGGGCGTCATCCTGCGCAGCATCATTGCCGACGGGACCTGAGGCCTCGCGGCGCTTTGGGCTATGCTCGAAGGCGACGCCATGGCCCATCCCAACCAGAACGCCCAGGTCATCCTCCGCCACTGCGACGCCTACGACGCGGACCGCATCCATCAGATCGTCAGCGAGGGCATGGACCACCTGGGCCTCGAACCCTTCGGCCGCACGTTGGTCAAACCCAACATCGTCGCGGCCGGTGACCTCTTCGCGGATGCCCATACCCGGCCCGAGTTCGCCGAGGGCGTGCTCCGGGCACTCAAAGAGAAGAACCGCGGCCGCGTCAAGGAGCTCGCCGTCGGTGAACGCTGCGGGATCACAGTGCCGACCCGGGCGGCTTACGCCCAGGCCGGCTACAACCCGATCCTCGAGCGCCTCGGCGTAAAGCGCTACTGCTTCGAGGAAGAGACGCAGGTCGAAATCCCCCTCACCCACGAGGGGCGCCTTCGGGACTACATCTTCACGCCGGAGCCCGTCGCCCGGGCGGACTTCTTCGTCAACTGCCCCAAGTTCAAGGCCCACCCCTGGACGACGGTGACCTTCTCGCTGAAGAACTACATCGGCATTCAGGACGACCGCCATCGCCTCATCGACCACGACCACCGCCTCGACCAGAAGATAGCGGACCTCCAGTATATCGTTCAGCCGCAGCTCATCTGCATCGACGCCATCATCGCTGGCGAGGGGCGCATGCTCACGCCCATCCCGTTCCCGTTGCACCTGGTGATCCTCGGCAATAACCAGGTCGCCTTCGATGCGGTGTGCTGTCACATCATCGGCGTCGACCCCATGGACGTGCCCCACATTCGCCTCGCCCACGAGCGCGGGTTCGGGCCCGTCGACCTCGACCGCATCGAGGTGAGCGGAGATGTCAGCCTCGCCGAAGCCAAGGAGCGCGGGCAGGGCTTCCGCGTCGGACTGATTCGCGTCGAAAAGTACTTCGAGGGCACGACCATCAGCGCCTACGCCGGACCGCCCCCGAACGACCGGCCGAAGGACGATCTTCAGTACGACTATTGCTGGGGTGGCTGCCCCGGGGCCCTCGAAGAGGCGATCGAGATCCTCCGGCGCTTCGACGAGACCTGCGACCAGGAGATCCCGCGGACCCACATCATCTTCGGCGCGTATGACGGGCCCATCGACGCAGCCCCCGGCGAGCGGGTCATCTTCATCGGCGACTGCGCGAGCTGGAAGGGAGAACTCTTCGGTCATCAGGTCGACGTGAAGAGCGAGTACCGCGACCGGAGCGCGTCGGACCCCCACCGCGCCAAACACGATGACGTCTTCATCAAGCTCGCGACGGTCACCCGCAAGCTGCACGCCTCGAAAGACGCGACCTACGTGCGTTTCAACGGATGCCCGACGAGCGTCGCCGAGCAGGTCCTGGTCTTGGTGCAGCACGCGGGGCTGAGGAACCCGATTTTCGACCCGAAGCACGCTGTGCCCTTCAACCTCGGGTACCTGGGATGGCGTAGTGCAACCGCGGTGCAGCGCGCTCTCGGCAAGAAGTACCAGGAGCGGGGGCCAGCGGAGCGGGGGGCGGCGGCGCCGGAGGTGACCCCGAACGCCGCGAAGCGTTGAGGTCGCGAACGTCAGATTGCTCGGGGGCTTCCCCGACCGCAGCCCGGTAGCTACCCTCCGCCTCCATGGGCATGGACAAATGGAACGGGAAGGTCGCGCTGGTGACCGGTGCGTCGAGCGGGATCGGCGCGGCGACGGCGCTGCGCCTGGCTGCGGCGGGTATGAAGGTCGCCGTGTGCGCGCGCCGCACGGGGCGGCTGCAGGCCCTCTGCCAGGAGGCCACCAACGCCGGGGGCGTGATGGAGTCGCACCCCGTCGACCTCCGTGACACCGAGGCTATCGTGCATCTCTTCGAGTCGATCCGCGCGCGGTGGGGCGGCGTCGACGTATTGGTGAACAACGCGGGCCTCGGCCACGCGGCGCCCCTGGTGAGCGGCGATACGGAGCAGTGGCGCGAGATGCTCGAGGTGAACGTCCTCGCCCTCAGCGTCGCCACCCGGGAGGCCGTCGCCGACATGCGACGGCGGGGCGACGACGGCCACGTGGTGCACGTCTCGTCGATGGCCGCGCACCGGGTGCCGACCGGGAGCGGCGTCTACTCGGCCACCAAGTACGCCGTGCGTTCTCTGACCGAGGGCCTCCGGCAGGAGCTGCGCGCCCTCGGAAGCGACATCCGGGTGACCGCCATCAGCCCCGGCTTCACTGAGACCGAGTTTGCGGAGCACTATCATCAGAGCCACGAGGCGGCCCTCGAGGCCTACGGCCGCTTCAAGGTCCTCGACGCCGACGACGTCGCCGGGGCGATCGAGTATGCGCTCTCGGCCCCGAAACATGCGCAGATCCACGACGTCCTGATGCGCCCCACTCACCAACCCAGCTGACCGGCGGCCCGTGGTAGCACTCCTGTGTCGGGGTCTCGACGGCCCTCGCTTGTTCAGCGGCTTTGTGGATTCCGCCGGCTCCCTCGAAAGGGAGGGACCCTGTCGTCGGCAGCCAACAAAACCCACAAAACCGCTGCCCGGCGCGATCATCCACCGCGACCCCAACACAGGAGTGCTAGGCTCTCGGCGTTTTCAAGGAGCCGCCCAGTGAGTCCGATTCGAATCGCGTCGTTCATCGCCCTCGTCGGTGCGATGTCCATCCTCGGAGCCGACTTCGTCACGTCGGTGGCCCACGCCGACGAGGCCCAGGACCACCACCAGCAAGCGATCTTGTTCAAGCGGGCGGGGCGCTTCGAGGAGGCTCTTGCCGAGGCCCAGGCGGCCATTCGGGCCCGGCCGAACTACGCGGCTGCCCACTTGACCGCGGGGAGCCTCTATCGCGAGCTCGGGAGGCTGCGCCCCGCCCTCGGTTGCTTCAACGCAGCAACTCGCCTCCAGCCGGACAATGCCTACGGGTGGGCGATGAAGGGCGCGTTGCACCTCCGGCTGCGTCAGTGGAGCGCCGCCGTCGCGCCTCTCTCTCAGGCGGTCGAACTCGACCCTTCGGACGCCTCGAGCTGGGGGAACCTGGGCCTCGCCTATCGCCGGACCGGTGACGCCGAGCTGGCCATGGATGCGTACCGCCAGGGACTCCGGGTCAGCCCGAGCGACCCCGGCTTGATCAACAACCTCGCCGTCACGCTGAACAACGCGCGCCGCTACGAGGAGACGATCATCTTGCTCGGTGAGGCCATCGACCAGTTCGAGGCCAACTGGCAGATGCACCTCAACCTCGCCATCGCGTTGCGCAGCGCCGAGCGCTGCGAAGAGGCCATCCCCCACTACCGCCAGGCCCTCACCCTCAACGCCCGCCACGAGGGCGCGCTCTTCGACTTCGCGATTTGTCTCGAAATCGAGAGCCAGGCCGACGAGGCGGTGCGGGTCTATCGCCAGTACATCCAGGTCGTCCGTGCCCGGGACCCCGCCGCCGCAGCCCGGGCCCAGGAGCGGGTCGACGCCCTCGGCGGGCGCTGACACACTCCCAGACCCATGCGCCCCACTGTTCTTCTATTCGACATCGATGGGACCCTCGTCATTACCGGCGGGGCAGGTCGCCGTTCGATGGCCAGGGCCTTCGAAGAGGTCACCGGCGAAGCGGATGTCTTTACGGACTTTCGCTTCGGCGGCATGACCGACCTCGGCATCTTGCGCGCCGGTCTCGAGCGCGTTGGCCGCCTCTTCGACATGGACACCATCGAAGAGATCTTCGCCGCCTATCTCTCGATCCTTCCGGACGAAGTTGCGAAGGCCGAAGGCTACCGGGTCCTCCCGGGGGTCGAAGCGGTCCTCGAGGCGGTCTTCGAAGTTACCGAGGTTGCCGTGGGGCTCGGCACGGGGAATGTCGAGGCCGGGGGGCGCATCAAGCTTCGGCGCGCGGGCTTGAGCGAGAGGTTCGCCTTTGGCGGATTCGGTTCGGATGCCGAGGAGCGAGTCGCTCTTCTCCGGCGGGGGGCCGAGCGGGGCGCTGGGCGGCTCGGCGCCGACCTCGCCGCGTGCCGCGTCGTCATCATCGGCGACACGCCGCGGGATGTCCTGGCAGCCGAGGGCATGGGGGCCGATTGTGTCGCCGTGGGGACCGGCGGCCACTCCCTCGACGAGCTGCGCGCCGCGGGGCCCGGCGAGGTCTTCCAAGACCTCGAGGTTCCGGGGGTCATCGATGCCATCCTCGCCCGCTAGGGCCTCTGGAACGCGCACCAACGCGACCTGATATGGTATCGCCATCTCCGTGGCCGATCCACACACCAGAACCGGGCTCGTAGGCACCGGCATCCTCGCGACCGACGCGACCGGTGCCCTCATCGTCCGCCGCGTCTTGCTCCGGGTCGTGAGCGGCGACGACCGGGGCACCGAGAAGCTCCTCGAGGGCGGCACGGTGACCATCGGGTCTCACGCCGACGCTGACCTCACCCTCCGCGACAAGGCGGTGTCCCGCTATCACGCCGAGGTCGCCCTCCTCTCCGATGGGGTGAGGGTCCGCGACCTCGAGAGCACCAACGGAACCTTCTTCGGTTCGAGTCGAATCGAATCGATCGTGCTCACCCCGGCCGCCGAGTTCAAGGTCGGACGCACCCGCATCGAGGTGCTGCCCGCCGACGTCCCGGCCCCGGATGTGCCGAGCGAGGCGACCCGCTTCGGGCCGCTGGTCGGAAGCACCCCGGCCATGCGCGGGCTCTTCGGTGTGCTCGAGCGCATCGCCGCCACCGACGTGCCGGTGCTCCTCGAAGGCGAGGCGGGGGTTGGTAAGTCCGAGGCGGCGCGGGCGATTCATGATGCGTCCCTTCGGAAGGAGGCCTCCTTCGCCGTCCTCGATGCGGGCTCATCGATGCCCGAAGGCGGTGTCGCGGAGACCTTCCGTGTGGCTACCGGTGGCACCGTCGTCATCGACCGCATCGACCAGGTCAGCGCGCCCCTGGCCAGCGAACTGGTGCGCGTCCTCGAAGCTGTGGAGCGCGGCGAACTCGACGTCCGGGTCATCGCGACCAGTCGCACCGATCTCCGGGCCCGCGTCGAGGCCGGCGCTGCACCCCGGGACCTCTATTTTCACGTCGCCTCGGTGCGCTTTGTCATCCCCGCGCTCCGTGACCGGAAGGACGACCTTCCTCGTTTGATCCGCGAGCTCGCCGGCCGTCTCGGGCATGCAGACTTCAACCTGACCCCCGAAGAGCTCGCCCCGCTCCGGGCCCACGACTTCCCCGGGAACGTCCGGGAGCTGGTCCGGCACCTCGAGCAGAGCTTCGCCGTCGATCCTCGGGCGGGCGGGGGGAGCTCGTCCGGGGCAGCCGAGCGACCGGCCGAACCCGGCGAATCACCGCCTGCGGCGGAACCCGCGGACTACTCCGGAGTGCCTTTCAAGGAGGCCAAAGAGCGCCTCGTCGACGCTTTCGAGCGCCAGTACGTAGCCGACCTCCTCGAACGCCACGACGGCAACGTCTCCCGGGCCGCGTCCGAGGCCGGCCTCGACCGCAACTACCTATCGCGCTTGGCCAAAAAGCACGGCCTCAGGTAGCGCTCACCGCCCCCGGCGGCGAGCAGCGACGGCACCGAGGCCCAGCGTCAGGAAGAGCGCGGGGAAGGCGGCGCCGCGCAGGGGCTGGCCTTTGGCTGGGCCCGGAGCGCCGCCGCAGGACGTGGGGGAGTAGGGCCTTGCACCGACGCCCGCGTCGCCGCCGTGCTTGGCGGACGTCACAGCGTAGCAGCCGCCGTCTTCGCTACGCGAGTCGACGGAGGCTGGCGAGAGCTCGACGGGAACGCTGGGCTCGATCACCAAGTCGGCAAGAGACGGCCGCGGTCCCGAGGGCAGGTCGGGGGAGACCTCGCGGGCCACGGCGTCGTATCCGGCCTCTTCGAGCGCTTCGACGACATACCCGCGGTACGTCGTATTGCTGGGCTCGTACCACAGTAGGGAGCCGAGGAGGCTGGAACGGAATGCGGCGCCGTCGGTGTGGGCTTCGTCGGCGTGCCAACGGACGACGTCTTCCAGCAGGTACCTGGCCTCGTCGGGGTCCGGTCCGGGGGCCACCGTCGTGGATGGTACGGCGAGCGCGCCGTTGCCGCAGCCCGCCCGGGCGCTCCCGGACGGGATGGTGTTCTCCGGCAGTCGCACCCAGTGCAGTTCGTCACCCATCGCGTCGCTGTTCTCGAGATGCACCTGCAGGACGGCGTGCACACCGTCGGGAGAGGGCACGACCGAGAAGGTATATTCGTGACCGCTCATGCGATGGATCTCCAGGTCGCGCGCGAGCACCGCGAAACCATCGTCGGTCATGACTGAAACCGTGACCTGGAGCCTCGAGTCCCAGGGCGAGATGTCTGCTGGCTCGCCCGGCGTGGGCGCCGCTTGCACGTACACGTCGCCCGCACAGAGGCCTCGGATCGGCTCGGCAAAGCGATGCGTCAGGTCGGCGGGCATCACATCGAGGTCGTCGTCGTCGGGGTCCAACTCCCAGGAGTTGACGAGCAGCGCCTCGTCTCGTCCCCGAAGTCGCCGTCCGTCGTCGTAGAGGTCGAAGCGTGAATCCGGCGTGAAGTTGCCGGGGCTGTGGATCTCCGCCGTCGACCGGCCCTCACAGTCCGAGCTTTCGTACGCCCGGACCAGGAGCGCGCCCTCGGTCGTCCAGCCGACCGGGGTCTTGCGAAAGATGTCGGCGCAACACGCGGCGGCCGACGACGGGGCAGCCGCCATCAGGAGGAGAGCGGCGAGACTGGCGAGGACGGCAGCGATGCGGTGAGCCATGGCGAGGAGACATTGCAACCGCCATGCCCCGGAATAGCGGGGGCTTCGCGTGGCGTTTCAGGCTCTTGCGCGGCTTTCGTGACGCGACCGTGGGTCCCTCGACACACGATCCGGCGATGGCTTCTTTTGGAGCACTCCCGGCGCCTCGGGCCGCCTCTCGTGGCGCCTTCTTGTTAGGGGCGTCGCACTCCCGGCGCCACGGCCGGCGGCCGGTCAGCTCTGCGCGACTGCGCACTCCCGGCGCCGCTACGGTCGTCCTGTCGGCTCTGCACGCCTCCGGCGCGCTGCCGCCTCGGGCCGCCTACGCGGCGCCTTCTTGTTGAGGACTGCGTCGCGCTGCCGCCTCGGGCCGCCTCTCGTGGCGCCTTCTTGTTAACCCCCGGCCCGCACCTGGGCCACGTATTTGCCCGCCAGGCGGCCGATGGTGTCTCCGCCGATGTTGAGGCGTTCCACGATCGAGCCCTGGCGACGGTTGGCGTCGACGCTTCGGGTGATCTCGATCTCGTCGACGACCGTCGCCCCGACCGTGAAGAGGATGCGGGCGGTGATCACCGAGTCGCGTGCATAAACGAATACGTATTTGCCGGGATCGACGTAGGTCCACCGGATGGTGATGCGCGCCTCGTTGGGCATCGGGGCGGTGGTCGCGGGAAGCGTCGGCATGCGTGACTGGGCCGAGAAGCCCGCGGCAAAGCTCGTCTCCATACCCGCTATCGCCTCGAGCAAGGCTTGCTGTTCTTCCGGGTCTCGGTTCGCGAGCTCGTCGTTGAGCGAGTGGTCTCCGACCATCATCTGCGATCGGTC
Organism: Deltaproteobacteria bacterium; assembly: GCA_003647065.1. Taxonomy (GTDB): domain Bacteria; phylum Myxococcota_A; class Polyangia; order Polyangiales; family B10-G4; genus B10-G4. The sequence continues at coordinate 2,975 of QMMC01000222.1, read as the reverse complement.
TGCGGCGACGCTGAACTGCTGAACCGCGGCCAGCGCCGACGGCGGGCCACTCTTGACGATCACCGTCCACGGCGGACTGCACGATGCCGAGAGCAGGGCGAGGGACGCGATGAGCCCAAGGGAAACGATCGGGAAGTGGCGCATCCCGCGAGCATCGCAGCCGGCCGTCGAAGCCACCACCGTCGATTGAAGATGTGTGAGCCGGCGCACGGTGACGCGCGGCGCCGGTGCTCACGTTTGATCCCCGTCAACACCCCGGCCCCGGCCTGGCCCCATGTGCCTTGGCGGCCCGGTGGGTCAGGAGGTTGTCTTGGAAGCGATTCGAATCCTACGGGAAGAGCACGACGTCATTCTGCGCGCTCTCGACATCTTGTCCGTGATGGCGTTCGCCGCCGATCGTGGAGAGCTCCCGCGCCACCAGGACGCCACCGAGCTCCTCGACTTCATTCGGGTGTATTCCGATGGCGCTCACCACCAAAAGGAAGAGGGCATGCTCTTCCCGGCGATGGAGCGGGCTGGGCTGCCTCGGACCGGCGGCCCCCTCGCGGTGATGCTCGCCGAACACGAAGAGGGACGGGACCTCGTGAGCCGCGCCGCGGCGGCCCTCGCGGCCCCGGGCTTGCCGGCCGACGCGGCCCGGGCCTTTGGCCACACCGCCGGTGAGTTCGTGGGGCTGATGCGCCATCACATCATCAAAGAAAACCAGGTCCTCTTCGTCATCGCCGAAAAGCGCATCGGGGCTGAGGCCGCGGCCGAGCTCGACGCAGCCTTCGCCGGTGCGGTGGCCCGGGAGGGCAAGGTTCGTCGCCTCCATGTGACGAACCTCGAGGCCCTCGAGGCGCGGTACGTCAAAGCGGTGGCTTGACCCCGGCCGCCGCGAGGTCGGCGGGGGTGTCCACATCGTCCAGGACCCGGGGGTCGCCTACGTCCACGGTCATCGCTGGCGAAAGGCCTGTGAGCACCGGGCGGGGGCCGAGGTCGTCCGGTGCCGCGAGAAGTTCGGCGAAGACGGAGCGCGCGACGAGGTAGGGGTGGCCGCGCCGCTGTCCCGCGGCGACGCGGACGATGCGTACTGATGTTGAGCGGAAGGCCCCCAGCAGGGCAGCCACGTCCGCGGCGCGCACGTGGGGTTGGTCTACGAGGACCACCACCGCCGCATCCCACGCGTCGGTCGCGCCGTGGGTTAGGGCGACTTTCAACGATGAGAGCATGCCTCGGCCGGGGTCGTCATTTTGCAGGAGGCGAAGTTCGTCAGTGATGGGGATCCGCCCATGTTCACGAAGCGCTCGGGCGACCTCTTCACCGTGGGGGGGGCCGACGACCACCACTACCTGGTCGACGCCGCCTTCGGCGAGGACCCGGGTCGCCCGCCCGACGAGGGGCTCTCCGTCGATGGTGGCCAAGGCCTTCGGGCACCCGGCTCGGGTGGACGCTCCGGCGGCGAGCACGATGCCGCCGACTCGTCGCCTCACCGTGGGCGCTCTGCCGGCGGCCGCAGCAGGTTTGCCATGGCCCGGCGGGTCAGGACCCGGGTGAGCTTGCGGCGATAGTCGGGGTCGTAGGGCAGGTTCGGCAGGGGTTTGCACTGAGCAAAGGCCGCGTCTGCGACCATGGTGGCCACCTCGGCCTCGTCGACTCGACGGCCGATGACTGCCTCGGGGATGCGAATGCGGCGGGGTTTGGCGGCGAGGGCCCCGGCGACCACGTGGGCTGCTGCGATGGCGCCGCCGCCCTCTCCGTCCTCTCCGTCTTGGAGGTCGAAGCGCAAGGCCACGCTGACCAGGGGGAAGTCGATGCTCGCCCGGGGCCGCCACTTGACGTAGGCCGTGCGCCTGAGGCCGTTGGCCATCGGCACCTGCACTTCGGTGCACAGCTCTCCCGGGGCCGCGCCGATGTGCCTCACGCCGTCGCTCGAGTAGTACTCTTCGAGGGGAACGATGCGCTCTCCCTCGGCGCTCACCAGGCGGAGGCTCGCGCCGAGGGCGACGAGAACCGGCACGCTGTCGGCGCTCAACGCGGCGACGCAACGCTTGCCCTTGGGCACGACGTGGCAGGTGTCGCCGTCTGATTTGAGACAACCGCCGAGGGACTCACGCCAGAAGGCGCTTTGGTCGACGTAGCGGCACCGCGTATCGAGGTGCACGTTGCCGCCGAGGGTGGCGCTGTTGCGGATCTGCGGGCTCGCGACCGTCCCGAGCGCGTGGGCGAGGCTCGGGAAGCGCGTCGCGACGGCGGGCTCGCGTATCAGGCGAGCGAGGGTCATCCCGGCGCCAATGCGTACCATCCGGGCTTCTTCGTCGACGCGCACTTCACGCAGCTCGGCGACCCGGTGCAAGCTCACCAACCGCGAAGGGGCGGTGAGGCGTCGCTTGAGGGTGGGCAACAGGTCGGTGCCCCCGGCGAGGAGGCGGGCCCCCGGTGCGGCGAGGGCGCGGACGGCGTCCTCCACGGTCTCGGGGCTCACCACGTCGAAGCTCGCCATGGGCAGCATCAGGGCCTCCCCTCTTCGCCTGCTTCGGAGGCCGCATCGCGTTCTTCGAGGGCCGCTTCGAGGGCCGCGAGTACCTTCTCGGGGGCGAGGAGCAAGGTGCGCAGCCGAACGCCGACCGCGTCGTAGACGGCGTTGGCGATGGCCGGGATGCTCGAGTGAAGGGGCCCTTCGCCGGCCTCCTTGGCGCCGTAGGGGCCGCGGTCGTCCGGGGCCTCGACGATGAGGCTCTCGATGTGGGGCGCGTCGAGGGCGGTCGGCAGCCGATAGTCGAGGAGGCTCGGGCCGGTGTGCAGGCCCCCGTGGTCCGGGTCGACGCGATGCACCTCGAAGAGCGCCTCGGCCGCGCCCATGTAGGTCGAGCCTTCCATCTGTCCCTCGACGAGGCCGCGGCTCAGAGCCCGGCCACAGTCGTGGGCGACCCACATCTGCACCAGGTTCACCTCGCCGGTCTCGACGTCGACGTCGACCTCCGCCACGTGGGCGG
>QMMC01000221.1 GCA_003647065.1 Deltaproteobacteria bacterium | reverse complement strand
CTGGGTCTCGGCCGGGTCGGGGAGGGGGCCGCCGTCGCCCTCGGGCGCTGCGCCGGGGGGCGGGTCGACGGCGTGCGCTACGCCGATGCGGGCTCGAACAAATTGGTTCTGGTGGGGCTCTCGCGGCGGGTGGTCTGCAGTGAAGGGCGCCCGCACGTAGTCCTCGGCGGGGACCCCGGCGGCGATCAGCTCGACTTGCCCCTCAACGAGGCCACCGCGGACCTCTCCGCGCTGCTTCCCGAGGCGATGGCGAGGCCGCGGTCCCGGGCGGTCTGGACCGGAGAGGCGCTCCTCGTCGCGGTGCCCCTCGGGGCCGAGGTCGCCCTGCACCGGTATCAGTGTGAATACGGCGAATTCGTTCGAACGAGCGCTTTCTGACTTCTCTTTACGGCGCACCCCGCCGAAGCCCCTTGACGATTTTGGAGCGGGGCGCGATAGCGATCGTCATGGGCCTCTTCTCCAATCTGCCACCCGAAGTGTCTGTCTACGAGGTCTCGGCCCGGGACGGGCTCCAGAATGAGGCCGTGACCGTCGCCACGACGCGAAAGGTCCGCATGATCGACGCCCTCGTCGACGCGGGCCTCTCGCGGATCGAGATCTCGAGCTTCGTCTCCCCGAAGTGGGTGCCCCAGCTCGCCGACGCCGAGGAGGTGGTGCGCCTCATGCCCCGGCGCGAGGGCGTGACCTTTAGCGCCCTCTGCCCGAACGTGCGCGGCCTCGAACGCGCCAAGGCCTCGGGCATCGAGGAGATCGGCGTGTTCATCAGCGGGTCCGAGACCCACAACCTGAAGAACGTCAACAAGAGCACCGTCGATACCCTGGCCGTCTTCTCCGACGTGATCGGGCCCGCGGTCGAGGCTGGCATCAAGGTGCGCGGGTACGTCTCGACGGTCTGGGGATGTCCCTTCGAGGGGGAGGTGGACCCCAAGAAGAGCCTCGCAATCGCCGAGCAATTGCTCGCCGAGGGCTGCTACCAAGTCTCCCTCGGCGATACCATCGGCGTCGGCACCCCGGTGCAGACCCGCGACATCATCGAACTCTTCCTCGCCTCGGTGCCCCCAGAGGCCGTCGCGCTTCACCTTCACGACACCCGGGGCACCGCCCTCGCCAACGTCCTGGTGGGCCTCGAGATGGGCATCCGCACCTTCGACGCGGCGGTCGCTGGCCTCGGCGGCTGTCCCTACGCGCCCGGGGCGGCGGGCAACCTCGCCACCGAGGACCTGGTCTACACGCTGAACGGGATGGGCATCGAGACCGGAATCGACCTCGAGAAGCTCTGGCGCGCCGGCCAGGTCGCCGAGGCGATCATCGGCCGGGACCTCCCTGGAAAAGTTCACCGCGCGGGCGTTCGCTCCCTCCGGAGCTGACTACTTCACGCTTCCGCGGGCTCGAGATAGGCACTAGGATGCTCGGCCATGGAGCCGTTTACCGCCCTGCTGCTCGTCACTCCGCTCTTCGGCCTTTCCCTCACGCCTCCCCCGGCGGCCCTCGCGCCTTCGGCCTTGAGCCAGGCCGTGTCCCAGCCAGCGGCCTTTGCGGCTGCCCTGCCGCCGCTCCAGGTCGAGGCCGCCGGCGCGGACGAGGGGGCCGCACCGTCTGACGAGGCGGAGGAGTCCGACGACGCGGACGGGGCCCAAGAAGCGGACGAGGGCATCAGCCGTGAGCAATACGGCGCCATGATGCGCCAGCGAGCGGACATCGCGACAATCCACAAGCCCCTCGGGATCGCGACCTGGGCGTCGATGCTCATGACCCTGACCCTTGGATTCTTCCAGTGGCACAACCTCTACGGCCCCTTCCAGTCCCTCGAGGACACCCCCTGCGTGACCGGGGATGGGATCATCTTCGGTGAATCTCAGTGCTCCGGGACCCCGTGGGTGCACCTCTCGTCGGCGATGCTCACGACGGCGCTCTACGCGACGACCTTTACTCTCTCACTGATGATGCCGGACCCGGACGGCCTCGACGAAGGGGAGGGCGCCTACGCCTCGAACCTTCGGACCCACAAGGCGCTCCGTTGGGTGCATTTCGTCGGCATGGTCTCTCAGCTGGCCCTCGGTATCGTCATCGCCAATGCCGAGTCCTTCGGCATGGACCGGGCCAATGACTACGACACCCTTCAGGCGCTCTCGGCGGTGCATATGGGGCTCGGCGTGGTGACTTTCGGCGCCCTGACCTGGTCCGGGGCCATGTTCCTCTTCTGAGCCCCGCACCAACTCTCGAAACAGATCAAGTCTTGAACCTCGTTCCCCCCGACGGGTAACATCGCGCGTCCCGGAACTAGCCGGGCTTACCTTTGAGAATCTTTTACTTTTTCGTCTTTCGCTGGCCAGGGCGCAACGGTCACGGAGGGCGGATTCCACGCTCCGAAGTCGAAGGCATAGGGAGATACGATGGGCTCGCTCACGTTGGCGAACTATCTGGGCATGCTGCAGGACAATCCCGACGACCAATCGGTCCTCGATGGATTGCGGCAGCGCCTCGAGAATGGCGATGCGAAGGATGAGGATCCGGTGCGCCTCTTGGAGATGGCGCGCATGGCTCACGAGCAGCGGGGCGAACTCCGCGCCGCGGCCTGGCTCATCGAAATCGAAGCGCCCCTGATTTCGGCTGATCCCGATCTCGAAGCCGCGCTCTTCAAGGAGCTCGGCCGGATTCGGCAAGAAGAGCTCCTCGATGATACGGGAGCCAAGGGGGCCTACGAACGGGCCCTGGCGCTGCGCCCCGGGGACCTCGAGATCGAAGACGCGATCGAGCAGGTCGACCAGACCGCCGAAAACTGGAAGCAAATCGCCAAGCGCTTCGTCGAGGAGGCAAACGACGCCTCAGATTCGACTCTCAAGACCTCCCACCTCACTCGGGCGGCGTCGCTGATCTGGCAGTACAAGAAGCGCGGCCGTGACAAGGAGGTGGACAAGCTCTTCAAGGCAGCCCTCGAAGCCGACCCGGCATCGACGCGCACCGCCCGCCTCTACGCCGAAACTCTCCGCGCCCGTGACCAGCACGACGCCCTCGCCGAGATCCTCGTCGAGTCCGCGGACCACGCCCGCAATCGTGACGAAAAGCTGAACCTCTACGTGCAGTCGGCCCGGGTCTTCGCCCGGCGCCTCGACGACAAGGAGCGCGCTGGGCAGTGCTACGAGCGCGTGCTCAGCTTCTCGCCGGGCCACGAGGAGGCGCTGCGCTTCCTGGTCGAGTTCTTCACCGACGGCGAGCAGTGGGACAAGCTCGTCGCCCTTTATGAAGACGCCCTCCGGAGCCGCCAGAAGCTCGAATCCGAGCAGGGGATCCTGCTGCAAATCGCCATGGTGCACTGGCGCATTCGGACCGCCCCGGACGAAGCCGAGCCTTACTTCGGACGCCTGCGCAAGATCGACCCGGCCCACCCCGGCATGTTGTCGTTCTATCGCGAGTTCTACGAGGGCACCGAGGACCCGGCCCGCTTCCTGACCATCCTCGGCGATGCCCAGCGGGTCACCAAGGACCCGGACCAGAAGCTCGAGCTCGCGGTCGAACTCGCCAAGACGGCGCAGGGCAGCGACGCCACCGTCGAGCGTGCGGTGGACGCGTGGAAGGCCGTGCAACGGCAGTCCCCGACCCACCCGGAGGCGCGCGGTGCGCTGCGGGAGCTCTACGCCAAGGCAGAGAAGTGGAACGCTCTCGTCGAGTTGTTGAAGAGCGAGATCGACTCTCTCGGGGACGACGAGACCGAGCGCAAGGTCACGCTCCTACGCGAGATGGTTCCAATCTACCGGGACAAGCTCGAGCTCGACGTGATGGTGATCAACACCTACAACGCCGTGCTCAGTCACGTCCCCGACGACGCCGTTGCGCTGTCGGAGCTCAGTCGCACCTACGAGACGATGGGGCGCTGGAACGATCTGATCCAGGTCCTCACACGGCAGGCCGAAGCGGCCGAAGGGGCCGATGAAAAGGTCACGCTCTTCACGCGCATCGCGGGCCTGTGGATCGATCGCTTCGCAAACTACAATCACGCCGTCGGGCCTCTGGAGTCCGTCGTCGCCATCGACCCCGAGAACCGCGCGGCCCTCTCCCGGCTCAAGGAGATCTACGAAAAGAAGCGCGCATGGTCGTCTCTCTTCGAGGTCCTCAAGAAGGAAGCGGAGCTCGCATCGGACCCCGAAGTTCGGTTCCAGAACAAGATTGAGCTCGCCAAGCTGGCGGGCGAGCGGCTGCACAAGAACGCCGACGCCATCGCCCTGTGGCGTGAGGTCGTCGAGCAGGCACCCTCGACACCCGGGGCCATCGAGGCCCTCGAGCGCCTCGCAGAACGAGAAAAGGACTGGCCGACCCTCGCCGAGGTCCTCGAGATCCGTGCCTCCGCGGACGAACTCGACGACGCCGCACGCATCCGCATCCTGACCAAGCTCGGCACGGTTTATGGCGAGCACATCGACGAACCGCTGAAGGCCGCCGGCGCCTGGCAGCGCGTGCTCGCCCTCGACCCCAAGAACGGGCGCGCCACGCGCACGCTCCGTGAGTCGTTCCTGAAGGCCGGGGACTGGGAAGGCGTCGAAGCGCTCTACGCCGAGACCGACGACTGGGAGGGGCTGGTCGACGTGCTCGGCAGCGCAGCCGAGAAGACCAGCGACGACGCCGTCAGGATCGTGCTCTCGTTCCGAGCAGCCGAGATTTACGAAGAGAACATCGGGGAGCCGCAGCGCGCGTTCCGCAACTACGAGCGGGTGCTTTCGGCGGACAGCTCCAACGTGCGCGCAGCGACGGCGCTCCTGCCGATCTACGAGCGAGACGAAAAGTGGCCGAAGGTCGTCGCCATGAAGGAGGTGCTCCTCGGAGCCCTCGCAGACGACGCTCCCTTGGACGAGCGCTTGAAGCTCCTCGGCGAACTCGGGCGCCTTTCCTTCGAGGAGCTCTCGGACGAGGCAGCGGCGTTCAATTGGGCGAAGCGGGCTTATGCCCTCGCCCCCGACCAGGCCGATCTGACCACCGCCCTCGAAGCGGCGGCGGGTCGCGCCGGGGCCTTCGTCCAGCTGGCCGCGATCTACCAGGAGCGTCTCGAATCGGCGTCCGACGACGAGGCCCTGAGCCTCCGTCGGCGCCTCGCGACTCTCGCCGGGGAGCAGCTGGGCAATACCGCCGACGCCATCACTCAGCTCGAACAGATCCTCGCCGCCGATCCCGAGGACGCCGAGTCGGTGGAGGTCCTCGACCGACTCTATCGCGCCGAGAACCGAACGGCCGATCTGCGTAACCTCTACAAGCACCGAATCGATCACGCCTCGGATGACCGGTCCCGCGTGCTGTCGCTCCGGGAGCTCGCGGCTCTCGAAGAGGACGTGCTCGACGAAGCCGACGCCGCGGTTGCTCACCTCGAGCAGCTCCTCACCCTCGAGCCCGCCGACGCGGAGGCCCTCGCCGCCCTCGATCGGCTGCATACGGCGGCCGACCGTCCGAAGGATCTTGCCGACATCATTCGTCGGCGTCGCGAGCTCGACACGGACGAGGCTACGCGTATCGATCTGGTGATCCGTCTCGCGGACCTCCTCCGTGATCGCCTCGACGACCCCCGGGGAGCGGTGGACACCTACTCCGACGTGCTTCGTCTCGCCCCCGGCAACGACCAGGCCGTGGCCGGCCTCGAGGCGCTCTCCAAAGCGACTCCTGACCTGTCCGTCGAAATTGGGCGCTTGCTCGAAGGCGCCTACGAGTCGAAGTCGTCGTACCAGAAGCTCGCCGACGTACTCGAGCGGCGCCTCACGGCCGCAGAGGATCCGCACGAGATCCGCGACCTGCGGCTGCGCCTCGCGGAGCTCGCAGGCAGTCAGCTCGGCGACGTCGAAGGTGCCTATGACGCCATCGAAGCCGCTTTCTTGTCCCATCCCGCCGATCAGGACCTGTGGGAGAGATTGGCCGAAGCGGCCGAGCGAGCTGGCAAGCACGAAGAGCTCGCCGGCGCTTACGCGATGGTCCTCGACGAGGGCGAGCTCGAAGGGGCCAACCTGCTCGAAATCGCGAGCCGCGCTGCCCGCATCCACGACGAATTGCTCGGAGAGCCGGAGGCTGCCGAGCCGTTCCACCGCATGGTCCTCGCCGAGGACTCTCTCGATGAGCGTGCCTTCGAGGCGCTCAAGCAGATCTTCACCGATGGCGAGAAGTGGGACGACCTTCAGGTCCTCTATCGCAACCGGATCGCCAACACCGTCGACCTCGACCAGAAGCGCGAGTTGCTCCTGCAGGTGTGTTTCCTCTTCGAGGAGCTCCTCGACGACGCCGAGCTCGCCATTCGGGCCTACCAGGACGTCCTCCAGCTCGACCCCGACGACATCTCGAGCCGCCGGGCCCTCGACAGGCTCTTTCGTCGAACCGAGCGCTGGCGTGATCTTGCGGCGCTGCTCAAGCAGGACCTCGACGGCGCCGAAGGGCAGGACGAACTCGACCTCACCTTCGAGCTCGGGCAACTGCACGAACAGAAGCTCGACGAGCCCATGGCGGCGGTCGACTACTACGAGCGGGTCCTCGACGAGAACCCGACGCACCTGCGGTCTCAGGAGGCCCTCGAACGGCTGCTCGCCGACCCAGGCCAGCGACAGCGCATCGCCGGGGTCCTCGAGCCCCTCTACGAGGCCCAGGGGGCCTATGCCGAGCTCGCCCGCATCCTCGAGGTGCAGCTCGAAGACCTCAGCGACCCGGGGTCCCAGGTGGGGCTCCTGCTGCGCATCGCCGAGCTCGCCGAGGTCAAGAACCACGACATGGATAAGGCGCTCACGGCGATTTCACGTGCCGTGACCCTCGAGCCTTCCGACACCCGAGCTCGCGAAGAGCTCGCTCGCCTCGCCACCATCCAGGGGGCGGAAGCGGCCCGCGCTCGCGTCCTCGCGGACGCGGCAGACACCGCCGAGGACACCTACCTCGTGTCCGAACTCCTGATGGAGCTCGCCCATCTATACGACGAACACCTTGGCGACCTCGCGAGCGCCGAGAAGGCGTACACGCGGCTGATCGAGGTCGATGGTGACAATCCGGACGCGGTACTCCCGGCCTCCCAGGCCCTCGAGCGAATTCACCTAGGTGATCAAAAATTCGAGCTCCTGGCCGAGGACCTCCGGAGGCAGGTGCCCCTCGTCGATTCCCCCGACGACAAGCGCGGGCTTCTGATTCGCCTGGCGGATCTGTTCGAAGATACCCTCGAGAACACGCCCGGCGCGATCGCCGCGCATCGGGAGCGCCTCGACAACGACCCGAACGATGTCGACGCCATGCTCGCCCTCGAGCGCCTCTACGAGCGCGGAGAGCAGTGGCAGAAGCTCATCGGCGTGCTCCAGAGCCGCGACAACGCCACCGATGACGACGCCGAGCAGCAGGTCATCGGCTTGCGCGTCGGAGAGATCTACGAACAAAAGCTCGACGATTCGGACAACGCCATCGTCGCCTACAACGAGGTCCTGTCCCGTTTCGGGGCGACCCGGGAAACCCTCGGGGCCCTCGGCCGGCTCTACGAAAAGACCGAAAAGTGGGATGACCTTCTCGAGGTCGTCGAGCAGGAGCTCGCCGAGGTCGAGGACCCGATCGAGCGCGCAGGCTTGCGCTTCCGCGCCGGCGAGCTCATGCGCGAGCGCACCGGCGACGTCGAGGGCGCCATCGAGGCTTACTCCGAGGTGATGGCCATCGTGCCGGACCACGAGGGGGCCCTCGCGGCCCTCGAAGCGGTCGTCGCTGGGGACGACCGTGAATGTCGCACCGCCGCCGCGCGGGTGCTCACGCCGCGCTTCGAAGGCACGGCGGACTACGAAAAGCTCATCGCCGTGCTCATCGTCACCGGCGAGTCGGACGACCCCGCCGAGCGTCTCGCGGCCCTGCGCCGCGCAGCCGAGGTCGCCGATGTCGGCCTCGAATCGCCGAGCCGCGCCTTCGAGCTCACCGGGGAAGCCATCAAGGTCGCGCTCGGCGACCCCGACCTCGCCCATATGCTGGCGGATCTCGAGCGCCACTCGGTTGCCTCCGAGCGGTTCACCGACTACGTCACGTTCTTGCGGGAGATCGCTGCCGACGTCTACGACGGAGACATCTCCCTCGAGATCCTGCTCAAGATCGCCGATGCGGCGGTCTCGCGCCTCGAGGACGACGAACTCGCCGCCGAGTACTACGACAAGGTGCTCGAGGAGTCGCCCGAGCACACGGACGCCCTCGATTCCCTCGAGGCCCTGAAGCTTCGCCAGAATGATCACCGCGGCCTCCTCGACGTGCTTCGGCGCAAGACCGAGCTCGCCGAGGACACCCCCGCGCGGGTTGCCCTCCTGTTGCGCCAGGCCGAGCTCTCGGAGACCTCCCTCGAGGACGTCGACGCCGCGATCGACGCCTACGAACAGGTGCTCAATGAAGAAGTGCGGCCGGCCGCCTTCGACGGCCTCGAGCGTCTCTATCGTCGGGCTGAGCGCTTCGACGACCTCGCGTCGGCTCTCGAGCGACGCCTCGACGCCATCCTCGGCGGCGCCGAGGGCAGCGCCCCGGATGTGCGCTATCGCCTCGGACGGGTGTGCCAGCTCCAGCTGGAAGACACCTTCCGAGCGATCGAGTGTTATCGCGAGGTGCTCGGCAGCGACGTCGGTCACGCCGACACCATCGCGGCCCTCGAAGGCCTGATGGACGACGAGGAGCACCGCGCGACGGCGGCGGAGCTTCTCGAACCGGTCTTCCTCCAGCAGATGGACTGGCCCAAGGTCACGGCCACCCTCGAAGCGCGAGTCGCCGGCGAGGACATTCCGGACGAAAAGAAGGTCCTCCTCGGCCGCCTCGGCCAGATTCACGAGGACTATCTGGAGGACCTCGAGGGGGCCCTCGAGGTCTACGCTCGGCTCTTCAAGGCCGACCCCGTCGACGAGTCCAGTTGGGATACCCTCACCCGCCTCGCGAAGAACCTCGACAAGCACGACCGCTTGGCCGAGGTCTACGGCGAGGCTCTGGCGGAGACCGGCGTCGATGAACCGGTCACCGCGAAGCTGGCGGCGATCACCGGACGGCTCCACGAGGAGAAGACCGGGGACCTCGCCCTGGCGGCGCAGTTCTATCGAAGCGCCCTCGAGTTCGACCCGGCCGACCTTCCGGTCTTCGAGGCCCTCGCCGGCGTTTATCGGCGCCAAGAGCAGTGGGACTCTTTGGTGGCTTTGCACCGAGGTCGGGTCGAGGTTGCGGAAAGCGACGACGAGCGTCGCGAGCTGCTCCACGTCATGGCCCAGGTGACCGAAGGGGAAAAGAGCGAGGCGGATGCCGCGGTCGACCTCTACCGCGAGGTCCTCGAGCTCGACCGGGAAGACCCCCGGGCCATCGACGAACTCGACCGGTTGCTCACGCAAGGAGAGCGCTGGGGAGACCTGGCCGAACACATTCGGCACCGTATCGACATCGTCATGGGCACCGAGGACGAGGTGCCCCTCAAGCACCGCCTCGGAGAGCTGCTCGTCGACCGTCTCGATGATCGTAGCTCTGCCCTCGATGTCTTCGAAGAGATCACCGAGGCCGCGCCGAGCTTCTCGCCCACGGTGGCCAAGCTCGAGCAGATGGTCACCTCCGTCGAAAACCGGCTGCGCATCACCCAGCTCCTCGAGCCGATCTACCGCGGCGCCGACGAGTGGCGAAAGCTGGTGGCCATCTTCGAGGCGCAGGTCGAACTCGGCGACGATCCCACCGAGCTAGTTCGCTTGCTCGGCGAGATCGGCCGTTTGCACGAAGAGCGTGGGCGCGACGGAGTGCTTGCTTTCAACGCATGGTCGCGGGCGTTCGTCCTGGACCCCCACGACGAAGTGACCCGCGCCGAGCTCGACCGCCTGGCGACGCTTCTGGAGGCGTGGGACCAACAGGTCGCCGCGTACGAGGCCGCCGCCAAGGGGGCGGACGACCCGACCTTGATCACCGAGTTGCTCACCGTCGTCGCAGACACCCACGACAAGCGGCGCGGTGATCCCCGCTCTGCCATCGAGACCTACGAGCGCATCCTCGTCCACGACGCCGAGGTGGTGGAGCCGCTCTCGCAGCTCGAGCAGCTGCATACGATGGTCGGGGACTGGCGCGGCCTAGTCGACGTGCTCGGCCGCCGCGTCGAGAGGGTCTACGACGCGGAAGAGCGCGGTGAGCTCCTGCGTCGAGAAGCGTCGGTCCTGGAGGAACTCCTCGGAGACCGCGATGGCGCCATCGAGGCGTACGAAAAGGCAACTGTCGAGAACGACTCGGACGAGATCGCCCTCGAAGGCCTCGACCGCCTCTACACGGCGGCCGGTAACTTCGAGAAGCTCGGGGAGATCCTCGCCCGACGGATGGCGGTCGAGACCGACTCGGAACTGCGCGTCGAGGTGGCCATGCGCCTGGGCACGCTCCTCGATACCCAGCTCTCGCGTCCCGAGGACGCCATCGACGCCTTCAACCGTGTTCTGGATGATGACGCCCAGAACATGGATGCCATCGTCTCCCTCGCGCGGCTCTATGAGCGCCAGGCGATGTGGTCCGACTTGCTCGAAAACATTCGCCTCCGAGCTGGGCTGGCCGAGGATAACTCGGTCCGGGTCGAGCTGACCCATCGTGCCGGTGAGGTTCTCGAACGAGAGCTCGACGACGTGCACGAGGCGCTGGCGATGTACGAGGAGGCCCTCTCTCTCGACGGTCACTACCCGCCGACCTTCGACGCGCTCCTGCGTATCGCCAACCTCGCCGACTACCTCGAGCGTGCGGCCGAGATTCTCGAACCGCGCCTCGAAATCCAGGAGCGCTGGGACGACCTCGCGGCGCTGCTCTCCCTCCTCGTAGAGGCCGACAGTGATCCCGTTGGACGTCGCGACCGTCTCCGGCGCATCGCTGGAGTTCACGAGCAGGGCAGGTCCGATCTCGACGCAGCGTTCGAGGCGCTTTCCCGTGCTCTCGCCGAGGACCCCGCGGACCCCGGGACCGCAGACGAGCTCGAGCGCGTGGGCGTGATGCTCGGAGCCCACGACCGGGTCGCCGACGCGCTGTCGGCGCGGGCCTCGTCGGTCCTCGACCCCACGGCGGCCTCGGTGCTCTACACGCGCCTGGCTCGCATCGCCGAGGAGAACCTGGGCGACGACCAGCGCGCGATCGAAGCATACGCTCGGGCCTCGGAGCAGGTCGGTGACGACGATGCGCTCCTCGCGGCCCTCGACCGGCTCTACGCCAAGACCGAAGCCTTCAGCGAACTCGCTGGGGTGCTCGAACGGCGGGTTGGCTTGTCCAACGATCCCGCGGAGCGAAACGGATTCCTGGTGCGTCTCGGCGCCGTGAAGGAAGAGCACCACGGAGACCTCCGTGGCGCGTTCAACGCTTATCAGGAGGTGCTCGAGTCCGAGCCCACGGACCTCCTCGCGCTGCAATCGATGGAGCGCCTCGCCGACGACGAGAGCCTCGCCGCAGAGGTCGTCGAGACCTTGGACTCGGTCTATCGGCAGACTGGCGCCACCGAGAAGGTTGCCGACCTCTATGACGTGCGCATCCGTCTCGCCGACTCCGACGGTGAGCGCGCGCGGTTGCTCATCGAGGCCGCATCGATCTACGAGACCGAGCTTGG
>QMMC01000220.1 GCA_003647065.1 Deltaproteobacteria bacterium | reverse complement strand
GGAGAAGGAGAAGGAGAAGGAGGTCGCCGAGGCGGCTTGAGAAAGAGGGGGGGCTAGAATGTGAAAGAGTCCAGGTCTTCGAAGTTGGTGTCGTGATCCCAAGACTCGATGATCATGCCTTCCCCGTTCGATCGGAAGGACTTGATCCACGAATGATCGCCCGAACCACCGCCGGCAATGATCGGGTCGTAGATCCCGTTTTTTACGAAATCCGCATACATCTCCACCGTGTAGTCCGTATCCGGCTGGAGAACCTCTTGGATGAAGACGGTAAAATCAGGCTCAACGATCTTCGGGACACGGGCGAAGCCCACTACGTTCCCGAGTGGGTCGATGACGTTGAGCGCGAAGTGTTGGGTCCCCACCGCGTGCACGTGCATACCACGCACATCGAGCTGAAAATCTCCGGGAGGAAAACTCGCGGGGTCGTCGAAGCCTGTCGGCGCAATGGAGCCATCAACCTCGGCGTACCCGTCCTGGACCCCGGACAACCATCCATCCTCCCCGGGTGGCTCGAAGTCCCCGTTTCCACAGGGAACGGACTCTTCTTCCGCACAATCGACAAAAGTGTGCACCTGATACGATCCCGCGAAATCGAGGGCATCGGAAAAGGTGAGGCAGAGGTCGAGCGAGGTGTCTGCGTTCCCCTCTTCGGTCCCGATCGGGTCGATGCCTTCGAGGACAGCTCGCAGAACGAACTCACCATCTCGGATGAGACGCACCTCGATACGCTTGTCCTCGTGCGCCTCGAAGTTGAAGAGTTCGACCTGCAGGTCACTCTCATCCGAGCCGAGGGGACACCCCCCTTCGAAGAATACATACTGACCGGGATTTGTGATCGCCGAGCAAGACGCCGCCAGTAGCGCCGGCAACATCAGGGCAGCCGCACCCGCGAGTCGTTTGATAGCCAACATCAGAATCCCATCCGCATCGAAGCGCCGCAGCCCGTCGGTCCGCACATCGCCGAAACTGTCGGCGCGTCTTCGTCATCCTCGGCGCCGCCGAGCCGAACCAGGCCCCAGGTGAGGCCGACGGCAGCGATGACGCCGCCGCCAATGAGAAAAATGTCGGTCATGACGGCGAAGGTCGAGAGCGCCGATTGTTTGTTTTCGAGTTCCAGGCTCGGGTCCGAAGGGCAAAAGCGGACTCCATCCACGGCGGGTTCGCAGTTCTCGTCCAAGCTCGACGCAAGCCCCAAAGCGATGATCCCCGTCACGACCCCAACCGCCATCACGGCACCACCGGAGGCGGCGATGATCCAGGGAATGATGTTCTTGTCGTCCTCAGCGAGGGCGCGCTCCTCGGCTTCACGGCGCTCGCGCTCGGCCTGTTCCTGGCGCACCGCCTCTTCGGCTGCAGTAGCAGCGGAGACGCGGGATGCCTCTTGTTCGGCGAGGCCGCGCTCGAGGTTCTCGAGGCGGACCGTGAGGGCGGCATGGTTGTCGGCGTCGGGCGTCGCCTCGAGGTAGAGCCGGAGGGCGACGGCGGCTTCGGCATGTTCAGACGCATCGCGGTGGGCGAGGTAGATGTTGTAGAGCAGGGCGGGTCGCTCGGAGAGGTCGTAGGCCTGCTGAAACTGGAGGGCCGCGTCGTGGTAGCGCCCGAGGGAGTAGAGGTTGGAGCCCGAGGTGAAGAACTCCCGGGCGGCTTGGTCGTCGATGGCCGACTCGTCGGTCATCATCGCCTGGGCGTCTTCGGCGGCTTCGTCGCCGCCGCTCGCCTCGGTACCGGCCTCTTCACTGGCGTCTTGCGCCTGAACCATCGCCGGCGCCCCGAGGACGAGGGCAAGAGCGAGGAGCAGCGCAAACGCCGCGGATAATCTGGGCAAAGCCTGGGTCACGGGCGGGATGCTACCGCAGAAAATGCGCGAAAAGAAAACACCTGTTCATGGCCCACGAGGCACCGCCGGCCTCGGATCGATTCCCCCTCAAATGGGGCCAGGACAGCGCCACTCGAGGCCCACCCGGGTTACCCGGGGGGCCCCGTCCCGGGCGTCGGTGCGCAGGACCAGGCGCACCTCGACGAAACCGCCGAGGGGCAAATCGAGGGCGTAGGGCGCCGCGTCCCCCGGGAAAGTACCGAGCACGGTCCAGGGCTGGGCGGAGAGCGCCGGGGCCGTCGAGGCCTGGCGCACGCTGACCTCGACCGAGCCATTCGAGCCCGCGAAGGCCGAGAGGTGAAGGGCAATCCACTCCGTCGCCCCGCCCCCGAGGCACCCCGAAAAGACGTGGGCGGCGTCGCCCTCGGGGCCAAAGCCGCCGCGGAGCTCGGCGCCGGTGAAGTCGCCCTGGGTGTGGGGAGCAAATCCGAGGGGCACCTGGGCCGTGATCGTGAGGTCGTCCCCGCGGAGCCGCGTCGCCACCCCGCCGCCGTCTGGACCGCCTTGGCTCGAAGCCACCCAGACATCGCCGGCTGCGTCGATGCCCACGCCGATGGACTCGAAGGGCTCGAAGCCGTCCATGGCCTCTTCGTCCGTGAGGGGGGCGGTGTCGAGGACCGCGGTCAGGGAGGGATCGATGCGCGAGACCATGCCCGCCGTGTGAGCGACGAAGACGTCGCCGCCGCTGACGGCGATGCCCCGGGTGCTCGGCGGGGTCTGGAGCTCGGTGAAGTGGTCGCGGAGGGGGTCGTAGGAGACGACGTCGTCGCAGGAGAAGCCGGTCGCGAGGACCCGCCCGGCACCGTCGATGCTCAGGCCATAGAGCAGATAGCAGCTGAGGGGGACCTCGATGAGCGTCACCTGCCGGGGCATCTCCCCCCGGTCGATGCGGGCGAGGAAGCCGTCCCGGGACGACATGAAGAGCGTGCCCCAGGCGTCGAAGGCCGCGGCGTAGGGCGAGAAGCCCGGGGTCTCGATGCGTTCGATGACGTCCCCGGTGATCCCGTCGAGGACGACGACGGCCTGGCCGTCGTGCAAACCGACCCAGGCGTTTCCGCCGGAGGCGTCGTCGAGGCCTCGCTCGCCGTCGATGGCGAGGGACCGGGCCACCTCACCGGCGGCGCCGACGGGGACGCGGAAGAGCACGCACTCGTCCACCCCGAAGGAGAGCACGTGGTCCGGGCCGAGGGAGGTGACCAGGCCGTCCCCGTCCCGGTCGATGCACCGACTCGCGTCGCCAGCTACCTTGGTCACGGAGGAGACTCCGTCGAACTCGCGGTTGGTGACCCAAACGTCACCGCGGTAGTCGACGGCGACGCGGCTCGGCTCGGTGCCGCCCGTCTCGTAGCGCGCGACCTCGACCGCCCGGGCCGCGTCGATCTTGGAGAGCGTGCCTTCGCCGCTGTTCGCGATCCAAACGAAGCTCCCGGCGACGTCCTCGGCGTAGGCGAGGGTGAGAGCCCCGGTGTCACCGACCACCGCGCCGGGGCCCGGGACGAAGGGCGCGTCGACCTCACCCCAAACGCCCCCGCGGCAGCTCGAAGCGCACCCGCCGCAGGGGCTGGTCACGCCTTCGTCGACGAGGCCGTCGCAGTCCTGGTCGAAGGTGTCGCAGATTTCGCCCCGGGGAAGCACCGCGCCCTCGCAGAGCCCCCAATGCCCGTTGATGCAGGTGGCCCGGCCGGCTCGGCAAGAGCCCACGTCGCGGGTTTCTTCGGGCCCCGCGTAGCAGCCGGTGACCGAGCCGACCAGGCATGGGCACCCCGTCCCGAAGGGGTCCAGGGTGCAATCCGGCGGCGGCACGGTCTCGCAATCGGTCTCCCGGCCGGCGTTGGTGTCATCGCAGTCGTCGCCGAGAGCACAGCCGGTACCGTAGCCGTCGCCGTCCTCGTCGATGCAGTCCGGCTCCGCGCCACATCCAAAGACGGCGAAAACGACAAAAGCCAAGGCCGCGAGCCCGCGGAGCACGGCCTAAGGTTAGCAGGTCCGCGGCAAGAGGCCTGTTATGCTGCGGGCCTCATGCGCGCCCTGATCACCGGGGCCACCGGGTTCATCGGTGGCCAGGCGGCCCGCCGCCTCATCCGAGACGGCCACGAAGTCGTCGCCTACGTGCGCTCCCGGGAACGCACCGCCGAGCTCGTCACCGAAGGGGTCGAAATCTGCGTGGGGTCCCTCGGGGACCCGAATGCCGTAGCCGACGCCGCAGCCGGCTGCGACACGATCATCCACTGCGCAGCCGTCACGGGGTACCGCTCTGCAAAGCGGGCCTACTCTTGGGTCAACGTCGCGGGCACCGAAAACGTCGTCAACGCCGCGCGCCACGCCGAGGTGCGCCGCCTGGTGCACATGTCCTGCGCCGACGTGACTCTGACGAACTGGGAGCGCCTCAACTGCAGTGAGCGGCAGGTGCTCATGGAGCCGCCCCTCGGGGCCCATGCCTGGAGCAAGAGCCTCGCCGAAGAGGTCGCGGTCACGGCGTCCGGCGACGGCCTCGAGGTCGTCGCCCTCCGGCCGGCGTGGGTCTGGGGCCCGGGTGACACCTCACGGCTCCCGGAGCTCTGCGCCGAGGGCCTCTCTGGCGGCATTCGCATGGTCGGCCGCGGCGACAACCTCGTCGCGATCACCTACATCGACAACCTCATCGACGCCGTCGTCGCGGCGACTCGAGCCGAGGGCGCCGTCGGCGGCGCCTATTACATCGCCGACAACGAGTTCTTGAGCCTGCGCGAGTTCCTCGGGCCGCTTTCCGAAGCGTTGGGCTTGGCTACGCCGCGGCGAGGGCCGGGCCTCACCCTCGCCTTCGCCATGGCGCGGCTCCGCAGCCCGACGAGCGACGGGCTCATGCGCGAAGATGTCGTCATCCGCGGACGCGGAGTGACCTTCGACATCAGCCGGGGCCTCAACGACCTCGAGTGGGAGCCCCGCGTCGGCCTCGACGATGGCATGGAGGCCCTCGGGGTCTGGGCCCGTGAAGTGGGCGGAGCGAAGGCCATCGCTGAGCTCCGTCGGCCCCCGGCGACCGCCGAGTCCGTCAACGCCCAGGTCCAAGCCGCTGGCGGCGACTGACCAAAAGCCGGCGGCGATTGAGTCAGAGCTCGTCGATGAACGTGAAGCGTTGACCGGCGAAGCGCGCGCGCCGGTAGGCGTCGACCCGCGGGCGAAACAGTTGCCGGAGCTCTTCGTCGATGGGCGCGAGGTCGTGGTGCTCGTCCGGGTCGGCCTCGACGTCGTAGATGCGCATGGCGTCGCCGAGCAAATCGTAAAGCACGGTGTGGGTCGGGTACCGGAGGGCGGTTCTGAGGTGGCGATGGCCGATCAGCTCCACCAGCACCGCCCCCTCGGTCTCGCGAAAGAGCGGCCCGAGGTCGTCGCGGAGGACGCGCTCGGCCGCCACCCGGCACGGCGGCGGGCCGTGGAGGAGCAGCCACGGGAATACGTAGCCGGTGGAGGTCGGGGCCGAGAGCTCGGCGGCCTCGACACCGGGCACGCGGATCACCATCGGCACATGGGCCTGCTCTCGGTGAACGTTCGACGAGTGGTAGTTCACCCGATGCTCGCCGAAGGCCTCGCCGTGGTCACCCATCACGATCACCACCGTGCGCTCGGCGCCCCCGTCCCGGTCGACCTCGGCGAGGACCTCCGCCATGCGCTCGTCTACGAAACGCAGCTCCTGTCGGTAGCGGTCGCGCGCCGTATCTGACGGCCGGTCCGTGTCGTGCACGCGATACGGATGGTGAGGAGCCTGAAAGAAGACCATGCCGAAGAAGCGCTCGTTCGCCTCGTGATGGCTGCGGATCTCCTGTACGGCGGACCGAACGACATCGTGGTCGTCGGTGCCGGTGCTGCCCATCTGGTAGAGGTGCGTTTCATCGAAGCCCTGGTCGAGGCCGAGCATGTAGGAGGTGAAGGCGAGGCCTCCATTGTGGCCGGCCCAGAACGTCGAATAGCCGGAGGCCGACAAGAGCTCCGGGACGATGAGGGCACCCGAGCGCAGGCGGCCCGTCGTGAAGTGCGGGAGGATCTCGACCTCGGCCGACGAGAGCGTGGTCATCGACAGGACGGATGTCGTCGAAGGGAACGTGGCCACCGAAGGTGAACTCGCTTCGGTGAAGCTGAGCGCCCCCTCGGCGAAGGCAGCCAGGTTGGGCATCGTCTCGAGGGCCGGGTCTGCGAGGCGGGTCTCGGGATAACGAAGGGCCTCGCTGATCATGAGCAGCACGTCGTAGTCCTCGAGGGCGAAGCCTTCCGGGAGCGGGGGAAGCCCAGAGTGCTCGGCGAAACGCTCGCGCGCATCGGGGTCGGGCCGGAGAGTTCGTTCGCTGAGCTCGGTAGGCCACAGCGCCGGCCCCTCGGCGGCGATGGCGGCGGCGGCGACCCGCCCTCGGCAGAGGGCGCTGTAGAAGTAAGAAGCCGAACGGGCCTCACCCGTTTGCGGCACCAGCGCGGCGACCACCATGACCAGAACCCCGCCCCCCCCTGCGATCGAAAGACCGCGCCGTGCCCTATCGGTGCGTGTCAGAAGCGCGAGGCCCAGCGCGAGACAGATGAGGGTCAGGACCGCGAACGACTCGGCGGGCAGATAGACGTCCGGTAGCCAGTCGTAGTGGACGGCCCAGACGATCGGCGCGGCCGCGGTGAAGAACACCCCGAAAACCAGACGAACCCGCGGCGCCTCGCGGACCATGCAGCAGACGAGCACCAGACCATGAAGGCCACCGAAACCGAGCATCAAGACCCAGAAGGTCGCGAAGGGGCCCATGTGGGTGTCGACGGTCAAGAGGTGATGGGTGAAGAGGCCGTGGCCGAGGGAGAGCAGGAACACCGCAACGGCAAGCCAACGCCGCCGCGTGGGCTGACGTTCGGCGACGGCGACGAGGGCCCCTTGGGCGAGGACCAAAGCGAGGACCGGCCATGCACGAACGAAGAACGCCTCGGCGACCTGGCCCACGACGCCGAAGACAAGCGAGGCGTGAACGACCGGAACCCGGCGGACCACGCTGACCACCTCGCCGAGGCTGGTGAGCACCGCCGCGAGTGGAAGGGCTGCTATCAACGCGTACGAGAGGCTCGGCGACGTGCTTTTGGTTTCTGGTGCCAAGGCTCGGACCCGTGGGACGGCCCGCGCTGATAGCACGATCGAAGGGCGGCTGCGATCCGATCCACCGCGCCCACGATACGGCCCCTCGACTCCCCCGGGAGGGCGTGACACGTTCGCGCCCGTGAGCGAGACGGACCGGCAGGACGGCCTCATCGAACGCGCCCTGGCCCGCCTCGGGCGGCTGATCCATCGCCGCGCGGGCCTGCTCATCGCGGTGGTGGTGCTCTCGATGGTACCAGCGGCGCTCTTGGCATCGCAGCTCGAGCTCCGGGCGTCTTTCTTGGACTTGCTGCCCGAGGACGAACGGCCGGTCCGAGAACTTCGGCAGGTAATCGAGCACGCCCGGGCGCCGAGCAATGTGCTCGTTGCCATTCCCCGCGACGACCCCGAACTCGCAGAGCGATTCGCCCGGGAGCTCATCCCCGCCCTCGAAACGCGCCCCGAGGTCTTGGCGACGGGCGGCTGGGTCGACGTCGGGTTCTTCGAGGACCGACAGCTTCTCTACGTCGACGAGTCCGAGCTCGAAGAGCTGGTCGACCGCGCGGAGCAGGCCATCGACCGGGAGCTCCTGCTCCGGACCGGGCTCTACATCGACTTCGAAGACGACGGTGCCGATGGTGAAGACGGCGAAACGACGGCCGCGCTGCTCGCGGACGTCGACGAGGCCAACGGTCCCCTCGATCTCCCAGAGTGGATAATCACGACCGATGACCGCTACCTCTGCATCTGGGCCTTCGTCGCGACGCCGAGCAGCGACCTCGATGCGGCCCGGGTCACCTATGCGGCGATTCGAGAGACCGTCGATGGTGTCCGCGCCGAAGGCCCCTATGAGGGCCTCGCGGTCCGCTACGCCGGCGGGATCCCCACGCGAATCGAGGGGGATACGGCGATGCGTGAGGACCTCACCCTCGCCGGGATCGTCGGTTTCAGCGCCGTCGTGCTCTTCATCGTCGTGGCGCTGCGCACGCCGCGGGCGCTGGTGCTGCTCTCGGTCCCGCTCTTGTCGGGCCTCGCGTGGACCTTTGGCTTCGCAGAGCTCGCCGTCGGCCACCTCAACATCATCAGCGGCTTCCTCTTCTCGATCCTATCGGGCCTCGGTATCGAGTACGGCATCCACCTATTGCACCGCTACCGCACCCTCCGCGAAGAAGGGCTCGACCTCGAGGCGGCGATCGAACGGCTCCTGCCCTCGACTGGACGCGCTCTCGTCTCCGGAGCGCTCACCAACGCCAGCGTCTTCGGCATCATCGCCCTGGCCCAGTTCCGCGGCTTCAGCGAGTTCGGGATCATCGCCGCGGCGGGCCTCTTGATCACGCTGGTGACGACGATGGTGGGGTTGCCCGCGCTCCTGGTGATCATGGAGCGGTGGCGACCGATGCATTTCCCGGCCGAAAAGGACCAGACTCGCGGCGTGAACGTGCCGGCCGGGGTGCGCCGCGGAATCCTCGTCTTCGTCCCGGTCCTCGCGGCGGCTTCGGCCTTGGTCCTGGCGACGGGTGGGGCGAGCTTCGACGGGAGCTGGCGCCTGCTCGCGGGCGATACGGACGCGAGCAACTTCGGCGAGTACCTGCGTCATCACCTCGGCGGGCGGCACACCGCCGCGATGCTTTGGGTCCGGGACGGGGTGGACCTCGGGGAGTTGCGCGACGTCGTCCAAGGGGTGGGTGAAGCGCGCGAAGCCGCCGGAGAAGACTGGGATGTGGTGGCCATCGGGACCATCGACAAGGTCTACCCCCCCGTCGAAAGACAGCGAGCGCGCGCCGCGCTAGCAGAGCGCCTCGGAGCCCAACTGGACCGCATCCGCCCGGGCATGCTCGACGAGGCTGGAGAATCCCGCCTGGCCGACGCACGCCGGATGATCGAGGCAGCTCAGCCGTTTTCCATCGACGACGTGCCCTACTCCGCGGTGGGTCACATGCTCACCTCCGACGGCACCGGGTCCATGGTGCGCCTCATGGTGGAGAGCCGCGATGACACGGGCACCGAAGCGTTGACCTCCTGGGCCGCCCAGGCACGCGCCGTGGCGAGCGCCCTCGATGGCGCCGACCTCCATGCACCGATGCTCAGCGAGAACTGGGTCGCCGGGGAGATCTTCGAACGCGTCGCCCGCGACGGTCGGTTCCTGCTCTTTGGTACCTTCTTCGCGGTCTTCTTGGTCCTCCTGATCGACTTTCGCGGCCTTCGCCCGGCCCTCGCCGTGCTCGGCGCAGTGGCCCTCGGCGTGGTCTCCATCGCCGGCGCGCTCTGGCTCACGGGGCTGCGCCTCAACTTCATGAACATCGCCATCCTGCCGGTCTGCGTCGCCATCAGTTTGGACAACGCGATCCACGTCTACCATCGGTGGCGAGACGGGGGCCCGGGGTCCATCCCGGTCGTGCTCCGGCAGACCACCGTGGCCAATGCGTTATCGTCGACCACCAACCTCCTGGGCTTCACGGCCCTCGCGCTGACCCACCACGCGGGCCTGCGTTCGGTCGCTTTCCTGGCGATGATCGGCGTCGGCCTGACCTACATCTCCACGTCGATTTGGTTCCCGATGGTCCTCGCGACCTACGACGATTGGCGCACCTCGCGCAATGCGGGCGCCCCTCTCGAGACCTCCTGAAGGCGGAGACGAAATGAACGGTGACCATCCCCTTCTGCTAGAGTGAACGGGTGCCCGCTTGGTTCGTCGTTCCTTTCACGCTCTTGCTGTCCGCGTGTAGCCTGGAAACGTCGGCTCTGCCCCCGGGCCCCCAGGGGGACGGCGGGGACGGCGGGACGACGACGGACGCGCGAGTCGAGCCGATGGATTCGAGCCCGATCCCGGATGCCCCGCCGAGCGATGCGCGGGACAGCGCGGTGCCTCCGGCCGATACTGCGCTGGACGCCCCTCCCGGTGTCTCCTGGCTCATGGGTTATGGGCGTCGCAAGCGCATCGTGATTCCAGGGCGGGGCTTGGCAGGGCCGATCGCCGGATATCCCGTCGCCGTGAAGCTCCGCACCGACGACGACCTCCGGGACCACGCCGAAGCCGACGGCGCCGACATCGCGTTCACGGGCGCGGACGGTCTCTCCCTGCTCCCGTACGAAATCGAGAAGTACATCTCGAGGGACGGCTATCTGACGGCCTGGGTGAAGCTGCCGCGCCTCGAGGCCGCCGCCGAGACCGTGCTCTACCTCTACTACGACCATCCGGGCACGGCCTCGATGGCCGACCCCTACGCGACCTGGGATGACTACGCGGTCGGCGTCTGGCACCTGACCGCGGGGACCACCCGGGGCGCCTACGACGACAGCACCCGGGCGGGCAATCACGGCGCGCGCGCGAGCCGCGGGCAAGAGCCGAGGGACGCCGGCGGCGTAGCCGGCCGTTCCCGCGCCTTTGACGGAAGCGACGACTCGATCATCCTCGGAGATCCCGGTGACGGCAGCCTCGATTTCGGGACTCAGTCGTTCACCTACTCGGTGTGGGTGCACATCGACGCCGCGGTCGGGAGCTGGGACATGCCCTGGTACAAGGGCGGCGCGAGCGCAGGCGACCCCGGCTACGACATGGAGCTCGGCACGAGCACTTGGCGGGGGGGCATCAGCGACGGGTCGATGATCCGCACCGGCCAATTCGGTGCCGACCCCGACCTCGACGGACGGTGGGCCCACCTCGTCACCGTCGTCGACCGCCCAGCCAACGCTTTCGTGCTCTACGCCGATGGCGCCGAGGTCGACCGCATCGACATCACGGGGCTCGGCTCCGTCGACAACGACAGTACGGCGTACATCGGCCGAGAGGTGTACCCCCTGCTCGGCCGGGTCGACGAAGTGCGGCTACACAGGCGAGCACTGACCGCGGATGAAGTCGCCGTAGAACACGACAACCTCACGGACCCCGGGTTCATGAGGGTAGAAGCCGAAGAGACCCGGCCCTGAGCCTCCGAAGGAGGCCGCCGAAGGCGCGGGCATACGCCCGTGATCTTGTTGATGAAGAGCAAGGGTGTAGGGTGCTCACCATCGGTCGAACGCAACGAGACCGCATACTCGAGGAGCCACGCCATGCACCTGATCCCCTGTAGTCACTGCGACCGTCACGTCCGATCTACCGACTCCACGTGCCCGTTCTGCGACGAGGCCGTCCCGCCGACGGCCCCTCGACCATCGCCACCGAGGCGCCTCAGCCGGTCCGCGCTGGTCGCGTGGGGCGCGGCGTTGGCCTCGATCACGGCGGCATGCACTCCAGCCGGGTCGACGAGCGAAGCAGAACCCGAGACCCACGAAGAGGGGACCCCGGGCGAGGCGTCGCCGGACGAAACACCGATCGACGACGTTGCACCGGCCACCGCCTACGGGGGAGCACCCATGCCCGAGGACGACTTGGAGGACCAGGAAGACCCCTCCGTTCCCGAGCCAGAGCCGGAACTGCCCCCGGAATGAAGCCGGCCCCGGAGACGCCAACCCACAAGACAATTAAGCAACCACGCGTCCCCAAGTCCCCCGGTCAGAAGGCCCGGAGAGCCCTCGTCACCCGCAGCTCGTTTTAATGGGGCTCACGTGCGTCAGCTGGCGAGCGCGCCCGCAGGGGCCGACCGAGCCGTACCTT
>QMMC01000219.1 GCA_003647065.1 Deltaproteobacteria bacterium | reverse complement strand
GCGGTAGTTCGCGGCACATCGCCGCCCTGTCCATCAACTGCCCTTCGATGGGATCACAACCCACAGAGCATCCTCCGTCGACGATGGCGCAATGCACTGAGCTGTCCTCCGCCACCGAGGGCCCGCTCGTGCAGGCGAGGAGGGACGTCAGGCCGAGGGCGGCGATTGTCCGCGTGAACACCTTCGAATCTTAGCACCCGAGCTCGACGGCGGCGGCTAGGACGGTGGCCACCGGGAACCTCCAAATCTAGAGCGAATCTGGCGTGGTTCTCGTGTCGACCTCTGGTCCCGGTCTTGCACTACCTGCCCCCATGCGACTCCGTCTTCCCCTCTGGGCACTGCTCTTCATCTCCGTCCTCTCGGTCCTCTTGTCCGTCGGCGGCTGCACCGCCGTCCTCGATGAGGGCGACCCCGACTCCATCGACGGCAAGGCCGATGGCGCCACCGCGGCCCTCGAAGGCACCCGCGCGGGCTACGGCGTCTTGCGTCTTCTGAACGACGGTGAGGGCACGGACTTCCTCTTCCTCGACGTTGACGTCGCCCTCGACCGCCGGGCCGCCGGAAACCTCATCGCCCACCGCGACGGCCCCGACGCGGTGCACGGTACGCGCGACGACGACCTCTTCGACAGCATCGAGGAGGTCGACGGCGTCCGCTGGGTTGGCCCCGCAGCCCTCGAGGCCCTCGCGGAGTTCGCTTACTACAATGACTACCTGCCGGCCGACGACGACGTGCTGGGCACGTTCGAGGGCATCGAGCTCACCTACGCCGACGCCGACCGGGTCCTCGCCTTCGCGAACACCGCCACCGAAGAAGAACTGCGCGACGCGAGCGTGCCCTCCCGGTCGACCACCTCGATCCTCGCCGCCCGTCCGGTCGTGACGATGGCCCACCTCGTCGACCTCTACTGGGTCGGCCCGCGCACGCTGCAGTACCTGCTCGACGCCGTGGCGCTGCCCGTAGGCGGAGAGGTTTGTGAAACCACCGACGACTGCCCAGGAACTCTGCGCTGCACCGGGCGCCCCGGCGGCATGGGCTACGGCAAGTGCCGGGATACGACGAACTACCCCGGCACCCAGGACGACTGCGACGTCGACACGGACTGCCACTCGATGAACATCTGCATCGCCGAGACCGTCTACGGGCAGGGCTACTGTGCGTCGGGGTGGATGCGTGAGAGCTTCACCGTCGGCGGCATCGCCTCCATTCCGTCCATCGCCATGAGTCAGCCCACGGCCTCCCGGGTGACTGTCTTTGGCCAGGCGACAGTCCCCGAGGACATCATCGTCGACATCGACATCGAGCATACCGACCCGTCGAGCCTCTGGATCGGCCTCGACCCGCCCACCGGACAGGACCCCGTCGTGCTGTGGGACGGGGCCACCATGACCGGGCCCTTGCCCCAGCGTTACATCGACCGGGCCATCTACCGCGACGACGCCGTCAACGGCGTCTACCGCCTGCTCATCCAGAACGTCGGCGGCCGTGGCACCGGCGTCGTCCGCGAGTGGACGCTCACCGTCACGTCTCGCTGGGACTGAAAGAGAAGCGCCAGAGGCGTCAGGGGTCGAGGCAGATTGGGCGTGCCGCGGCGCCCACCTCTTCGAGGATGAGTCCGACGGCGGGGCTGAAGTCCTCCTGGCAGATGGAGAGGTTCAGCGAGCGGCCGCCGCGCCGCGAGATGCCCTGGGCGACCTGCACGATGCGTGTCGGTGGAAAAGCAACGCCGCGGCCGGGCACGTCGCACGAGGGCGCGAGGCGAAATGGCATCGCGGGGTCGATGTGCTCGGTCGTCCGGGGGTCGGCCAGGATGGCATCGGCGCTCGCACCCGAGAGGTCCGGCGGGATGCCCACGATGGTGGCGAAGACCAGGCGGTCGGGCTGATCGCTGCGCAGGGCGAGGAGCCCGTCGATGTAGCGCTCGACCGGGTGTACGGCGCCGGGGAACTGAAAGCACCGCAGGTTCAGGTCGCCGGTGTAGACCCTCGACCCGGGGTTGAAGAGCTCGGGATCGAGGGCCGAGCAATCGTTCTCGTCGGTGACGACCAAGATGACGAGGATCGAGTCGTCTCGCAGGAAGCCGACGTTCGCCCCGTCGGCGTGACCGGAGGTCCCCATGACGAAGTCGACAGCCGACCGGGAAGGCGTCACCGCCTTGAGCACGGCGTCGAGCTGCTGTTCGAAGCCGCAGCCCCCGGTCCCCGCGGTGGTCACGCAGGCCGCGCGGGTGGCGAACTCTTCGACCGTCACGTCGCCGTCGGGGTCAAACTCCAAGAACGTCGGGAACCTCCCGGCACAATCTCGGTCCGACGAGCCGCTCCCCGTGCGCAATACGCCGTCGTCCCCGAAGTTCGACTCGCTACACGTGGGCACGGCGAAGCCGCCGGTGCCCATGTCGGAGGTCACCACCCCGAGGTGCAGGCTGCCGGCGGGCGCGAAGTCGATGTCACCGTCGAGGTCCACGTCGCCAGAGATGATCCCCCGGACGAGATTTGGCAGCGCCACGGCGAGGGAGGCCTGCTCTTCCGACATCGAGTTCGAGTTGTCGACCATGATGAGCAGGTCGACGGACTCCGCGGCGGCGGTGCCCCCATCCTCGTAAACGAGGTCCACGCACCCGGAGTCGCTCCGGGTGGGCACGCCCGAGTCGGTGGCGGCGTCGGTGTCGGTGCTGTGCGAAAGAAAGCAGCCCGAAAGGGAGAGGCTAACCAAGGCGCCGACCGCCCACTTCCATGAAGCCATGGACGGAGTGTAGCAGCCGGCTGTTGCCCAGCCATCGCCGCGGCTCTGAAGAGGGCTACTCGACGTTCAAGAGCTCGACGTCGAAGAGCAGCATGCCGCCGGGGCGGCCGGGGCGGCCCTGGTAGGCGAGGTACTCGGGGATGAAGAAGCGTCGAACCTCGCCCTCGCTCATCAGCTGCAGGCCTTCGGTCCAACCCGCGATGACTTGGTCCAGGCCGAAGCTAATCGACGTCTGGCGATTGACGCTCGCGTCGAAGACCCCGTCACCGACGTTCCAACCGAGGTAGTGCACCTCGACGGTGTCCGTTCCGCCCGGCTTCGCCCCGCCGGTGCCGGGACGCACGACGCAGGTCCCGAGGCCCGACGCGGTGATGTGCACGCCCTCGGGCATCGCGTTGGCCGGGACCGGGGTCTCCGGGAAGGCGTAGACACCGGGGGTCTCGACCATCGACTCGCCGGATGGGCAGGAGCCGCCGGCGCGGCCGCGAAGCGAGGGATCGTCAGGACACGACCATCCCGGGTCGGCGGAGACCGTCGCGCAAGCGACATCCACAGGGCCCCCGGTCGACGTCGCCTCTTCTTCATCCCCGCCGCCTTCGTCGCCGGCCGATGCCGCCTCGGGGCCGCGCCCCGGCGGTGAGGAGCAGGCTGCTGCCATGATCGTGGCCAGGGCAGCCAGGGCGGTGAGCGAAGAGAGCACGGTGATTTGGCGGTTGGTCGTCTCGGGCATGACGCTTCGTACGCGGCCTCTCGGCGAGAGACAAGCATGGCTCCCGGTCCGCCCGGGTCAGCTGAGGGATTCGATGACGTATTCGCGTGATTTCCCGCGAATGGTGAGCTTGAAGTCGTCCCCGACCTCTTTGCCCAGGAGCCCCCGGCCGACCGGCGAGGCGATCGTGATGGCCCGAATGGTGAGCCCGTCGACCTCGACGGTGTGGCCGCCGCCGGCCGGCACGAGGAAGAGGCGCTCGAGGCGCTCTCCATCGATCTCGACCTCGACCAACGCTGCCGGGCCAACCACATCGTCTTCTCCGTAGCTCGGCAGGTCGAGGAAACGCAGCCGGGTGATCAGCTCGTTCACCTCTTCGACGCGCTGGGCCTGGCCCCGGGCGAGGTAAGACGCCTCGAGGGCCCGGGTGTCCTTGGAGTTCTCCGGCCGCGCCTCTGCGTGGGTCGCGCCGCTGCGCGTCGTCTCGGCTGCCGAGAGCAACTCGGTGGCCTCAGCCTCGAGCCTGTTCAGAAGAGCATCGAGGATGAGGCGCTTGTCGGTCACAGGGGAACTCGGATGGTCTCACTCCGGCGGGATGCGCGCGCAGATCCGCCCGACGAAGGCGATGTCCAGGCAGCGCGGGAGCATGCCGGTGCAGTCGTCGTCGTCCACGCACTCGTCGGAGCAGTAGAAGACCGTGGTGCTCGCCGGGGGCCCTTCGACGCACATCGCACTCTCACAGTCGTTGCCATCGGTGCAAACGTCGGTCCCGTTCTGCCCCGTTCCCCGGGTGCCCGGAGCACAGAAGCAGCCCGTGGCCTCGTCACACTCGCAGCGCTCGGCGGGGATGCAGTCGGAGTTGAAGACACATTCGCCGCCGGCCATGGCGTCGGTGCCGGTGTCGGTCGCGGTGCCGGTGTCGGTCGCGGTGCCGGTGTCGGTCGCGGTGCCGGTGTCGCCGGCGGTGCCGGTGTCAGTCGCGGTGCCGGTGTCGCCGGCGGTGCCGGTATCGGTCGCGGTGCCGGAGTCGGTCGCGGTGCCCGAGTCGGTCGTGCTTGAATCGTCGCCGCAGGCGGCGAGGGACAAGATGGACACGAGGGAGACCATGGAGATCAAGATGAAGAATTTATGCATGGCGTGACTATAGCTCGGGTGCCTCTTGGCCGTTCGGGTTTTGTAGCTTGGCGATCAGCTCCTCGACCTCCGTGCGTTCGTCGGCGTCTTCCGCCGACCCCACGACGCCCGTGAGCGCCTCGACGACCGCTTCGCGGTCTTCGTCGTAGCTTCGTTCGTCCACGTACTCGCCCCACTGCATGACGATGCCCGTGGCCCTCGGGTTGTCCTCGGCTCGCCGGCGCAGGATCGCCGCGCCGAGGCCGACCTGTCCGATCTCGGCTTCGGCCTTCGCGTACCACCACCAGGCGCCGCCGGCCCAGTCGCTCTCCGGGTAGCGCGCAGCGAGCTCGCGCCAGACGTGGCGCGCGGTCCGGGGGTCCCGGCGCACGCGGTGGTAGTACCGGCCCAATACGAAGAGAGCCTCGGCGCCGACGTCGGGGGCTTCTTCGTCCTGGGCCGCCCAGGAGGCACGCTCGATGAGGGCCTCCCCTTCGTCGGGGGTCCCGCGGACGAGCAGGGCCTCGCCGAGGCGCAGGGTCTTTTCGGGGTCGTCCGGCGCCGCTTCATGGGCGGCTCGGAGGGCAGGAACGGGGTCGATCGCGGACGTCGCCGCGACGAGCTCGGACACCCACTCCTCGCGCCCGTGGTAACCCTGGATGCGGCCCACCTGGGTTCCGTCGGCGGTGAGCACGAGAGACGTAGGCAGACCGAGGACGACGTACTGCTCGACGAGGGCGCGGTTCTCCTCGTCGTCGAAGTCGAAGGTCACGGCGATCATGTCTTCCGTGATGGAAGCCCCCTCGGCGGTCGAGAGCACTTCATCTTCGAGCTTCCGGCAGTAGCTGCACCACTCGGCGTCGAACTTCACGAAGACCCGGCGGTCCTCGGCGGCGGCCCGGTCGAGGGCCTGACGCATGGTGAGGTCCTGCCACTCGACCCCCTGGGCCTCGGCCACGGGGGTCTCTCCGTTCGACAGGGCGAACCACGCCCCGAAGACCACCACCGCGAGGGCCAGAGCGGCCACCATGCTGCGTTTCATCTTCGCCATGGCGCGAAGGTTAGCCGCGGCGACGGCCCAAATGCTACCGCCGCTCTAGTGCTTCTAGCGCGTCTAGCGCTTGCCCCCTGGGAGGCCCGCCATGCGGGTCACCAGGAAGTCCCAGACGGCGGTGATGCGCGGCACATGACGCAGGGCTCGGTGGCCGACGAGCCAGAGCTCTTGGTTCGCGAAGGGCGTGAGGGACGCCGTGAGCTCGGGGCTGAGCTCTGCCCGGACCAGGCCGTGCACGCCTTCGTAGATCTCCGGAAGCACCACCAAGCCCAGCCCCCGCTCCGCGGCCTCGACCTGGGCGCCGATGCGGTTCGTACGCAGCCAGATAGAGTCTGGGTGGACCTGCTTCTCGAGCCACTCGGCAGTGCTGAAGTGGGCGAGGTCGTGGTCCCACTGGATCCACCGGGCGTCGTCGAGGCTCGACAACGTGCCCAGCTCTTCGACGTACTCGGCCGAACCAAAGATGAAGTCGCGGCTCTCGCCGATCTTCACCGACACCAGGTCTCCCCGGTCCGGGCGGAAGGCCCGGAGCGCGATGTCCGCCTCACGGCGAGTCAGGTTGGCGTAGGCGACGCTGCCCTCGAGCTCGAGACGAAGCCCCGGGTACTGCTCACGGATCTCGCGGGTGATGGGTGCGAGGAAGTGCTCGGCGACGCCCGGGGGCGCGGTGATGCGCACGGTGCCTTCCGGTTCGCGCTCGAAGCCGGCGACCTGGCGCACGAAGGCCTCGACGGCGCTCTCCACAGCTTCGGCGTGGGGCATGAGCTCCTCGAGGGCCACGGTCCCCACCAGGCCCGAGGGAGTGCGGTCGAAGAGTCGCGCGCCGATGGCCTCTTCGAGGGCCTCGAGGCGGCGGCTCACCGTCGACGCGTTCACCCCGAGTAATTCACCGGCGCTCTTCAGGTGTTTCTCTCGTGCCAAGGCGACGAGGATCCGCAGGTCGTCCCAACGCAGGTTGGCGAAGCTCGGCGTCTCTTGCCTCGCGCCTCGTTTCTTGGGCCCACCCACGAGCTCACTCGCGGCCGGGGACGGCGCGCAGGGGTTGCCGGGTGATCTGCAGCAGCTCGCTGTCGGAAACCGTCTCCGGTTCCTCGGCGTCCGCGGCCTCGACGACGATCTCGAAGAGGCCGCAATCGAAGGGCGAACCCGGTGCGGCATCGAGGGCGACGAGTCGCTCCCGGAGGCCGCGGCGCGCGTGGTCGAGGGCACGGAAATGGCAGTAAGGGTTGTTGCCGGGGCGACCGAAGAACGCGTGGGCGGTGAAGGTGCACCCACCGAGACATGCGTCTGCATACACGCACTCGGCGCAGAAGCCGTGCAGGTCGGCGCGGGTTCGGGCTCGGGCAAACGCGAGCTCTGGGCTCTCGTCCCAGATCTTGGCGATGGATGATTCCCGCGTCGTGCCCCCGACGTACGCCGACGTCTGCAGCGAAGGGCACCCCTTGACCGCTCCGTCGGACTCGATGCCCATGACGAACTTGCCCGCCTGGCACCCGCCCCAGTGGTCGCCGTGTTCGGGGCGCTGCGAACGCAGTAGACCTTCCTCGGGGCCGAAGTATCCGAGGTTGTTCCCCGGCATCAGCAAGAGGCCTTCTGCGAGGCCGCGTTCTTTGACGGCGGCGATGCGCGGCACGAGGTCCAGAAAGTCGTAGGGCTGGAGCAGCATCGCCGTACGGTCCGCGGCGCGCCCGAGGGGGGAGGTGATCTGCACCTGCCAGGACCGCACGCCCGCGTCCCGGAGGACCTCGTAGAGGCCCTCGAGGTCGCCCATGTTCGAGCGGTTCAAGACCGTGTTGGCGGTCGCGGTGATGCCCGCGGCGCGCACGTTGGCGAGGGCGGTCAGGCAGTCCTGGTACGACCCCTTCCGGGCGCGCATTTGGTCGTGGGCCTCTTCGAGGCCGTCGATGCTCACCGAGACTCGCCGGACGCCGGCGTCGGCCATGGCCACGGCGAGCTCCGCCGTCACCCCGCGGCCTCCAGTGGTGACGATCACGTTCACGTCGGCGGCGGTCAGGGCCCGCGCCACCTCGAGGAACCCGGGGTGCAGGTAGGCCTCGCCGCCGATGAGCACGACCTCACCGGTGCCGAGGTCTGCGAGCTCCTCGACTACGTCGAGGGCCTCCGCCGTCGTTAGTTCGTTCTCGCGAGCCACTCCGGCCCGGGAGCCGCAGTGGGTGCACGCGTGATCGCAGGTGAGGGTCAGCTCCCACACCACGTAGCGTGGGTGGTAGTCCGTGGCGACGACGTCGAGGCGCCGTCGCCTCGAGCCGCCAGGGTCCTTGGGGAGTGAGCCGCGTCGAGTCACGTCGACGAGTCGCCGCCGCCGTCGCCCGTCGTCGCGTCGCCGCTGGCGTCACCGCTGGCGTCGGACGCTGCGTCGGCTGCCGCGTCATCGCTGGCGTCGGTGGCCGCGTCGTCGCTGCCGCTGTCGCCGGTGGCCGAATCACCACCGCCGGTGTCGGCGCTGCTGTCCATCGCGGAGTCAGGCGTCGAGCCACTGTCGTAGCTCTCGACGCCGCCGCCGTAGCAAGCCGACAGGGTCATGGCGAGCACTCCGCCGGTGAGGGCGACGAGGGGACGGGCCACGCGGCGCACCTTCGTGCCGATGCGCGTGGCGCAGTTGGGACACGTGGAAATACCGGTCGGCAGGAAACTCGAGCACTGATTGCAGGAACTAAGCTTGATCATGATCAAACGCTAGCACGTCAGGTCGCCGGTTGCATCATTGCAACCACGTATCCCAAAAACCGCCGTTGAGCCTTCTTTGTGCAAGCTCCAAGTTAGCGGAGGAGAGGGAAGAGATATGACGAATACGAGCAAAAAAAGGCCAATTCACACGATCTTTGGGGCGGGGCAGGTGGGACGGCTCCTCGCTCGTGAGCTTCTTGGTCGGGGCGCCGAGGTCCGTATTGTTCGCCGCGGAGAGGCTGGGCCCACCGAACCTCGCCTCACCTGGCTGCGAGGAGACGTCACGGACCCAGCTGTCGCCCGGGGCGCCGCCGAGGGTGCCGAGGTCATCTACAACTGCACGAACCCCGCCGCCTACCACAAGTGGGAAGAGCTCCTCCCGCCCCTCTACGGGGCCATCGCCGACGCCGCCGCCTTCTCTGGTGCGCGCCTGGTGACCCTCGACAACGTCTACATGTACGGCGACTCCGAAGGGACTTCGATGACCGAAGCCACCCCGATGAATGCCACCACCAAGAAGGGCGTGCTCCGGGCGCGGCTCTATCGAGAGCTCCAGGACCGAGCCGACCGCGGTGATTTTCATTTTACTACCGGGCGCGCCAGCGACTTCTTCGGGCCCGAGGCGAACGTGAGCGCGATCTTCTCGGAGCGAAGCTACGAGCGACTCGCTGCGGGCAAAGCCGTCGAGGTCATGGGCGACCCGGACCAGGTCCATAGCTACAGCTACCTCCCCGACGTCGCCCGGGGCCTCGCCACCCTCGGAACCGAACCGCAGCCCGACGGCGGCATCTTCCATCTGCCGGTGGCGTGGCAGGGCACGACCCGCGACCTCCTCGACTTGGTTGCGGTGGCTCTCGGTCACCCCGCGGCGAAGATTCGCCGCCTTCCCAACTGGTTCCTCGGTGCCGCCGGCACCTTCGTCCCGCTCCTCGCCGCGGTCGCCGAGATGACCTACCAGTGGGATGGGCCCTTCCACGTCGACGACCAACGCTTCGTCGAGACCTTCGGAGTGCGCGCCACACCGATGGACGTCGCCGTCACCGAAACAGTCACCTGGATCCGCGACCAGCTCCTCGCCGAAAACGCCGCCTGAAAGAGAACGGGGAAGCGTAGGCTGTGGCCTATGCCCGACCGCCTCAGCATCGAAGTCCGCGATCATCTTCACCTCGTCGGCCTGAATCGCAGCGACAAACGCAACGCCTTCGACCGCGCGATGCTCCGCGAGCTCGCCGAAGCGTTCACCGCTTATGAGGACGACGACGACGCGCGGTGCCTCGTGCTCTACGGTCACGGCGAGCACTTCACCGCGGGCCTCGACCTCGGGGAAGTGGGGCCGGCCGTCGCCGCTGGGGAGGCGCTCTTCCCCGATGGGACGGTCGACCCCCTCGGTCTTCATGGACGCCTGCGCAAGAAGCCCTTCGTGATGGCGGTCTCCGGGTGGTGCCTCACGATCGGCATCGAGCTCTTGCTCGCGGCCGACGTGCGGGTCGCGGCCGAGGACGCGCGCTTCGGGCAGATCGAGATCAATCGCGGGATCTTCCCCTTCGGCGGCGCGACGATCCGCATGCCGGCGATTGCCGGCTGGGGTAACGCGATGCGTTGGCTGCTCACCGGAGACATCTTCGATGCCGCCGAGGCCCACCGCCTCGGCCTGGTTCAAGAGGTGACGCCCGCCGGCGGGCACGTCGACGCGGCGATCGCCATCGCCGAGACCATCGCCAAGCGCGCCCCCCTCGGGGTCCGGGCGACCCTCGAGTCTGCCCGCCTCAGCGAAACCGAGGGCCCAGCCGCCGCGGTGCCAGCGCTCCTCGACCAGGCCCGGCGCTTGATGGCCTCGAAGGACGCCGCCGAGGGCCTTGCTTCGTTCCTCGAGCGCCGCGAAGCCACCTTTCGGGGTGAGTGACTATCGCGGGAAGCGACCGACCCGGTGTATGCTCCGGTCGCGTTCTGACCGGGCAGCTGTGGGCCCGCCCAACTAGCTAGCAGGAAGAATGAAGACCATCACGAACCTCGTCATCGCCGCGGCCGCCGTCGTAGCTGCCCTCGGTTGCAACACCGCCATCACGCTCACCGACGGGGGGCGCCTCGTGCACACCGCGGCCGACGCCGACTTGCCCGCTGGCTGCACTCTCATCGGCGATGTGGCCATTGGCCATCCGCCGGACGCGGCCCGGCCGCCGACCCAGGAAGACCTCGTGCTCCTGATGCGCAACAAGGCCGCGGACCACGGCGCGAACTACGTCGTCGTCGATTCGAAGGAAGAGCGCGGTGAGGTCGAGAAGCACTGGGTAGGGCGTGCTCGTGCCTACCGGTGCCCCGACGACTCCGGAGAGGGTGCCACGAGCGGCGGCGCGGATTTCGGGCAGGTAGGTCCCGCCGAGGGAGCGCCGGCCGATATCGAAGAGTCGGGTGACGGCGAAGAGGCAGGCGAAGAGTCCGGCGACGGCGAGGCTCTCGGCGAAGACCTCGAGATTTGAGTTCGACCCCGGGCCTTGCCCCGGGACCCGCCGCCTACGATGCGCTAGTATCCGCGCCATGCCCGATTTGGTTTGGCACGTACCCTGCCCTTCCTGCGAAGAGGGAGTCGTTCGCGTTCGTCAGCATCCGACGCGGTCCGAGATCGACGCCCTCTTGCCCGCGTCGATGGTCTCGATGCGCGCCGTCGGAGCGGCGGCGGACGAGAGCCCGCGCTTTGACGGAGAGGCCGCGTGCTCCGAGTGCGGGTACGACGCTTCTTCCGTTGCCGAGAAGCTAGAAAAAGAAGGCGTGCCGGATGGTGCCAAGAGCATGCCGGGCTGACCGCTCCGGTGCTGGGCGTCAACGGCCCCGGAGCCACGGCATCCAGTAGGACGGCAGCAAGGGGCGCCAGACCCGGCGGGCGAGCGCCCGGGTCATGATGCCGAATCCGCCGACCTTCGGATGATGGCGGAAATCGCGATAGCGATTGGCCCGAACTCGCCCCCGGGCGTTGCCCTCGATGATGTAGAGGGTATCGCCTTCGACCCGTTCGACGATCGCACTGTGGCCCCAGGTGGGAGTCTGGATGCGCACGTAGTCTCCGGGGACCGGATCGAAGGTCCGGAAGCGCGGTGACGTCGCGGGGACCCAGCGGCGGCGGCGCTCGAACCACCCGCGCATCGCGTTGTTGTTCGTGACCAGCCAGCCCCCTTCGTAGCCGCCGGTGAGCGGCACCCCGGCTACGCGGTATACCCACGACACGAAGTCACTGCACCAGAGCGCGTCTTCGGCGATGT
>QMMC01000218.1 GCA_003647065.1 Deltaproteobacteria bacterium | reverse complement strand
GCTTCGAGGCGCTGGGCCCCGGCGCTTTCTGTGACGTCCACGTCGGTCACCACCTCGGCGCCGGTCTGGGCGAGCTCGTCGCTCGCCTTGCGGCAGGCGGCGATGACGTGGTGTCCGCGCTCGAGGAGGCCCCTCACCAGGGCGAGGCCGATTCCGCGATTTGCTCCCGTGACCAACGATGTCGTCATGGACGGCTCATAGCGAAAGCCGACGCCGATCGGTACCCCGTAGTGAGTTTCAGGGCACACCTGGGCCGACCAGGCACGGGTTTTTCCCCGCCGAGCCGTGATCTTTGGTGTTCCCGCGAGGGAATTGTGCCGGTGATTTCCGGTATGACCAATGCATGGGGTTGTGGTCGTGAGGGGTTCGCTTCTGTTCTCGGTGATCGCGATCATAGCTATCGGCTCGTCTCTGACCGGCTGTGGTCCGGTCTACGAGGCCGGCTCCTTCGACCACTACGGGCGCGTCGACGAGCCGCGCGTGCGGGCCCTCGGGTGCCTCGATGTGCGCATGCAGCCTCGCGGTGAGGGCGAGGTGGGGCGTGCCTGGGTTGCCATCGACTACGAGCTGGGCAACCGCTGTCGGTCGCCCATCGAGGTCAACCTCCGAGACGTCTGGGTCTACGCCGAGGATGCCGGGGGCATGACGCCGATGGAACTCCATGACCCCCGCGCGGAGGTGGTGCCCGCAGTTCTCGACGGCGAGGGCTATGCCTCGGAGGCCCTGGCGTACGTCGCGGTCGGTGATGGTTTGAGGGAGCTCGGTCGGCTCTGCGTCGACGTGAGCCGCCTGGTTCCAGACAACGAGCAGCAGGTGGCCCCGGTCTGCTTCCGCCGCGACGGTGATGCCATGAGGGTCGAGGTGTACCGATGAAGCGGGCGCGCACCCTTCGCCGCGGCAGCGCGCGGTCCGTCGACCTGGTCGCGGCTGCCATAGCAACCGTGCTCCTTGGCTGGGCATCGACAGCCGATGTCGCCCGGGCCCAGAGCTGCGGCCCGCCGGGCTCTTCTTCTTCCAGTGACTCCGGCGGGAGCGATGACTCCGAGAGCAGCAACTCCGGTGGCAGCAGCGACTCCTCTGATGATTCCTGGGGCGACGATAGCGACTATGGGGGCTCTTCGTCGTCTTCATCTGGCGGTGGATCCTCGACCCCGGCGTGCACCGACCGCACGGACGTCACGGGGTTTGAAGACTGCACGCGCTTCGGCCGAGAGTGGAACGCCATGTGGCCGGCCCTGCGCTTCGAGATCGGGCCGTCTTTTCGACGCCTCTCGCTCAGTGGCCTCGAGGTCGGCGGCACGACCTATCACGACGGAAACCCCTATCGCTTCTTCCTGGCGACCGACGACCTCGACAACCCGTCGGCGCTCACCGCCGGCGTGAACCTCCGGTTTACCGTGCCCCTCTTCGACAACTTCCTCCTCGGGGCCGAATTCGACGTCGCGAGCGGTAACCCGCCCGAAGGCGCCGTCTCGGATGGCGATTTGAGCCTGCGCATCACGGACGTCGAGACCATCGGCGGCGGCCTCGTCGCCGGGGTCGTCAGCCCCGTGGGCCCCCTGCGCTTTCGCGGCGAGGTCCTCGCCGGGGGCGAGGCGGTGGTGGTGACCACGGCCAGCCACCTCGGGGACTGCGTGAGCGAAGATACCGACGTCGTCACCCGCTACCGGCTCGAACCGCGCGTCGGTATCGAGTTCTTCGTCGGGCGCTACGTGAGCTTCGACGTCTGGGGCGGCGTCGACGTGGTCAACCAGGGCAGCTATGGGGGGGGCCTGCGCATCAACCTCCATACCCGCGCCTACGACGCCGTCAGGTGACGCCCGCTAGGGCGAGCACCACCGCCACCGCCATCGTGCCCCAGGCGATGCGCAACTTCGTGCCCTCGGCCATGAGGGGGCGGGCCCTCTTGCCCAGGGAGTTGCCACTCATGATGGCGACGGCGAGGGCCGCCGAGGTCACGAGGCTCTCACCGTCGATGAGCCCGCCGAAACCGTAGGCCCCGATGCGTCCGATGTGCATGGCGACGGCGATGACCGCGCCGGTCGCGACGTAGGCCTCGGCGCGCAGCCCCGAGGCGAGGAGCACCGGGGCGACGAGGAGCCCGCCGCCGCCGGAGGTCGCGGTCACGAACCCGGCGCCGAGGCCGACCGGGACCATCGGCGAGGGCCCTCGGCTGAGCGAAACGAAGCCGAGTTGCTTGGTGATGGCAAAGGCGGTCGTGGCGACGAGGAGCCAGTGCAAGACCCACGGCGGCACCGCGACGGCGAAGAGGCCGCCGATGAACGATGCGGGGAGGGCGCCGAGGGCGAGGCTCTTCGCAAGGCGGCGATCGACGGATCGCCGGAAGAGCCAGACTCGGTGGAGATTGCCGAGGAGCAACGCTGGGGCGCTCAGGGCGAGGGCCGTCGGCACGTCCCAGAGCAACGAGAAGACCAGGACCAACATCATGCCGCCGCCGAGGCCAGCGATGGTCGTGAGGGCCCCGGCGGCGAGGCCCAGAGGAAGAACCGAAAGGAAAAGCAGCATGTTTTGACTCTGGCGGTGGTGGTTGCATGCGGCCAATCGATTGTTTTTAGGATTATGATAAGAATTGCTGATGCTTCAGGAGCTCCGTCATTTTGTGCTCATCGAGGCCCACGGCACCTTCACCGCCGCAGCGAGGGAGGCGCACCTCAGCCAGCCCGCGCTCACGGCGTCGATTCAGCGCCTCGAGGAGCGCTGCGGGGCTCGGGTCTTCCACCGCGGTCGGCGGGGCGCATCGTTGACGGCCGAGGGCGAGGCGCTGCTCCCCCGGGCCCGGGCGGCCCTCGCCGCGTTCGAGGACGGGCTCCGGGCCGTCGCCGAGGTGAGTCGCCTCGAGACCGGGCGTGTATGCCTCGGCGCCGGCGCTACGGTGAGCACCTATCTCTTGCCAGACATCCTCGCGGCCTTCGCCGCCGAGCACCCGGGGGTTCGCTACGAGCTGCGCGAATCGACGACGGCGGAGTCTCTGTTGGCGGTCGAGAAGGGTGACCTCGACCTCGCCATCGTCGCCGATGGGCCCGGGGAGCGCTGGCGCAGCGACGAGCTGGTCTTGGTTGGCAGGCCCGGCGACAGGGTCGAGAC
Source organism: Deltaproteobacteria bacterium (assembly GCA_003647065.1). Classification (GTDB taxonomy): domain Bacteria; phylum Myxococcota_A; class Polyangia; order Polyangiales; family B10-G4; genus B10-G4. The sequence continues at coordinate 8,496 of QMMC01000218.1, read as the reverse complement.
CTTCGAGAACGCTGCGTTCGTCACCTTGGGTCGGGGTACGACGACCCGCGGCCATCTCGACCGGCTCTTCCCCGAGGCCGACGTCGTGATGGAGCTGAACTCGATAGCCACGGTGCTGGGCAATGTGCGGGCCGGCGTAGGCATCGCGCTCCTCAGCCGGGCGGCGGTGCAGCGCGACGTCGCCGATGGGCAGTTGGTCGAGCTGGCCGATCCGCGGGTGCCCATTCGCCGTGAGTTCAGCCTCGCCCATCGGGGGGTCGACAGTCTGCCTCCGGCGACGGCGGCGCTCCGGCGAATGCTCCTCGCGAGCGCAGGCTGAGAGCACGTTCTTCGAGGGGAATCCCATTCGGCGGGGGGGATTGCAGCCCGTAGGCGGCTCCGTGGTACCCTCGCGGGGTGGGGCTCTTTCGGGGCAGCGCTCTTTTCTTTTCGGTCGCGGTCTTCGTCATCGCTGTCCCGGGCTTTGTGCCCGCCGCGTCAGCTCAAGAGGCGCAAGAGACGCAAGAGACGACCGAAACCTCGGAAGCCGACGAGCGCGCCGCCCGCCATGAGATCGAGGCGCGCACGCTCTTCGAAGCGGGGCGCATGGCGTTCGGCGACGGGCGCTTCGAGGACGCCCTCGATAGCTTTCAGCGGGCCTACGAACTGAGCGAGCTCCCCCACGGGGATGAGGACGGGGACGACGAACGTCGACGTGTGTCGGTCCTTGGCCTGCGTCTCCGAGGACGCCGGCGGAACGATAATGCAGTCGTGCTCCCGCCCGCTTCCCCCGAGTTGTTCTTCTGCGGTCGACTCGGGGGTCCCGGAGGCCGGAGTGGACTTGGGGGTTCCCGAGGCCGGAACGGACTCCGGCACGGGCGACGCCAGCGGACCGCCGAGCGATGGCTCAATGGTCGCCGACGTCGGTATCTGAGTTAGCCTCAGTTGCAGCGGTCGCCGTTCTCGGCCCGCAGGTACTCGAGGAGCGGGCGGTAGTAGTCGAGCATCGGCTCGGCGCTGAGCTCCTCGCCGGTGGCTTCGAGAAGCACCTCGCGCCAGTCGCGGGTCGCGCCGGCGCCCATGATGCCCTGGAGGTACTCGCCGACCTCGGGACGGCCGTAGTAGTTACAGGCGTGGGGGTCCTGGTCGAGGATCTCGCGGCAGATGTGGTCGTGGAACTGGTACACGAGGACCTCGGCGAGGGCGTAGTCGTAGTACTCCCCCGGGTCGTTGATGATGTGGGTCTTGCTGCACGCGTCGCAGCCGTCTTCGGGGCGGTCGCCCGGGGGCGCGACGTTCTGATAGCGGCCGACGAGCTCCCACCACTTCGCCTGGAACTGATCCTCCGGCAGGTTGTCCGAATAGAGCGCCTTTTCGAAGTGGCTCATGGTGCCGACGGCGAAGGGCATGAAGACGATGGGGCCGGTGAGCGCCCGGTCGAGGAGCGCCTGGACCTGGTCCGGCTGGTCGGTCGCGGCCATCAGGCCGACCTCTTCGAGGTATGGTGCCTGGCCGCTCGCGAGCTCGATCAGGTTGCCCATCGCCTCGTGGTACGCGCGGTTCGCTCCCTCTCGGAGTAGCGGCGGCACGTCGTCGTTGGCGTAGGAGAGGTAGTAGTAGATGTGCCCGAGTTCGTGGTGGGTCGTGCCGAACCAGCGCCAGTTCGCCTCGACGCTCATCAGGCTGCGCACGTCCTGGTCGAGGTCGACATGCCACGCGCTGGCGTGGTCGTTCTTGTCGCGGCTGTCGCCCTCGGCCACGGGGTAGAGGTCTGATCCGTCCCAGAACGCCTGGGGCAGCTCGGGAAAGCCCATCGAGACGTAAAAACGCTCGGCCTGCTGGACGATCCACTCGGGGCTCTTGTCTTCCACGAGGGTGTCCATGTCGATCCCCTCGACGAGGCCGGGCCAGCTCTGGGCCCAGCGGTTTCCGATCCAATGGGCGGGGATGCGTTCGGGCACCTCGCCCTCGTGGTGGAAGCGCTCGGCGAGGCGATGGCGGGTCCAGCACGAGAGCTCGTCGAAGAGCGGCTTGGTCTCTTCGACGAGGCGGTCGAGGAGGGCCATCATCTCGTCTGGGGTCATGCCGTAGTTGCTGATGCGGTAGGCGAAGAAGTCGTCGAAGCCCATCTCCTGGGCGACCGCGTTGCGCAGGTCCCGGAGCTCCGCGAGCCCCGGCCGGAGCGCGACGCCGACCTCCTTCGACGCGTTCCAATAGCGCAGGCGCTCTTCGAGGTCGTCGGACTCGGCGAGGATCCGGTCGATGTCGTTGGTGGTGAGGGGCGTCGTGCAGGTCGCGCTCTCGCCTTCTCCCTCGCGGGCGAGGCAAAACTGAAAACCGTCGAGGAGCGCGCTCATGGCGCTATCCGCGGCGACCTTTCGGCGCGCGAGCTCCGGGTTCGTCTGGGGGGCGAGGGCCGCGTTCTCGAGGACCATCTCGAGCTGCCGGACGGTGCTCTCGTTCAGCTCATCGCGGTGGGCGAGGAAGTCCCGGCTGCGACGGATGATCTGACCGTTGCCGACGAAGGCTCCGTAAACGGTGTCGGCGCCGGTGCGCAGCCCCGTGTGCTCGGGGGTCACGTCGGTGCTCGCCGTCCAGCTCGCCCGGACCATCTCGTTGTAGAGGCCGAGATAGCTCGCCGTGTAAAACTCGAGGAAGTCGTCGGCGTCGGCCTGGAGCGTGCGCTCGGCGCCGGCGGTCGTCGTCGTTGTCGCGCCGCCACAGCTCGCGGTGAGCATGGTCACGGCTACGGTCAGAGATAGGGTCACTGAGAGGGCGGTCATGGGAGTTCGGAGGCTCATGGCGCGAGACCTTGCCCCCGCCCTTGGGCCCGAGTCAAACGGGGCCCTGCGAGTGCGGGATGCAAAGCCACGGAAGGTTCCTCGCTCGTTCCGTGGCCCCCTCGCGGCGTCAGGAACCCTCGAAAATGCTCTGCATTTCCTTCGGCTCCCTTCCTTGCGAGGAAACCACGGCCCTTCGCGATCCTCCCTCCCGTGACTCTGCGTCCCACACTATGCTCCGGCAGTGGAGGTGGGCGCATGAGAACTCTGGCTACGAAGGCACTCCTGGCCGCTCTTTCGGTCATCTCTCTCGTCCTCGGTGCGGCGGGCCCGGTGAGGGCCCAGCGCGCGGCCGCGAGCACTCCCCTGGCGGTGAGCGTCGAGTCTGCTGACTCCCGGGTACGCCCCAGAGCCGTGCGTACTGCCGTCGCCCGGGTCCTCGACGTGCCCATCGTCTCTCTCCTCGACGTCGACGCCGGCCGTTCCCGGGGCATCCTCGTGATCGTCGTCGCCCGGGGCGGGCACATCGCCCAGCTCTATTTTCAGATGCCCTCGGGTCGTCGCCAGCTCTCCCGAGTGACCGCCCCCGAGGGCGAATCCGGGGCCTCGTGGATCGCGGTTGCGGTCGCCGAGTTCTTTCGCTCCCCGCCTCCCCCGGCGGGATGGGCCACCGCGAGCGAGGTCCTCGACCCCTTCGTGCCCCGGGTGAGGTCCGGGCCCAGCCGCGTGGTGACCGAGGTCCTCGACCCCTGGGCCATCTCCGCGAGGGAGCGGCCCAGCGCTATCCGCCGCTTCGAATCCGGCGAAGCCCTCAGCCCGCCCCGGCCCCGTTGAGAGTCTACTTCTCACCAAAGTCGGTCTAGATCACACCGGGCCATCGTCGTAGGGTCCCGCCCATGACCAGCTCCACCGGGCACAACCCCTCCGGCCCTCCTCCCGCCAAGCATGGCGCATCGGCTTCTTCCGAAACCCCGAAGCACGGTTCTCCGGCGGTCGGTCGTCCGGCCCGCGGCGGAGCCCCGGCCCCCACGACCGTCGACATCAACGAGTACGGCGCGGAGCGTGACGGCAAGCGCCAGCAGATGGACCGCCGGCTCTTCATGCAGTTCCTGGTCTTCGACTGCGCCCCCGGTTCTGACCCGGTGGACGCCGCCCAGGGCATCGCCAAGGCCCTCGAAGCCGCCGGCTCACCGGGCGTGGTCTACGAAGACGTGAACGACCCCCGGGCCATCGCGCTGCTGACCTGGGCCGAAGACCCGGCGCACTTCGTGACGAAGGTTCGGCCCATCTTCCGCGGCGTCGAGCTCGCTCACCTCACCCAGCGTCCGTCCTTCACGATGTTTGGCCGCACCTACTCGAGCGGCTACGAGCCCGACCTCGAGTATTGGATCATCCGGCGCCCCGAGGAGACCGCCCTCAACCCCGACTGGCCCTGGGCCGTGTGGTATCCCCTGCGCCGGAGCGGTGAGTTCGCCAAGCTCGAAGGACGCGAGCAGGGCAAGATCCTCCGGGAGCACGCCGTCATCGGCCGCGCCTACGGTGAGAAGGGCATGGCCCACGACATCCGCCTGGCCTGCCACGGCCTCGATACGAACGACAACGAGTTCATCATCGGCCTCGTCGGTGACAACCTCCACCGCCTCTCCCACGTGGTCCAGACCATGCGGAAGACGACCCAGACGTCGACCTACATCACGCAGATGGGGCCGTTCTTCGTCGGCCATGCGGTGCATCGGGTCGCCCCGCCCGCAGCGGACTGACCTTCACCCCGCGACGTCGATGACGACCTTGCCGACGTGCTTCTGCGCTTTCAGGTGGCGGAAGGCGTCGGGGGCGGCTTCGAAGGGGAAGGTGCGGTCGACGACCGGCCTCACCGCGTGTTCGTCGAGGGCCCGGCACATCGCCGTGAAGCCCGCCCGGTGGCCGACGAAGATGCCCTGGACCCGGATGTTCTGCATCAGGATGGGCGTCAGCAAGATCTTCGACGCGCCGCCCGAGAGGATGCCGATCAAGCTGATCGTGCCCCCGGGTTTCACCGCCCGGGCGCTCTGGGCGAAGGTCCCGGCGCCGCCCACCTCGACGACGTGGTCGACTCCGACGCCGCCCGTGAGCTCCTTGGCGGTCTTGCCCCAGGACGGGTCGGCGACGTAGTCGATGGTCTCGTCAGCGCCGAGGGCCCGGGCGCGCTCGCGCTTTGCCTCGCTGCTCGAGGTCACGATGGTTCGCGCGCCGAGGAGCTTGGCGAGCTGTAGAGCGAAGATGCTGACGCCGCCGGTGCCCTGGATGAGCACGGTCTCTCCGGGGCGCACGGCGCCGTGTTCGACGAGGGCGCTCCAGGCGGTCAGGGCGGCGCAGGGAAGAGTCGCCGCCTCGGCGTTGGTCAGGTAGTCGGGGACCCGGACCAGGGCCTCTTCCGAGAGCACCATCGATTCTTGGAGGGTGCCGTCGTGGGGGCCGCCGAGGGTCGAGCGGAGGTCGCCCTTGGTGGGCTGCCCGGCGAGCCACTTCTGAGCGAAGAGGGGCATCACCCGGTCGCCGACAGCGACCCGGGTCACGTCGGGGCCGACCTCCACCACCTCGCCGACCCCGTCCGACAGCGGTACCAAGGGGAGCGCCTGGCGGGGGTTGTACTCCCCTCGGACCATCAGGAGGTCGCGGTAGTTGAGAGCGCAGGCGAGCATGCGCAGGCGAACCTGGCCTCGGCCCGGGGCGCCCTCGGCAGCCTCCTCGCGCGTCACCAGTTTTAGGTTGTCGAGGCCAAAGGCCCCACTGATCTCCCAGGCTCTCATGGCGCGGGATTATCGCGCCGGACGGCTCAGACGTCGAGGGCGCGGAGGAGGAGCGCGAGGACTTCGCGATCTACGCGGGATCCGGTCCACGCGAGGCGGCCCCGGGCGACCCCGACCATGCGGGCGATGGCCCGGCCAGCGCGGCCGGTCTTCGCCTGGCCGAGGGTGTCGATGGCCGAGGTTCGTACGCAGTGCGGGCGCCGGGCCTGGGTGACCGTCTCTTCGAGGGCCTCGAGGACGGCGTCTCGGTCGATGAAGGTCGAGAGCTTGGTGGCGGCGCGACAGGCGCGGTGGCTCTCGTCGGCGCGGGTCGTACAGCCGACGTCCTGCCGGAGGGTGCGGAGGAGGGTCACGACGACTTCTTGGGCGTCCGCCGCGACCTCCGTGGGTGCCAGCGGCGCCAGAGGCTCCCGCGCGACGTCCCGGAGCACCGCCGGGAGCGCTTCTTGGAGTTCTCTCGAGGCCTCTGACGAGGGAACCTCGGTAGCGGCAGCTTCGACCGACGAATCGATGATGCGAACGCGTGGCGCTCTGGCAGTGACGTCGACGTCGAAGTCCACGTCCAGGTCGAGGCGCGGCGCGGTGAACGTTCCCGGGAGGGTCTTCCGCTCGTGGACCGACGGGATGACCCGGGGTTCCACAGCGGGCTGACTTTGGGCGCCAGCTTTCACGGCCTCCTCGAACGCCAAGTAGATGAACTGGGCGACGACGAAGGCTACGGCACGACTGGCGCGGAGGGCGCGGCGCATGCCTTGCTTGTGCCCGAGTCGACGGGGCGGGTCCAGTTATCGGCCAGGCCGGCGGCGCCGCCTTGCCCTTCGTGACCCGTCACCGCGGGTCTCGGCGGTCGCGATGTGGCGTCGAGCGAGGGTTGCCCAGGGCGATTCTTCACCGCCTCGGGAGAGGAAGAGCCGAAACGCGGCCACCGACGCCTCCTCGGCGCGGGCGCGGTCCTCGGCGCCCTGGGCCTGGGCCGCGAGGGCCGCGTGGCCCAAGCCTTCGTACCAGTGGATCTCGTAGGCGGGCTCGAAGAAGACGCCCTCGGTCCGGAGCGGGGCCAGGGTGCCGGCCCCCGCCGACAGAGCATCCCCGGCGATCTCGATGGCCCGTCGGTGTTCACCGAGGCGGTCGAGGGCTACGGCGAGGCCCCAGAGGGCGAGGACCGTGTCGGTCCCATCGACCCCGGCGACCTCGATGGCGCGCTCGTAGTAGCCGACCGCCGCCTCGACGTCGCCGTCGAGCATCGTCACCTCGGCGAGGTTTGCCCAGTGCACTGCGTTCGGCGACAGCGCCCGGGCGATCGCCCGGTGGTACTCCTCGGCGGCGGCCTCGAAGTCGCGGCCCCGGGTATGGACGATGCCCAGGCTGAACGCGACCTCCATCGCCTCGAAGCCCGGGTCGAGGCCTCGGAGTTCGGTGAAGAGCGCGAGGGTTTCGTCGTCCCTCCGGGCCACGCCGCCGCGCCCCGGCTCCTCCCAGAGCGACGTGGCCATCGCGTAGAAGAAGAGGATCTGCGGCTCGGTCGGGGCCAGGCGGTGGGCGAGGGCGAAGCGGCGAATCGCGCCTTCGAGGATGGCGGCGCTCTCGTGGGGGCCGTGGCCTGGGTCGCGCAAGAGCTGTTGGCTGTCCCGCAGCAAGTACATGCCCTGCATCATCAGGTGCATCGCCCGGGCGTAGTCGGGCTCGCGGACGGTGCGCCAAAACGAGGGCTCGGACATCTGCGCCGTCGCGACGGGGACGGGCGAGAGGGCGAACGCGGTGACCGAGAGCGCTACCGCGAACGCGGCGGTGGCGATGCCTCGCACTAGGACCGGGGACCGGGGGCGACGAATCACCGGGGCCTCCTGTTTCTTCGGTCTCTTCTGTCTCTTCTGTGCTCGGGCGGCGCGTCGAGGCGCGTGATTTCTTCCTGGGCATGTTCCCGAAAGAGCTCCCCTTCGGCGGCCGCGGTCCACGCTCGGCGCGCACCCTCTCGGTCCCCCGCGGCCATCAGTGCGACGGCGCGGCGGCCAGCTCGTTCGGCCTCGGACACGGGGAGGGCGGCGAGGACGGTGTCGAGGCGACCGCGGGCGGAGACGCCCCGGGAGAGCGCCCGGGCTTCTTCCAATTCACCGACACGGCGCAGGGCCAACGCGAGGCCGAGGGCCGACCGGGGGTCGTGGGGGCCTCCGCGGCGCACCGCCTCGCGATAGGCGCCGACCGCTTCTCGCAGATGGTCCGGCCCGAGGCTCATCAAGACGTCGCCGTAGAGGGCGTAGAGTTCGACCCGGGTGCTGCTCGGGGGCATGCGGCCGAGGACGTTGGGGAGGATGCGCGCTGCGAGCTCGTAGCGTCCGCCCCGGGCGAGGAACTCCGCCGCCCCGCGCCCTTCGGTCGGCGACGAGAGCGCTTCCGGGCCGAGCTCGAAGGCCCGGCCGTAGGCCTCGGCGGCGTCTTCGAGGCGGCCCAGGGCGCCGAGGGCGCGACCCCGCAGCACGAAAGCCTCGGGGCGGTTCGGGATGCGCGCGATCGCGGCGTCCGCTTCGGTGAGGGCGTCTTCGTAGCGCCCCGCCGCCGCGGCCCCGCGGCCTTCGGCGAGGCGCCGGTGGTAGCGACGCAGGCCCGGGTTCTTCACTTCGTCCCAGAAGTCCGACGCCCCGGCGGGGCTGGGCGCCGTGAGGGATGACGCGAAGGGCAAGGCCATTGCGACGAAGATGATGCACCCGAGGGCGCTCGCAGGAAGCCGCGGCACATCGGGAAACTATCGTGGAACCCAAGAGCTTGCCACCCGCGGCGCCGCGGGCCGGCGCTCCCGACCGGCCGCGGTCTCAGTCGTAGTCGGGGCCAGTGTCGCGGCCGCTGTCGTAGTCGGGGCCGGTGTCGCGGCTGCCGTCGTATTCGGGGCCGGTGTCGCGGCTGCCGTCGTATTCGGGGCCGGTGTCGCGGCTGCCGTCGTATTCGGGGCCGGT
>QMMC01000217.1 GCA_003647065.1 Deltaproteobacteria bacterium | reverse complement strand
GTCTCGGTCACCCATCAATCCCGAGGGGGATTAGAGCACATGGTGACTTTGACCGGGACTAGTGCGGGATCCAAAGCCACGCGAGGTTTCTCGCTCGTCCCGCGGCTCCCTCGCGGCGTCAGGAAACCTCGACAATGCGGTGCATTTCCATCGCTTCCCTTCCTTGCGAGGAAACCGCGGTCCGTCGCGATACTCCCTCCCGTGACTCTGCTTCCCGCACTGGAGCCGGGGAGTCAGTTGGATTGAGCGTCGCCCGGCTCGGCCTGGTCCCCGCCGAGGAGGTGGGAAACGGCGGCGAGGAGGTCGTCGATTTCGAAGGGTTTGCGCAACCAGGTGTCGGGGGAGCCCTCGATGGTCACGTCCGGCGGGAGGGTGGCGCCGCTCACGAGGGCGGCTGCGCCGATGCGTCGCTCGCGCCGCAATGCGGAGAGCAGTTGGTCTCCCCGGGTGTCGCCGAGGCCCATGTCGAGGAGGACGAGGTCGAAATCCCCGGTGCTGTCGAGGGCCTCGGCCCCGGAACTTGCGGTCACGACTTCTGCGCCGGCGAGCCCGAGCGTGGTCGTCAGCAGATCGCGCATTGCCTTGTCGTCATCCACGACGAGGACCCGCTTGCCTCGCGGAGTGCCCCGGGCGAGGACCCCGCTGCGACGGCGAGGGGGCTTCGGCGACCTCGGCGGACGCTTCTGCTTTTCGGGTGGGAAGGTGCAGATGAAGCGTGTGCCGATGCGCACGGGGGAGAAATCGATCTCGCCATCGAGGGCGTCGACGGCCCGGCGAACCAAGGCGAGGCCGAGGCCCGTGCCGGATTCCTTCGTCGAGAAGTAGGGCTCGAAGACGCGCTTTCGATTCTCTTCGGGAATGCCTTCTCCCTCGTCGGTCACGGACAGGGTCACCGCCTCGTCGGAGCTCGAGAGCTCCACGGTGACCTTCCCTCCCAGGGGAGTCGCTTCGATGGCGTTCTGGGTCAGATTCCACGCGACGGTGAAGAAATCAGCGCTCGCACCGGCGAGGCTCACGTCGTCGGTGCCGATGAGGCTCAGTGCGACTCCTTGCTCTTCGGCCTTCGGTGCGAGGGCGTCGGTCACTTCGCGCAGCATACGGCTCGCTTCGATGGCGGCGTTGCTCACGACGATTCGTCCTCTCGCGGTGTCGAGAAGGTGGCGCGCCGTTGCGTGTCCACCTCGGGCGCTGGTCTCGATCTGCGAGAGGGCCCGATCGATGCTCGCCCCAATCTTCCCCGAGCGTCGAGCGAGGGTCGCCCAGCCGAGAATCGCCCCGAGCACGTTCGAGAGTTCGTGGGATACGGCGGCGGAGAGATCCGTCGCTGCGGCGCGGCGATGCACGTCGGACGCCACCCCGAGGGCCTCGGGGATGAGCACAGCGACCCGGTTCTCACCGTCCGCAAATGCGAGTACCCGAAAGCGTCCGATGGTGCGCGCGGAGCGCCCCTCCTCTGCGGCGTCGGAGAGAAGGGCGGTTAGTTCCGAGTCATCCTCCGATACGCCGGTCGCCGCAGCGAGGGCACCTTCGAGGGTCGTGGCGTCGCCGACCAACTCGCCGGCCGGTTCGTTCCAGACCAGCGCTTCGCGGCCTGAGGCGCGAATGAACGCGAATCCCACCGACTGCGCGAGCCAGACCATGTCGTCTGCCGTCATCATAATCGTCCGTCTGTCTTAGAATCATAGAGTGACCCCGGTGCCCCGGTCAAACGTCAAAATGTTAGATGAGTTACGAATTTCGGTCGAGTGCTCGTTTGGACCTCGCTGCAACAGAGGCTAGGGTGCATGCACTTGGTTGTTCTTGGTTGTCCTTGGGGAGGCGCTGGTCCGGATGAATACGGTGGTTTGGCTTCGAGCGGCGATGGTGGTGACCGTTGTCCTAGCGGGCACGCTTTTGGGGTGTGCGAAGGGTTCGAGCGGTTCAGATACCGGGACCCCCCCCGGTGATACAGGCACGGGCCCGGATACGGGCGCGTCGACCTGCAGTCCGGCCTGCGGACCGTCTCAGGTATGTCGCCTCGGTCGGTGTCGCCCGGAGTGCGGTCCCGATGGGACGTGCGCGACCGGTGAGTGCTGTGGCGGCGGCTGTGTGAACACCGACCTCGACCCCTTCGAGTGCGGCACCTGCGGCAACCTCTGCGCCCCGGTCGCCGACACTTGTGCCCTCGGCACCTGCCAGTGTGGGAGCGGACCCGCTTGCGCCGCTGGACAGAACTGCTGCACCGGCACGTGTTCCGACCTGCAAATCAACGTCGACAACTGTGGGGCGTGTGGGACGCGCTGCCCTGCGGGGTCGACCTGCGAGGCCGGCACCTGCGTCGCGCCGACCTGTTCACCGGCGTGTGCCGGAGGCGAATCCTGTGTTGATGGCAGCTGCCTCTGCGGGACCGGCGCGCCCTGCGGATCGGGCCAGAGTTGCTGCGGCGGAGCGTGCATCGATACCGAAGGCGATACGAGCAACTGCGGTGGCTGCGGCGCCGTATGCCCCTCGGGTGATCTGTGCTCCGGAGGCGTCTGCGGTGCCGTCCCCTGCGTACCGTCATGTGCGGTGGGCGAGGTGTGCAACGGGGGCACCTGCCAGTGCGGCGCCGGGGCGAGCTGCGGGACGGGGCAGTCCTGTTGTGGTGGGACGTGCAGCGCCTTGAACGACAACGCAAACTGCGGCGGCTGTGGCCGTGCCTGCGGTGGTGGGCAGCAGTGCTGTGACAGCCTTTGCCGCTCCGTGGAAACCGACGTCAACCACTGCGGCGCATGTGGCGCCGACTGCGACAGCATGACGTCCGACAGCTGCTCCGGTGCAGCGTGTGTCTGCGGCGGCAGTTCAGAATGTGGCTTCCTGCAGGCCTGTATCCTGGGTTCCTGCATAGGGTTTTGATCCCCGCATCGGGAGCTTCCGCTCCGGGCGAGAATCATCACGGAAATCCCCGGCCTGAGCTGTTAGACCTGGGGCCATGACGACCCTGAAGCTCTCCCGAGCGCCGCTCAGCGGCACGGATTGGTCTGCCGTCGAATACGATCCGGCGACCAACGAAGTGGTGATGCTGGACCAGCTCGACCTCCCGGCGGAGGTCCGCTACCACCGCTTTCGGAAGCCCGATGAAGTCGCCGAGGGTATCCGCGCGATGGTCGTCCGAGGCGCACCCGCGATTGGTATCAGCGCAGCGTATGCATTGGCGCTCCAGGCCGGCCTCGAGCGAGGCGACGCGGCCAGCTTCCTCGTCGCCAACGGCGTCGCCGGTCGCTTTTTGAACGAGACCCGACCCACGGCCATCAACCTCGCCTGGGCGGTCGCCCGTATGTCGAGGCGGGCGGCGGAGGTCGCCGAGTCGTCACCGGACGACCGTCACCAAGCGATGATCGCCGAGGCCGAAGCGATCCACCGCGAGGACGTCGCCGCGTGTCGCAAGATGGGCGAGCTCGGCGCGGCCGACGTCCCGGAGGGGGCGACGATCCTGACGCACTGCAACGCGGGGGCCTTGGCGACTGGTGGCTACGGTACCGCTCTCGGGGTGATCCGCGCGGCCCATGCGGCGGGCAAGGTGGTTCGGGTGCTCGCCGACGAGACACGCCCCTACCTTCAAGGTGCGCGCCTCACCGCCTGGGAGCTGCATCGCGACGGCATCCCCGTGGAGGTGATCACCGACTCGATGGCCGGGTTCTACATGCAGCGGTCCGAGGTCGACTTCGTCGTGGTCGGCTCCGACCGCATCGCCGCGAACGCCGACGTAGCAAACAAGATCGGCACGTACAGCCTCGCGGTTCTCGCCCAAGCTCACGACGTTCCCTTCACTGTCGCGGCGCCGTTCAGCACCGTCGATCTGTCGACCCCGACCGGCGACTTGATCCCCATCGAGGAACGCGGCCGGGACGAAGTCGCCCGAATCGGTGACCGCCTGCTCGTCGCCGACGGCATCCCCTGTCGGCACCCTGCCTTCGATGTCACCCCAGCCCGATTGGTCCGGGCCATCTACACGGAGCGCGGGGTGATTCACCCAGACGCCGGGCAAACCGCGCGAGACATACCCCCCGCCTAATACCAGGCCCCGGGGTTCGACGGGACCCCTGGGCAAGACAGCCGCGGCCGAGTAGATCAGGACTCATGGTTTCCCCTGCCCGGTTTGCCCCCCTCGCTCTTCTGTCGCTCCTCACGCCTTTGGCCCTCGCGCCGCTGGGGTGTGGCGAAGACGCCACCCATCGGGCGGGGCCGGTCTCGCCGTCGGTGACGCCCGGTGCGGAGGCGTCGGAATCCGCCGAGGGCTCCTCCGAAGAGCCGTCTCCGTCTTCGGAAGACGTTGCGCCCGAGGGCCCGGGGGCTTCGTCTGCAGAAGCTCCGCTCATCGCCATCGATACCCACGTCGATACGACCCAGCGCATGTTGGACCACGACGACGACATCGCCGATGCCGTTCCCGGTGGCCATCTCGATCTGCCGCGCATGAGGCGCGGTGGGCTCACCGGTGCGTTCTTCAGTATCTGGGTCAACCCTAGGCGCTTCGAAGGAGAGGCGGCTTACCAAAGGGCCCTCGCATTGATCGGTGCCGTCGAAAAGCTCGCCCACGACCACCCGGACCAGGCGGTGATTTGCCGCGACGCCGATGAAGTGCGGGCGGCAGCCCGGAGCGGCAAAGCGGCGCTGCTCATGGGAGTCGAAGGGGGCCATGCCCTCGGCACCGACGATGAAGAACTCGCGCTCTCGCGCTTACACCATCTTTACGAACGCGGTGTCCGTTACATGACCATCACCTGGTCGACGGACAATCCCCTCGGTCACTCGTCGAGCGGCAACGCTCGCAGCCAGGGGCTCACCCCTCTCGGACGTCGGGTCGTCGCGGAGATGAACGAGCTCGGCATGATCGTCGACGTGTCACACGTCAGCGACCGGACCTTTCGGGACATCATGGACGTGACCGAGCGGCCGGTGTTCGCGAGCCATTCATCGGTCCGTTCCCTCTCCAACCACCCTCGCAACATGACCGACCGGATGATTCAGAGGGTCGCCGCGGGCGGGGGCGCGGTCTGTATCAACTACTACTCGCTCTTCATCGACATCGAGTACCGCGACCGGCGCCGTGCCCTCGAGGCTGAACACGCGGACCGTTTCGATGCCCTCGCCGAGGAGCACGAGGACTACACGGAGCGGGGAGCGGCGGAGGCGGCTCTGGCCCTGGAGCTCGACCCGGAGATTCGTCCTCCGGATCTGGCGGTACTCGGGGCCCATTTCGACAAGGTGGTGGAGCTCGGTGGACCGTCAGCGGCCTGCCTCGGATCCGATTTTGACGGGATTTCCGAGCTCCCGACTGGGCTCCGGGATGTGGGTGATCTCGGGAACCTCAGGGCCGAACTCGAGCGCCGTGGCCTGCCGATCGCCCCGATTTTCGGTGAGAACGTGCTGAGAATCCTCGCCGCCCAGTCTCCGGAGTGAAGGTCGGCCAATGGGCGGCGCCCCGCCGGGTCTGTGGGGCGAGGGCGCGAATGTGACTTTCGCGTACTACACTTAGAGAACAGCCGTGGGAGAAAGCCCCTACATCGTCCTCGGTCGCAGTCGCGATTGTGACCTGGTGCTCGTCGATCCGTCCGTCTCCGGTCGGCACGCGCGCTTGAGCTGGAAGGACGGTCACATCCTCCTCGAGGACCTCGGGAGCGCCAACGGAACCTTCGTCCGCGGGGTAAAGGTGGAGCGCGCTCGCATTCGGTCTGGGGAGGACGTGCGCTTCGGGAGCGACGCGCTCCGGTGGAGCGATTCTCGGCTGAGGGGCTTTCTGCGAGCGGGCGCCGGGGGTGACACCATCGTCGGAATGTCCATCCCCGGCCGGCGCTTCATCTGCGGCGCCTGCGGGACCCGCGGCATGCTCCCTTCCGGTTTCACCAAGGGCGTCTTGAAGTGCAAGAGCTGCGGCGCGAGCCTCTTCGTCGGTCGCAGTCGACCGCAGGGCGGCATGCTCGCGGCCGGCGTGGTGGGCGTGTTGGCGGTGGCCGTTGCTGCTCTGTGGGCCGTCGTGTGGACGGGAAGCGGGCAGGGGGCCCTCGGCACGGCAGCTGAGCGCCTCGGCCTCGGCGATGCGCGGCCTCGCACCTCGGAGGAGGAGTCGGTTCGCGTGCATACGGCGCCTCTCGTCGTGCGGGCCCTCGACTACGAAGACGCGCTCACCCGCAATACGGCGGTTCGCATTGCGGCCGGTGAGGAAGGGCCCTTTCACGTCGAACAGGCCGCTCGCATCTGGACGCATGTACGACGCGAGTGGAGCTACGTGAACGACCCGCGGGGCGAGGAGTACTTCGCGAGATCCAGCGAAACGATAGCGAACGATTTCGCCGGAGACTGCGATGACTTCGCGATCGTGCTGTCTTCGATGATCACCTCGATCGGCGGTGACGTTCGGGTGGTCATGATGGACGGCCCCGCCGGCGGCCACGCGTACGCCGAAGTGTGCATCGAGTCGGATGCCCGGGACGTGGCGCAGCGGTTGTCACGCTACTACCGCCGTCGCCAGAACGGGCAGCAGCGTATCGACCAGATTCACTTTCGTTCGAGTGAGCGGTGTGGGGTGTGGCTCAACCTCGATTGGAACGCTGGCGTGCCCGGGGGAAGCTATGGGGCCGAAGAGTGGGCCGTCGCTATCTACACGGACGGGCACACCGAGCGCCTGACCGCCGCCGCGGGCGAGGGTGGGGCGACGACGCCGCCCAACTTCACGACTCCCCCTCGGTGAGGGGCCCCGTCAGAGTCGCATGAGAGCCGCGCCCCAATTGAGGCCGGCGCCGAGGGCGAGGAAGCAAATCAGGTCACCGGGTTTGACGGTCCCGTCGCGGAGTAACTCGTCCATCAAGATGGGGATGGTGGCCGCGCTGGTATTGCCGTAGCGCGCGATGTTCGACGGGACCTTTTCCTCGGGCACCTTCAGGGCTTGCCGGACGGCGCCGTTGATGCGGTCGTTTGCCTGGTGGGCGATGAACCAGTCGATGTCGTCGAGGCTGAAACCGTGCTTCGCCGTCAACGAGCGGACGACCTGAGGAAGCTTGGTGACCGCGTTCTTGAAGAGATTTCGGCCCTGCATCGACGGGATGTAGAGCTCTTTCTCGAACATTTCTGGGGTCCAGTAGGGGCGTCGGCGAAAGCCTCCACCTTCGATGTAGATCTGCTTCGCGTAGTTCCCGTCGGTGTGGGTTTCGCATCCCAAGAGTCCGTGTCCTTCGACCTTCGTCCTTCGGAGGACGAGGGCGCCGGCTCCATCGCCGAAGATGATCGCGAGGCCGCGGTGTCTCGTCGCCCGGTCGTACTCGTCGGGGGGGCTCTTGCCTTCCTTGTCGCCGGTGACGAGATCCCAATCCGACCATGGCATGAACCCCGCATGGCATTCGGCGCCGACGAAGAGCACCGTCTCCGCCGCGCCGGTAGCGATGAGCCCGTCGGCGACCTGAACCCCGAAGGGGAACGCCGCGCACTGCTGCCGGATGTCTAGGGCGGGTACGCCGGGGATGCCCAGCTTCGCTCCGAGCAAGCCTCCGGAGCCCGGGAACAAATAGTCCGGGGTCATGGTTGCAAAGATTATGTAGTCGACGTCCGAGGGCTCGAGCTCTGCAGACTCGAGGGCGCGCTTGGCGGCCTCGACGGCGAGATCACTCGCGCCCACCCCTTCGCCTGCGAAGTAGCGCTGCTTGATGCCGATCCTCTGATGAATCCACTCATCATCCGTGTCCATGACCCGCTCGAGGGCCTCGTTCAGTACCGGCTTTCCAGGGTTGTACCGGCCCGAGCCGATGATCGTAATTCCAGGCATCGCTCTCTTAGTCCCCGACTCCAGAAACGCGCCGGCAGCCTACCAGGCGGCCCCGGCATCTGCATGCATCGTCGAGACGAGGCGCTCCGCTCGTGGAAAACGAGGCACGAAGGCCCTAGCGAAGCGCGGGAGGGCGACCTACTGTGGCACCCATGAAGTCCGAGCTAGGGGGAGGCGGGGCCGGTTTCTCGCGCTACGTCGCTGGAAAGAAACGGGCGGCCTACGGAGGCGAAGAGGGGGCCCGGTACGCCTATGCGGCAGACGTCGCGATGCTCAACGCCTTCCGCCGTATGAAGCCCGTGGAGCTGGCGGCCTCGTCGACCGTCCGCATGTACAAGGACGTCTACAAGAATCAACTCCTCGGCACGACCATCAAGGTCACGGAGCGGCAGTTTCCCAGCATCTACTCCATCGCCCGTGAATGCGCCGAGACCCTCGATGTCGCCGTGCCGCAGGTCTACATCACGAACAGCCCGGTGGTGAACGCCTATACCTTCGGCACCAACGACGACGCGTTCATCGTCGTGCACTCGGCGCTGGTCGACCACTTCGACGCCGACGAGCTCAAGTTCGTCATCGGCCATGAGACGGGGCACATCCAGAACAAGCACGTCATCTACAATACGGTGCTCATCCTGCTGAAGACGGCGGCTTCGTTCTTGCGTTACCTGATGCCGCCGGCGGAGGTCGCCTTGCAGGCTTGGTATCGCCGCGCCGAGGTGACCTGTGACCGGGCTGGGTTGCTCTGCTGTGGAGACCTCGAGGCCGCGTCTCGAACGTTCTTGAAGATGGCCTGCGGGTCGAAGAAGCTCTACGAAGAACTCGACGTCGACGAGTACCTGAATCAGGCCGATGAAGGCCGCGAGGGGATCGGGCGGTTGACCGAGCTCTTCGCCTCGCACCCCTACCTTCCCAAGCGCATCGAGGCCATGCGGGTCTTTGGCGAGAGCGAACTCTACCGCCGCGCCATCGGCGCGGGGGAAGACGGACTCACCATGGAACAAGTCGACGACCGCACCCACGAGATCATTCGGATCGTCAAGGCGCACAAGACCCACCAGGCCGAGCAGGCCGAGAAGTCAGAAGACGAGGAGGACTCGAGTGTCGATTGATTTTCGCGCCGGTAAGGCGGACGTGCTCGCTTGTTTGCGGGAGGTAGCGGGGTTGGCCGAAGACTCCGGCGCCGAGTCCCTCGCTGACAAGCTCAGGGACGACCGCATCCCGCGTCTCGAGGGCGAGCGCTTTCATCTGGTGGTGCTCGGGGAGTTCAACCACGGCAAGACCACCTTCGTGAACGCCCTCCTCGGCGAGCGCGTGCTGCCCATGGGGGTCACCCCCACGACTGCCCTGATTCACCACATCGAGCACGGCGATACGCCGAGTGCCCGCGCAGTGTCCGAGAACGGCGACAAGGTCGACGTGTCCATCTCCGACCTCGAGGACTTCATGGTCGGTGGCGATGGCGCCCGGGACGATGTGCATTTTCTCGAGCTCTCCTATCCTTCGGCGATGCTCGCCGAGGGCGTCGTGCTGGTGGATACCCCCGGGGTCAACGACCTGAATCACCAGCGCGCGGAGATCACCTACGGATACATCCCGCGGTCCGACGCGGTCATCTTCCTCCTCGACGCGGGGCAGATTCTCAAAGAGAGCGAGCGCCAGTTCATCGCGAACAAGTTGCTCACGGCCTCGCGCGACAAGCTGCTCTTCGTCATCAACAAGGCCGACCTCCTCGATGATGCCGAGCAGCAGGAAGCACTCGCCTACGCGCGTAAGCACCTCGCCGACATCGTCGATGACCCGAAGGTCTTTTTGCTCTCTGCGGAGCGCGCCCTCGACGGCGACCGCGAGGCTTCAGGCATCGACCCCTTCGTCGCCGAGCTGACCGGCTTCCTGCAGCAGGAGCGCGGCCGCGTCTTGCTCGACAACGCCCTCGACCTCGCGCTGCGCACCTCTGGCGTACTGCGCACGAGCGTGGAGGTGCAGAGGCGCGTGCTCTCCATGGAGCAGAGCGACCTCGATGGGCGCCTGTCCAGCCTCGAAGCGGACCTCGACGGGTCCGAGCCCACTCTCGAAGCACGAGAGCAGGCCGTGCGCGAGGCCCTCGCGGCGGTTCGGGCCACCACCCGCAAGGAAGTCGTCGATTGGGCCCATGCCTTTGCGGCGTCCCTCCCCGAGGAGATCGAGGCGAGCAAGGCCGATGACCTGAGGCGTTACCTCCCCGGGTTCCTCGAGGAGCGCTTTCGCGAGTTCGCGGACCAGGAGGCGAACGAGGTGGCCAAGCGCCTCGAGCGCGTCGCGGAGCAAGCCATCGCGTTCGTCACCGATGACGCCGAGGACAAGGCGAACCGTCTACGGGAGGTCCTCGGCCCCGCGGCCCAGAGCCTCGACCTGAAGGTGAATACCTTTGCGTACGACGTCGGTGTCTTTGCCCTCGGTGCCTTCGGGGTGACCATCATGGCGCTGTCGAACGTGCTCGTCGGCGGCGCCCTCACTCTCGCGGCCCCGGTCCTCGCCTACGTATTCCGCGGCCGGGCTGACCAGCGGGTCAAGGAGCGTGCCCTCGAAGAAGGCCCCAAGGCCATCATCGAGGCCGCCGAGAAGCTCGCCGACGCCTTCGAAGACCAAATCGACGTCTTCGGCGACAAGCTCGTCGACTTCGTGCGACGGGCGACCGAGGAGATGACCCGGTCCATCGCCGATGTGATCCGCACCGCTCGCGATGCCAAGCGGGAGGGGGAGTCGTCGATCAAGGAGCTCGAGACCTCCACCGGTTCGGTCATGGCGCGCCTCGGTGCAGTCGACGACCGCATGAAGACTCTGCGTGCGGGCCTCTGGGCAAACGGGACAGGAACGAACGGGGACTGAGGCGGGCCCGAGGGCGCTATTCGTCGAAGTCGAGGACATCGATGTCGATGTCCCAGCGCACCCCGTCCCCGGCGGCGTCTCCGGCGGGGCCGGCGGTGGTGCGAAAGAAGAGCTCGTGCCCCTGCGGCATGTCGAGGGTGAGCACGTGACTCACGGTCCCGGCGCCGGTCAGCCGGGCGGGCCCCCAGAGCACGTGATCGCCATCGGTGATCTCCACCTCGGTCCCGTCGCCCGCGGTTCCGGTGTCCGTCGCGGAGACGGTGACGCGCATGCGGGCGGCCAACGGCGCTGACCATGCGATCTCGGCAGCTCGACCCGCACTGGGGCGCACCATCGAGGTGCCCACGGAGGCCTCCATGCCCTCCCAGCGGCCGCTGCGGCGATCGTAGACCAGCGACGTGGGTGCGCTCCCCGGTGCGCGTTCGAGGTAGGTCCAGTACCCATCCCCTCGGGCGCTGGTCAGGTCCTCCGGGAAGCGCCACGACGTGCCATGCATGGCCGCTGTTGCCTCGGCGAAGCGTCGACCGAGGGTCAAGGTGCTCGCCGAGTCGTAGTGGGCCGGGTCGGCGGCGTGGGTGGGTAGGTCATTGGTTTCCACCGCGATCATCGGACCGAGGTCGTCGGCCAGCTGGGACGTCGCGCTTCGCACGGCGTCGGCGTGGGGCCAGAGCTCCTGGTCGACGATCAGGCCGGCGGTGATTGGGACGAGTGGCACCCCGATGTCATGGCGAAGCCGTTCGATGAACGCCCGCAGCCGCGTGCCGTAGGCGGCTGCGTCGCGCCTGCCGATCGCATCCGACTCCCCCTGCATCCAGACGAATCCTGCGATCTCTGGCCGCCACTCGATGTGCAGGTCGCGCATCTGCTGCTCGACCTCTTGCACCAGGAGCCGGTAGAGGTCCCCGGTGCCCGCCGCCCAGCGATCGGACAGCGCCGTGGCTCCCTCGGCCACTTTGAGGATGGCGATGGTGCGGGTCGGC
>QMMC01000216.1 GCA_003647065.1 Deltaproteobacteria bacterium | reverse complement strand
GTGCCCTCGTCCATCGTCGGAGAGAGCTTCGGCAGCCCGATGATCTTTGCCATGTCTCTGTCTCAGCTCCGGTAGGTGACGCCCTTGACGGCGTCGATCACGCGCTCGACGGTCGGCAGCACGGTCTCTTCGAGGTTGGTCGCGTAGGGCATCGGCACGTCGAGGCCGGCAACCCGGCCGATGGGGGCGTCGAGGTAGTCGAAGGCCCTCGACTGCACCTGGTCGACGATCTCCGCACCAGGGCCGCCGTAGGGCCAGTGCTCGTGGACCACGACGCACCGGTTGGTCTTCTCGACGCTCTTCACGATGGTGTCGACGTCGAGGGGGCGGATGGTGCGCGGGTCGACGACCTCGCACTCGATGCCTTCTTTGGCCAAGACCTCGGCGGCCTCGAGGACGGTGTAGTAGGGCGAGCCCCAGGTCACGATGGTGCAGTCCGTGCCCTCGCGGGCGATGCGGGCCTTGCCAAAGGCGATGAGCTCTCCGTCAGCTCCGTCTTCGGGTAAGTCCGGGACCTCGCCCTTGACGCCGTAGATGGTCTCGCCCTCGAGGAAGATCACCGGGTTGTTGCTGCGAATGGACGTCTTGAGGAGACCCTTCACGTCCCGGGGGGTCGACGGGGCTACGACGTACATGCCGGGCACGCTGCAGTAGAACGGCTCGACCGCGTGGCTGTGCTGCGACGAGACCTGCCTCGCTGCGCCGTTGGGCCCCCGGAAGACGATGGGCACGGAGATCTGACCGCCGCTCATCTGATGGATCTTCGCGGCGTTCTGGACGATCTGGTCGAAGGCCACGAACGAGAAGTTCCAGGTCATGAACTCGACGATAGGCCGGAGGCCCACCATCGCGGCGCCGATGCCGATGCCGGCGAAGCCCGCCTCGGCGATGGGCGTATCGATGACCCGCTTGTCGGTGAACCTGTCGAGGAGGCCTTCGGTCACCTTGTAGGCGCCCTGATAGTGGCCGACCTCTTCACCCATGATGAGCACGCGCTCGTCGCGCTCCATCTCCTCGGCGATGGCCTCGCGGACCGCGTCTCTGTATCGGATGGTGCGCATCAGAGGTCCTCCGGAGCCATGACCGTCTGCCACATCGCTTCGGCCTTGGCCGGCTCTGCGTTTTCGGCGAAGTCCACCGCGTCCTGGACCTCGGCCTCGACTTCGGCGTCGAGGGCGGCGATGTCTTCTTCGTTCATGCCCAGGTCCAAGAGCGCTTGGCGGGCGAGCTTGACCGGGTCGCGCTTCTTTCGCTCCTCGAGCTCTTCCTTCGTCCGGTACTTACCCGGGTCGCTCATCGAGTGGCCGCGAAAACGGTAGGTCATCACCTCGAGGAGCGTCGGTCCGCCGCCGCTCCGGGCCCGGTCGATGGCCTTGGCCATGTGCTCTTGCACGACGCGCACGTCGTGGCCGTCGAAGCGGTCCGAGGCCATGCCGTAGCCGACCGCCTTGGTGGTGAAGTCGGTCACCGCCGTCGTCCGCGACATGGGCGTGCCCATGGCGTAGGCGTTGTTTTCGATGACCACCACCAGGGGCAGCTTCCACAGGCCGGCGAGGCTCATGCCTTCGTGAAAACCACCGATGTTGGTCGCCCCGTCGCCGAGGAAGCACATCGCGATGCGGTCGTCACCGGCGTACTTCGACTTGTAGGCCGCGCCGGCGGCGAGGGCCACGTGGCCACCGATGATGCCGTAGCCGCCGTAGAAGTTGTTGGCGACGTCGAAGAAGTGCATCGAGCCGCCGAGGCCCCGAGAGCACCCGGCGTCCTTGCCGTAGAGCTCGGCCATGCAGGCCCGGGGCGACGACCCTCGCGCGAGGGCCGTCCCGTGGTCACGATACGTCTGGAAGACGTAATCGTCCGCCCGAAGGGCCGCGTTCGCCCCGACGGCGACGGCCTCCTGGCCGATGTAGAGGTGGAGAAAACCGCCAATGCGCCCCTTCGCGTAAGCGCGAGCCGCCTCTTCTTCGAAGCGGCGGATGAGGTGCAATTGGCGGTAGAGCGGAATGAGCTCGTCACGCTTCGCCATGATGCGCCGGAGAATACTCGATAGGGGGACGCGTGATTGCTTAATTGCCTTACCGGGGAGGCCGGCCACCGGTCGCCCGCGGAGGCGCAGGCTCGGTAAGGCAATTAAGCAATCACGCGTCCCCATTAACGGGAAAGACCCGAGTGCGGTGTGCACCCGGGTCTCATCCGTCTTGGTGGGCGCTAGGCCCGTTGGCTCAGAGGAACCAGTCCGAGATGCCGTACCGACGCTGGATGTCGATCAGGTACTCGAGGAAGGACTCGTCGCTGGTGAGGTGAGTCCGGAGAGACGCGAGCTCGGCCCGCTCCTCTTCGGAGAGGGCACCACCGCTGGTGAGCGCCCGGACCCGGTCCTGCCTGTCGACGAGGCGGCGCAGGAGCTGGAAGCCGAGCTGCTCCTCCTCGAGGTTGTAGGTCAGGCGGGGCCGGACCTTGACGGCGACGTAACCGGTGTGGAAGCGGTCCGACTGGTAGATGACGTAGTCGGCGTCCGGACCGACACACCCGGTGGCGTGACCGGTCCCGGGAAGGGCCTCGGCGCCATAGGCGCAGGTGGCGGTCCCGTCGGCCTGGGTGGCCGGGAGAGTGAACGAGTCGCCGGCCGCGATCTTGAAGATCGAGAGCCGCTGCTCGAAGGAGGTGTCGTAGCTCGTGGGGAACTCCGAGAGGACGAGGGTCGTCGCCCAGTCCCGGAGAACCTCCGGGGTGGTGTCCGCGATCGCAGTCCCTGGGTAGATCGACTCTTGGTCGCCACGGCAGGGTGCGCGGCCGCCGCCGGAATCGGTGCAGCTGCCTCGGTTCCAGTTGAGGTACTCGATCTGGGGGTTTCCTCCGACCATCTCGACCCGGGGACCGAACCAGCGGTCGTCATCGAGGATGATGCCACCGAAGAACTCGGTCATCTCGACGGGGAAGAGGTTGTAGAAGTTGATGTAGTAGCGCTCGTCGGCGGAGAACGAGAGGTTCCAGTTTCGACGGGTGAGGGCCATCATCGCGTAGAACTTGTCGAGGATGACCCCGGCGCGCTCACGACGATTGAAGCCCAGGTAACCCTCCTGGTACTTCGACCACATCGGGAAGCCAGTGCCGACCGGAAGGGTCAGGTCGCTGCCCACCGCGTCCATCTCGTCGGAGACGTGGCGGTAGACGTTGGCATCGGCGTCGTAGGCGTAAGAGCCCGCATCCGGCATGGTGACGATCTCGGTCATCCAGTTCATGGCGTCGATGGACGCGAAGTACTGGTCGTTGAAGCCGAGGGCCCCGGTCGCAGAGCTGAAGCCCGGCTCGTTGAAGTACCGGAAGAAGAGGTGCTGGTAGATCTTCGCCGCATCGACGACGAAGCCTCGAGTGGACAGCCCCTGGAGGTAGGTGTCGCGGAAGCGACGGTAGTAGTTCGTCGGGTACATCTCTTCGAAACGACGGCGGTAGAAGTCGATCGTCTCGGTGAAGGACTCACCGGCGTCGAAGCGGCTACACCAGCTGATGTCGTTGACCCGGTCGTCGGTGCAGAAGAGGTAGTCGACGGGGAAGAACTCGTCGGTCGCGATCGAGTGGTCGATCAGGTCCTCGGAGAAGGGCGAACAGGTGCAGTTCCGGTCCCCGCCGCAAGCGGTCGGGAGCCGCGACTCGCGGGAGTTCTTGATGCAGCGCTGGGCAATCGGCTGCGAGACGCGGGCCGCGTTGTAGGGGCAGTCCGTGTCGATGTTGCAAGACTCACCACCGCGGTAGTCCATCATCATCGTCCGCGCGGTCCGCGGGTCGGTGACGTCGTCGAGGCTGCCGCTGCTCGAGATCTCCGGGTCCGAGGTGAAGGCCTCGATGACGCCGAAGGCGTTCCAGTTGGCCGCAGCCTTGTCGTAGTGGCCAAGACCGCCGAAGCCGGACATGTCGCCGTCGTAGTCCATGACCGAGTTGGTCATGGTCAGGCCGAGGCCCGCCTCGTGGCGTGCATCACGGACGTCGCGGAGGTCCTGGTAGAAGCGGTTGAGATCCTCGCCGCCCTGGAAGCCGTCCCCGTCCGGGTCATAGGCCGCGTCGAAGACGCTCGGGAGCTCGAGGTCGTCGCGAAGGACGACGTTGTAGTAGCCATCGTCGTACTGATGACGGTCGTAGCTACCGCCGAAGTTGTGACGAAGGCCAACAGCGTGACCGAGCTCGTGCTCCATGACGCCGCGGAGGAAGAGCTGAGCCATGCGGATGGCGGCCTCTTCCTGGGGACGGTCGGCAAAGCGGTCGGCCCAGTACTTGTAGACGACGTTGCTGATCTCCGGCGCCATCGGGGGATCCATCGAGTAGCGGCTGAGAGCCTCCATCTCGAGGCGGTCGTGCATCATTCCGTCGAGGAAGCCGTCGCGGAAGGGCGACGTCTGGTCGATGACGCTCGGGTCGGTGGCCAAGGTGCCGTTCGGCATCTGGCTCACATCGGTCTGGCCGTACATGAGCTCGGTACCAGTGGCGCCGAGGGACTCCATGAGCCGGGTCTCGATGGGCGTGCCCGCGAGGTTGCGCATGCGGTCCGAGAGCACGTTGAGGCGACCCTCGGCATTGGGCGCGAAACGCTCAATGTCCCCGAGGTTGTCCTCGAAGAGCGCGCGCAGGCGCTCGTTGGTCGGCGTCGGAAGACCGGGGCGACCCGTGTCGTCGATGCTGTAGGCATCGGTGCCAGTCGGCGCGTAGGTGACGGGACGCTCGACGCGGCCCACGGCGTCGAAGTACTCGCGGGTGATCTCACCCTCGAAGTAACGGTCGGCCGCACCGGGCTCCCCCCGGAGGACGGGGAAGAAGTCGATGGCGATGCCGACGGCCGACTCGACCGAGGGCGCCGCCATGTTGGCGTTGGAGCTGATGAACTCGCCCGTCGTCGGGTCGACGAGGGGGATGGCGACGCCGCCGAAGCGGAGGTTGCCGTGGTTGATGTAGTTGAAGAACTGGTAGCGGATGTCGCCGAGCTCTTCGCAAGCGGCCTCGGGGTCCCGGTCGCAGCTGTTGGCGTGCAGGACGAAGGCACACTCGTCGCCGACGAACTCGTAACCGAAGACGCCGTCCGAGTAGTCGTCGAAGGAGGTCGGGTTCACGGGCTCGGTGTAACCCTCAGCCGCCTGGATGTGGCAGTCGTAGGGGTCGACGACGCCCATCGCCATGGCGTCGGCCGGGCTCTGGAAGGCGTCGTACTTGTAGGAGCAGGTCCCGTCGCCGCGGTCGTCAGGGGAGCCGCAGAAGCAGTAGCTGATGGGGTTGGTGCTCTGGCAGGACATGCCGTCCGCGAGGGTCGGCAGGGCACGACCCTGGACGCCGCGATGGCCAGCCATGAACGAGCCGTTCCAGTTGCCGACGGCCTCGAATGCCGAGGTCGCCAGGTGGTTCGGGAAGTTCGGGCTCAGGCGATACTCGACCTGACGCACCTCGCGGTCGGCGATGGGGATGGTGCAGCGACGGGCCGCCCGGTCACAGACCGAGCCCGCGGTGCCCGCAGTGAAACGGCCATCGCACTGCCAGTCGGCCAAGCACTCCACGTCGGTGAGTTGGTCCATGAAGTGGTTGTGACGGGGACGGTAGAAGGCGAGGAAGTCGGTCTGACCGTAGTCTTCGGTGAGGCCACCGCCGCAGACCCCGACGCCGGGGAAGCTCTCGGCGAAGGCGTCGAAGTCGCAGTAGCCGCCGATGCCGCAGTCGACGTCGGACTCGCAGCGGTCGGCGATGCTCGTCTGGTCCGCGCCACCGCGCACGTAGGTGCTCTGGTAGGTACGGAAGGTGCCGAAGCGGTCGAACTCGCGGTGCGACTGGGTCTCGACGGCGTACTCGTGGTTGGGCGGAACGCGGAGGAAGGAGCTCCGCACCGCGACCCCGGCGGTCTGGCAGGGGATCCGGTCGTAGTTGAGGCAGTTCGAACCGGGGCTGTAGAGCTCCTGGGTGACGAAGCTCATGTAGTGAACGGCGTCGGACATGTCCGACGGCCACTCGTCAGCGAAGCGGTAACCCGGGTCGTCGCCGATGCGGACGAACTGGGGCTGCCAGCTCGCGGGGAAGTCGTCGTGGGCACCTTCTTGGAAGAAGAAGGGCGCGGACTCACGGCTCGCGCCACCGAAGAGGTCGACCCCGGTGAGGTAGTAGAAGGAGGTGATGAGGTTCTGAGACCAGTCGACACGCACGTACTGCCGCTCGTACCAGCGCCGGTCCGAGGTGTCCTCGACCCGCACGTTGGTACGCTCGCCGGAGATGCTGTTGTAGTCGTAGCGAACGTCGACGTGGTCCTCGATGGCGAAGACGGCCAGGGGCTGGCCCCGGAAGCCCTCGGAGCGACCGTCGTCGTTACCGCCGTCGATCAGCTCGTAGGTGCGGTAGGCGAAGAGATAGCCTTGGTCGATGACCCAGCGGACCCGTGCGACGGAGAAGGACTGGGCGCCGTCGGCACCGAGGTCCGCCATGCCCATCTGGCCCTCGAAGACGCCCATGATGGCGGCCTCGTCGCTGTCGACCCCGACGATGGTCTGCGTGTACCACCACTCCCCCTCGAAGACGCTCTTGTCGACGAGGTTGGTCTGGACACGGTTGATTTCTTCACCGGTGGTCTGACAGCCCGCGAGGCTAACCAAAAGACCGGTGAACATGGCGATGATTCCAAGCCGCTTCATCACGTTACCTTTATGAGAGTTCTGCATTTCCATCTCGATTACTCCGGGAGCTGAATCAGTCACGAACCTATCCGAAAATTCCGTACTGATTTTCGAGCTGGATCAAGAGGTTGAAGAAGGATTCGAGAGACTCCAGACGGCCGTAGAGACGGTTCTCTTCGGTGTCGAGGGTCTCGGCATCGGCTGGGATGGTGTAGCCCATGGCGGTGAGCCGAGCTGTCTCGGCCGCGGTCAAGTTGGTCATGTCCCGGGGCGGACCACCGAAGTCGCCTCGGAACGTCTGGAGCATGCGTACGATGAAGTCGAGGTCGGCAGCTTCGCTGACCATCTCGAATCCGATCGAGGTCTGGGTCGTGACGGTCGCGCTGGGCTCGACCTGGAAGGCCAGGAAGGCCTTGCCGTAGCGCCGTGAGGAGTAGCGCACGTAGTCGACGCCCTCGACCGCACCAGCGCTCGGCGAGTAGCAGCCGCCGTGGCCTTCGATGCAGACGAAGAGCTGGTTCTGGAAGGTGGTGTCGTAATAGACCGGGAACTGGCTCAGGCCGTTGATGGCGGCCTGGGCCTGGAGGAAGGTGCTGACCCCGGCGTCGAGGACCGGCATGTCGCGGTAGGTGACCGACACGGGGTCGGGGCGACACGAGGTCGAGCCCTCGGTGAAGCAGTCACCGCGGTAGAGGTCCATGTAGACCAGGCGTGGGTTGTCGCAGTTCGGGAAGGTTCCCTCACACTCCATGCGTGGGGCATAGGCCGTCGGGTCGTTGCGGATGAAGCCGCCAAAGAGGGAGTTCATCTCGAGGGGGAAGAGGTCGTAGAAGTTCGCAAAGAATGCGACGTCGGGCGTGTAGTTGCTCTGAACGCCGCGCTGCGACATCAGCTGCATCACGAACCACTTGTCGTAGAAGGTGCCGATGCGCTCGATGCGTTGGATGCCCGTGAGCCCGGACTGGTAGACCGTGCCCGCGTACTTCGCCATGCCCAGCGGCAGGGAGAGCTGAGCGCCGGGGAGGTCCGGGTCGACGCTGGCGCGCTGGTAACGCTGCCAGCCCTCGTTCCAGCGGTAGGCCCCGACGTCCGGAGACGCGAGAACCCGAGCGTAGAAGTTCATGATGTCGGCGGTCGCCAGGAACTGGTCCTGGAAGCCGAAGGCCCCGTCGTTGTTCCGGAACTCGGGGTCCGACGTGTAGTTGTAAAGGAGGTTCTGGTAGATGTTCTGGAGGATGACGAAGTGTCGTCCGATCATCCGGCTGAACAGATAGTTGCCGATGTTGAAACCAGACTTGTACCGGCGGAAGTTCTGCCAAAGGTACATGCGGTCGTAGGCCTCGATGACGTTCCGGACGATCTCTCGGTAGCTGTCACCTTCATCGAAGCGGTTACAGAGGCCGAGGGTGCCGGGGGTCGTGCCGCCACCGGTGGCGCGCTCGTCGGTGCAGTACATGTAATCGACCGGGGCCCAGGCCGGAGCGGCCGTCGCCGAGGCGATCTGGGCGAGGTCTTCGTCATAGCCCGAGCACACATTTCCGATGGCGCTCGACCGGGGGTTGGGCACGCAGGTCTGGGTGAGGCCCGTGGTCATGTTCGTCGGAAGAAGCTCGCCTGCGGACGTGCCGCCGGCGGAGAACGGACAGTCCGCGTCCACCTCGCAAGCCTCGCCGCCGTGGTAGTACTTGGCCCACTGGCGGGGGGTGTTGACCGGAGTGATGTCGTCGACCGCGAGGCCGGCCGAGTTGTCGTAGACCTCGGTCATGTCGCCGTAGCCCATGCCGATGGCGTGGAAGTCGTAGCGGCCACCGACGCCGACGGCGCGCTGGTACCAGTTCTTCGTGTACTCCATCACCGACGTGTTCATCCACTGGTCGATACCGGCCCGCTCACGCTGACTGCGCGCGCCGTTGTAGGCATCTTC
Organism: Deltaproteobacteria bacterium; assembly: GCA_003647065.1. Classification (GTDB taxonomy): domain Bacteria; phylum Myxococcota_A; class Polyangia; order Polyangiales; family B10-G4; genus B10-G4. Next base: position 3,068 of record QMMC01000216.1, on the reverse strand, counting down.
GTAGAGGACCTGCTCGGAGGAGCTGAGCCCGTGGGTGCCGTCGGTGTCGAAGGCCGTGGGGTCCGGGAGCGGGAAGCGGTCGTTGATGAGGTAGTAGTCGTCGTAGTAGTTGTTGTGGTCGGCGCTGGCCTCGAAAGAGTGGCGCAGACCCATGCAGTGACCCATCTCGTGGAGCTCGGTCTCGAAGAAGAGCATCCGGTTGAGGGCGAACTCGAGACGAGCCCGGGGCCAGTCGGCGTGGGCCTGGACGAAGGCCGTGACGCTGTCGTCGACGTACTCGTTCGGGAGCATCATGTTCATCGAGGAGGCGTCCTGCTCGGCGTTCATGAACTCGTCCATGGCGGAGAGGGCGTCGTTGCCCCGGAAGGGGGACGCCATGTCGAGGATGCTCTCGGTCATGTGGGCGCCTTCGGGGAGGTTCTTGAAACCGAGCATGGCGTAGGTCTCGACGTTATCCATGAGACGCCGCTCGAGGTCGGTGCCGGCGAGGGTCTGGAGGCGGTCGCTGTAGATGTTGCGACGGCCCTCGGGGCCCTGGAGCTGCTCGGTCCGGGCGACGATGTTGCCCATGTGCTCGTGAAGACGCTCCATCTCGCCGGGCTGGGCGGCGGCGCCACCAAGCTGGCTCGCGACCGAGAAGTCGATGCGCGGGGGCGCCGGCTGCTCGACGTTGTTCACGTTCTCGAGGTAGCTGCGGATGTTCTCACCGGTCAGGAGCTCCTGCTCCGTGATGTTGCCGTTGATGAGGTCGTACTGCTGCAGCGCGTAGGTGCGGTAGCCGTCGAGGGCCGGGCCGCCGATGTTGGCGTCGCCCGCCATGACCTCGCCGGTGACGGGGTCACCGCGGAGGGTGGCGATGCCGAGGAAGGCCGTGCCGGGCTGGTCGACGTAGCTCAGGAACTTGTAGCGCATGTCGCCGCGCTCCTGGCAGTCGAGACCGTCCATGGTGTCACCGTTGGCAGCGACGGATCGGCGGTTGCAAGTGTTGATGCGCAGGATGGTGGCGCACTCTTCGCCGACCATGTGGGCGTCGAACCAGCCGTTGAAGTCGGTGTCGGTGAGGCCCGGAGCGTTCATGTCGGGCTCGGCGTCGGTCGCGACGACGTGACATTGGTAAGGAGCGACGGCTCCGCTGGCCGCCGCGTCTTCGGGGGTGATGAAGGGGTCGTAGCGGCCGGCGCAATCGCCAATGCCGTCACCATCCGAGTCGGGACGAAGCTGCTCGCCGGTGTCGGGGTCGACGCTACAGAAACAGTAGGTGTCGGGATCCGCGGTCTGGCAGGCGACGCGCGGATAGAACGCATCCGCCTGGGCGCGCTGGTTGCGGATGGTGGACATGAAGGCCGCATTCCACTCGCCCACGAGGGCAAAGCTCGGCTTGACGAGGTGGGCGGGGAGCTCGTGGCTCGAGTACCAGACCACCTGGCGCACGTCGCGGTCGACGTAGGGGACGGGGTTGCCTTCGGCGTCGCGCCACTGCTTCCAGAGGTTGTGGCGGAGGGCCGAGTAGTTCTTGAAGTCGGTGTAGCCGTAAGCCGGGTCGTCGGCGGCGATGCTCCGGTCGTAGGTCTGGTTCGAGAGGCGGAAGTAGCCGGCCCGCTCGAAGCGCGTGTCGGTCCAGTTCACCCGGTCGTACTGGCGGGTGTCACTGACCTTGAGGTAGCTGGTGCGAACGTAGATGGCGTTCGTGTTGCACCGGGGCGCGTCGCTGTAGGGCGAAACGCAGAAGTTGATGGGCTGGCCGGTCCACGGGTCCGGGACCGTGCCCGGGCTCATGAGCTCCTGGCCGACGAAGGCCATGTGGTAAAGCTCGTCCTTGGCGTAGTCGTCGGCGAGGTCGCGCTCTCCGGGGGTGCACCCCTCAGCGCTATCGGTCGAACCGTCGCAGGGCATGTAGTCGAACTGGGGGCGCCAGCTGTCGGGGAACTCCGAGAGGCCCTGGACGTAGAGGTCCGTGGGCTCACGGGTCCAGAGGCCGAGGGTCTCGTAGAGCTGGTAGGTCTGGCCGTAGTAGCCCGGAAGGATGTTCTTGGACCAGTCGACGCGCATGAACTGGCGCTCGTACCAGCGCCGGTCGGAGGTGTTCTCGACGATGACGTTGCGCTCCTCGCCGGTCACCGAGCTGTAGGCGCGGTTGATGTCGAAGTGGCTCTCGATGGGGTAGGCCGCGACCGGATGGCCGAGCTCGTCGCCCGCCTCCCGTCCGTCGCCGCCGGCGCCCTCGATGAGCTCGTAGTCGCGATAGGCGTAGAGGAAGTCTTCGTCGATGACCCACCGGACGCGGGGCAGGGAGAAGCCGAAGACGCTCGCAGCGTTGTCGTAGGCTGCATCGCCCGGGAAGGTGCCGGCGCCGGCCGCCTCGTAATCGACGTCGATCACGGTACGGGACACGTACCAGGACCCCTCGAAGATGCCCTTCTCGACGACGTTCACGCCGACCTGGTTGACCGGGGGCGACTCATCGCAACCGACGGCGGTAACCGCCGTCAGTGCTGCCAGGACTGCAAGACCAAAAGAAACACGCCTCATGCTACGGGCCTCCACGAATTTACTGTTCGCATCGTCGCCAAAAATCGGATTTGGGTTGTTCATCACTGTGCCGCCCTCGTGCTCATCTCGTTGGCGGCGCGAGCGTCGCTCTCATCGTTAGAATCCTGGGACTCGTCAGCTTCTTCGTCGTTCCGAGCCGTCGCGAAGGGGTCTTCCTCTTCGTCGTCGCCGGACATCATCTCGTCGAGGCCCATGTAAACCCGGTCGAGGACAAAGACGGCCTGGGCCGTGAACTGCGACTGGGGGTTGTAGAAGGGGTTGTAGACGTTGCCGCTGCCGTCGAGGCCCAAGTTGAAGCTGCTGTACGAGAGCGAGATGTTGAGCCACGCGTTGGTCAGCCAGGTCGCGCTCAGGGAGAAGAAGACGAAGGTCCTGAGGTGGGTGTCGCTGCCATCCTCGAAGGTCATGGCGCCGCCGGGGGCACTGATGACCAGGACGTCGACGGGGGCAAGGTTCCGCCCCATGTTCCACTGGGCGAGGTAGGTCGTGCTGAAGCTGAGCTCGGGGATGGGGGACAG
>QMMC01000215.1 GCA_003647065.1 Deltaproteobacteria bacterium | reverse complement strand
CGACGAGGACCTGCCGGCGGCCTGCCGAAGGGTGGGAACAAACTCGGTCACCAGACACCTCTTGATTGCGGGATGCCCCGGACGTTGCTAAAGGAGGAACCTCGACGCGCGCCCCTCGTGGGCGCCGAGCCCGGGCCCGCGATTGGGCTGGAGCTGCGTCTCCCCGGTTTTGGGGGCTCGTAGCAGGGACTCGTAAAGCGCCATGGACTCCGTGGATTCGGATAAAGACAGCTCGTCCTTCGGGGACAAGACCGAGGCCGAAGAAGAAGACTTCTTCGATGAGGACACCCCTCCGCCTCCGGCTCGGTACGAAGAAGACATCAATCTCCGCAACATGGACGCGGACGCCATCAAGGTAATCCGCCGCCTGAATCGCAGCGGCCACACCGCCTATCTGGTCGGCGGCGGCGTCCGCGACCTGCTCCTCGACAAGACGCCCAAAGACTTCGACGTCGCCACGAGCGCCCGGCCCGAAGAGGTCCGGCGCCTCTTCCGCAACTGCCGGGTCATCGGTCGACGCTTTCGCCTCGCCCACATCCTCTTCGCTGGGGGCAAAATCATCGAGACCGCGACCTTCCGGCGCGACCCGGGGCAGAGCTTCGAGATCATCGAGGGCGAGGTCGAGGTCGGCTACGAGCACGAAGAGCCGCCGCTCATCCTGGTCCCGTCGCCGAAGGACCGCGGCGACGACGTGGACCTGCTCATCCGCCACGACAACGTCTTCGGCGAGCCCCACGAAGACGCCATCCGCCGCGACTTCACCATCAACGGCCTCTTTTACGACCTCGAAAACGACGAAGTCATCGACTACGTCGGCGGCGTCCCGGACCTCAAGCGCCAGCTCATCAAGACCATCGGCGACCCCGACATTCGTCTCCGGGAAGACCCGATACGCATCCTCCGCGCCATCAAGTTCAGCGCCCGCCTCGACCTCGGCATCGACCCCGAACTCTACGACGCGATCGTCGCCCATCGGACCGACCTCGAACGGGCAGCGCGCCCCCGGGTCCTCGAAGAGATCCTCCGCCTCCTTCGGGGCGGCGCCGCGCACCGGTCGATGTGGCTGACCTGGGATACGGGGGTCATGGCCGTGATCCTCCCGGAGCTCGCGGTCTGGCTCGATGACGACGCCGACGGTTCGATCGAGTTCTGGCGGCGCCTCGACGCCATCGACCGGCGCACCTACGAGGACAACCGGCCCTCGGACGCGGTCTTGCTCTCAGCGCTGCTGGTCGGGCCCATCGTCGAATATCTCGAGGACGCGGTGGACTCGTCCTCGGCCTTCGAAGACTTCTTCGAGGAAATGGCCCTCCGCCTGAACTTCCCGCGGCGCCTCAAAGACCGTATCCGGTCGATCGTGACCGCCCAGGGGCGGCTCACGAAGGGCAAGCTCGGCTCCTTGCCCCGGCGGGATTTTTTCGCGGACGCGGCGATCCACTTCGCCATCGAGTGCGAAGCGCACGGCGAGGAGATCCCCGAATGGGCCATCGACCCCGACGTCGCCGAGGCCAGCGACGAGCCCCGGCGCCCACGACGAAGGCGGCGGAGGCGGCGCTGAGATGCGCCCGAGCGGCGCCCTCGCTCTCCTGATCGCCATGGCTGTGGTCGCCGCGGCGAACGCCTTCGGCGGCGAGGCTGCGGCTCAGATGCCCGACCCAGCGGTCGTGGTCACCAGCAGCGACACCTCGATGCCGCCGCGCTGGCCTCGCCGGCCCCTCGCCGGGACCGCCATGGAGGCCGCCGGTGTCCTACGCATCAGGGACCGCGCGGGCCTCGATGGCACCGGCGCCACCGTATGCATCGTCGACTCCGGGGTCGACATCGGCCACCGAGACTTCCGAGACGCCGAAGGGCGGACTCGGGTGAGCTGGCTTTTCGACTTCACCGACATGCCCCGGGGTAACCACCCCGAACTCGAGGCCCGATTCGGGGCCGCGATCCATCGGGGAGATGAACTCGATGCCGATCTCTATCCCCCGCGCGATTACAACGGTCACGGCACCGCGGTCGCGAGCATCGCCGTCGGGGACGACGCCGCCACCGGGGAGACAGCCCCCGGTCCGAACGCCGGGGCCGCACCCGGCGCCGCCCTCATCGTCGTGAAGCTCCCGATGATCGGCGGCATCGGTTTCGAAGACGCGTCCATCATCGCCGGGGTCACGGCGTGTTTCGCTGTGGGGGACCCGAGCCGCACCGTCGCCGTGGTGTCCCTCGGAGGCCACGACGGCCGCCACGACGGCACCGAACCCCTCGACGTCGCGCTCGACGCCCTCGCGGCGACCGGTGCCCGAATCGTCGTCTCCGCCGGCAACGACGGGGACCTCCCAATTCACGCGAGCGCCACCCTCGGCCGCCGGGCCACAGCTCCCCTCTCCCTCTTCGTGCCCGCCCCCGAGCCTCCGGCCCAGGACCGGTACGTCACCGTGTCGATCACCGGCGAAGCGGGGACCCGGGTGACCGTCCATGCCCCCGACGGCACGTCCGTCGGTCCGGTGACTTTCGGAGAACGAGCCGAGGAGCGGGGTCACGATAGCCTCCTAGTCATCGACGGTTCCGTCGCCGCGAGTGCACGGGCCGGGCGGATCTACGCGCTCATCGGGAGCGCCTACGGCCGACCCTTCGGCGGTGACTACCGCATCGAGGTCGAAGCCCGGGGGCGCTTCGACGCGTGGATCGTCGACGATAGTCTCGGTGCCGTGGTGCTGGGCCCGCGCTTCACGGGGGCCTTTCTGGCCCCGGGCGGCAACGTGACGATCCCTGGCACGGCCCGCGGAGTGATCACCGTCGGCGCATCCATCGGGCGCACGATGTTGTCGACGGATGTCTCCGTGATCAGCATCGACGGCGAAGTAAACGAGGTCGCGACCTACAGCGCGACCGGTCCCGCTCCCGGTGCGGCGCCGAAGCCCGACCTGGTCGCACCGGCGGCGCTGGTCCTCGCGGCTCTCACGTCGAATCTCTCGGGCGACGACACCAACAACATCGTCGGCGGTTCCGCTCAAATCCTGATGCGGTACCGGGTAGGGCTCGACCGCATCGCGGTTACCGGGACGAGCTTTGCGGCACCCCTGGTCGCTGGGGTCGTCGCCCTGGGCCTCGGCGCGGGAACAGAGGCGGCGATAGATGAGGTAGACCTGGACCGGCTGCGCTTCACCTCCCGGCCCCTCGGCGACGCACCCTGGGAAGGCAGCGCCGGCTTCGGCGTGATCGACGCTGTGGCCTTCATCGAAGGGCGGGCGGTGGCCCCGGAGGACGGCTTCCGGGTCGACCTTCGGGCGACCGCGCCCATCGACAGTGGCAGCCCGCGGCTCTTCCTGGCCGGGCGCGCGACACACGAAGGCGCGCCCTTCGACGGCGTCATCGAACTTTTTCTCGAAGGTGAGCAGGTGGGGTCGGTCGCATCGAGCGAGGGGCTCGTCGCCGGCCCTATCACCGCGCCGATCACCGCCCCCGGGGAGAGCGTGACCCTCGAGGCGCGCATCGACGGCGAAACCCGGGGCACGGTGGTCGTCCGCGCACGCATCGACGAGGCGCGGGAGCGAACGCCGCCCGCCGCCGGCGGCGGCGGCGGATGCGCGACGAGCGGGCCCCCGCGAGCGCTGCCGCTGTGGCTCTTCGCGGTCTGGTTCGCGGGCCGATCGATACGGCGACGGCACTGACCCGCCTTGCCGCTGCCGGATCAGGCGGCGCTGAGGGCGAGGCCGACGTGAGCGAGGAGCTTGCGTACGTTGGCGTCATCGATGTTGCTGGCGACGTAGCTCGCGAGGGCCGGCTCCTTGGAGGAGAACGCGGCCTCGAGATCGCTCTCGGACGCCTGGTCGAGTTCGACGAAGCCGACCGTGGCGAACTCCCGACCGCGGTGCTCGTGCAGCGCCTCGGCGAGAACCTGGGCGTGAAAGACGACGTGAATCACCATTTCGCTGCCGCCGATTTCGTCGGCATGGGCCGTGATGAAGCGACTCACATCGGGGAACGTCTGGACGAAGGTCCCCACCGCGACCTGAGCATAATTGGGATCGGAGAGACGGCCGGACACGGCCTGCACGATCTTCTCCACCACAGCTTCAGGTACCGCCGTCATCGCCCCTCCTTAACGCTTCGCATCCGGATAGAGCGGTCGGATCTCCACGCCGTCGCGGAGGTCGTTTACGCTCTCGTAGCGGTTCGAGAGATCGAGCCGCAGATAGACCTTGTCGGGGTCGAAGAGCCCAAACGAGGTCGAAAAGCAGATTTGCTCGGCGCCCACCTTCTCGTAGCCTTCGGGGACGACATCGTGGCCGAAGCCAACGAAGGCCGCCGGCTCGTCGTCGAGGGTGGTCGCCGCCAGGAGAGCCCGCGCGTCGTCCGGGGTCGCGCCGCGCGCCCAGAGCAAGGCCCCCACCGTGCCACTCGAGTACATGTCGTTGAGACCGATCTCGTCGAAGCCATCGTACCGGAGCTTCTCAAATGCCTCGAGGTCGGGTTCGGTCAGCTTCGGTGCACCGTGGGTAAACACCGCGCCAGCCGCCGACACCGCGATCAGCGGCCACGAACGCATGAAGTCGTGGATGCGAGCTTTGTGCGTGCCGAGGCTCGCATCGAGGACGGCCGCTTCGTCGAAGTGAAACTTGCTGACCCGGGGGCCACCGATGTGGGCGTGCTCGTGGTTGCCCATGATGGCGATCGCCCGGCGATCCTGAGACCACTCCTCGAAGTCGATCACCAGCTCGGCCGAGCGGTCGAGGTAGTGGGTGCCGAGGTGCTCCGGCCACGCCCGGGGGTCGGCGAGCCCGGGACCGGGGCCGTGGACCAAATCGCCGCAGAGCAGGAGGAAGGGCTCGTTGCCCTGCTCCTCTTCGTCCTCGTAGACCTCCTTCAAGGCCCGATAATCCCTGAGATTCCCTTGGAGGTCGGTCGCTGCGATGAGCACTCCCGCACTGGGAAGACGAGCAACCATGGAGCCGAACCAGGACATCTGACCGGAGGATACCGGACTCACCCGGTCCGGATCGACCCGCCAATTGCCCAGGCGTGATATTCGCTGTTCATGGCTCCCCTCGACTGGGTCGTCCTCGGTACGTACCTGAGCGCCATGATCGGCCTGGCCGTATGGCTCTCCCGGGGGCAGGAGACCGCCGAGGATTACTACGTCGGCGGGCGGAACCTGCCCTGGTGGGCAGTGGCCGTCTCGACGATGGCGACCCAGACGTCGGCAAATAGCTTCATCGGCATCCCGGCGTACGTCGCCCTCAAAGACGGCGGGGGGCTCACCTGGCTGCAATACGAGCTCGCCGTACCCCTGGCGATGATCGTGGTCATGGTTTTCCTCATCCCGTTCTTTCGGGAGATGAAGCTCGTCAGCGTGTACGAGTACCTCGAGCTCCGCTTCGATCGCCCGACCCGCCTGGTGATGAGCGCCTTGTTCTTGATCAGCCGCGGCCTCGCGACGGGGGTCGGGGTCTACGCCAGCGCCGTCGTGGTCAACGTCTGCCTGGGCTTGCCGATCTGGGCCTGCATCGTGCTCATCGGCGCAGTGACCGTATTTTACGACACCCTCGGCGGCATGGCGGCGGTCGTTTGGTCCGACGTGATTCAGATGGTCATCCTCCTCGGGGGCCTCATCGCATGCATCGTCTACGCCCTCGGAGAGGACGGCGGCTTCGCCGAAGCCCTCGGCACCCTCGACCCGGAGCGCCTGCGCGGTCTCGACACGGGGCACGGCATCGGGGACGGCTCGACCGCGCCGATGTGGGGCTTCCTCATCGGCGGCCTGGTCCTCTACATCAGCTACTACGGGGTCGATCAAAGCCAGGCCCAGCGCGAGCTCTCCGCGCCGACGACGGCCGACACCAAGCGCTCTCTGGTCTTCAACGGCCTGGCCCGCTTCCCCCTGACCATCCTCTACGTGCTCATGGGCATCGCGGTCGGTGCGGCTTATCTGCGTTCGCCCGAACTCCAGGCGGCCGTTCCGGAAGACCACCTCGATTACCTGGTGCCGGTCTTCGTGCTCCAACGCCTCCCCCCGGGGCTCACGGGCCTGATCTTCGCTGCGATCCTCTCCGCCGCGATGAGCTCCCTCGACTCGGCCCTCAACTCCCTATCGGCGGCGACGATGCGGGACTTCGTCGAGCCCTATGCCCTCGACCGCCCAGAGAGCACGGAAAGCACGGAGGCCCAGCAGGCGCGGCTGCTGCGCTACGGCAAGATCACCACCGTCATATGGGGCATCGCCATGACGGGCTTCGCGTTCTTCGTCGGGGGCATCAGCGACACCGTGGTCGAAGGCATCAACAAGCTCGGGGCGTTCTTCTACGGGCCCATCCTCGCCGCGTTCCTGACGGGCATCCTCGACCGACGCGCCCGCGGCCCCGCCATGATCGCTGGGGTCACCGCCGGCATCGGGATCAACGTCGTACTCTGGCTGGCCCTCGACGGCGTGCTCTACTGGATGTGGTGGAACCTCAGCGGCCTGGTGGTCGCGACTCTGGTCACCTTCATCGCCAGCCGGTTCATGGCGCCCCCCGCCGCGGAGAAGCTCGAAGGCACGACCCTCTCCCTGTCGGACATTCCTCGCCGCGAGAAGAAGTGGATCCCCACCTACCTCTTCCTCGTGGGTTACTTCGTCGTGATTCTCCTCGTCGCCGGATACAGCCGTGAGCTCCTTTCGTTCCTCATGTGAAGATGTGCTCCGCGGCAACGACCGCGGCAGCTACACCGTGCCCTCACCGCGCCTCTACCCCCACCAGTGGGCCTGGGACAGCGCCTTCGCGGCCATCGGCTGGGCGCATTTCGACCCGACCCGGGCTTGGCTCGAAATCGAAACGCTCTTCACCGGGCAGTGGCCCGACGGTCGCATCCCGCACATCCTCTTCCACCGGCGCGATGCGGACTACTTCCCCGGCCCGGACTTCTGGCAGACCGAGTGGACGACGAGCATCAGTCAGCCACCGGTCTGGGCGACGGCGGTCCGGCGCCTGGTGGAAATCACCGGTGACGAGTCGCGGTTGCCTGCGTTGACGCCGAAAATCGACGCGTCGCACCGGTGGTTCCACGACCAGCGGGATCCCCTCGGGGTCGGCGCCATCGCCGTCGCCCATCCGTGGGAGAGCGGCCTCGACAACTGCCCCGTCTGGGACGCTCCGATGAACCGGGTCGACGTCTCGAATCCGCCGTCCTTCGAACGCCGTGATACCGGGGTCGTCGGCGACGCCAGTCAGCGGCCCACCGACGACCAATACGTGCAGTACGCGTGCATCGTAAAGGCCATCGCCCGGGACGATTTCGGCCCCGGGCCGTTTGCCGTCTACGACCCTCTGGTCACGGCGATCCTGGCTCGCGCCGAAGAAGACCTCGCCTGGCTTTCGGCCCGGGCAGCTCTGCCCACAAAAGCGGCAGCACGTGCCGAGCGCCTGCGCCGAGGCCTCACAAATCACCTCTACGACGAAGACCTCGGGCGCTTCGTCTACCACGACGCCCGGGCGGATGAGCGCATCACCTGCGACGTGATCGGGGCCTACCTGCCCCTCTTCGCCAACCTCGACGCCCCCCTCGCGACCCGCCTCCGGGCAGGGCTCCAAGAGCGCTTTCGGGCCAATCACCCCCTTCCGTCGACTTCCCCCCTCGACCCTCTCTTCGAAGCGAAACGCTACTGGCGCGGTCCGACCTGGATCAATACCAACTGGCTGCTGGCCGACGACGTCTGCGGGACCGACCCGGGCCTCGGCCAGGCGACCGTCGACCTCGTCCGGGACAACGGTTTCTACGAGTACTTCGACGCCGACACCGGCGCGGGGCTCGGGGGAGAGTCGTTTACCTGGAGCGCTGCCCTCTGCCTCGACCTCATCGCCCGAGGAGATGCAACGTGAGCCGCACCATGCGCGTCGCATCCTGGAACGTGAACGGCCTGCGGGCGGCGACCCGGAAGGGCTTCCTCGGATGGCTCGAAACCGCAGACGCCGACATCGTGGGCGTACAGGAAGTGCGCGCCCTCCCCGAGCAACTCGCCGAGGAGGTCCGCGCGCCCGACGGCTGGCACACGACCTTCGCCGCCGCCGAGAAGAAGGGCTACAGCGGGGTTGGCCTCTACTCGCGAGAACCTCCGGACGAGATCATCACCAGCCTCGGATCCCCGAGCCTGGATCGCGAGGGCCGAGTGCAGCTCGCCCGCTTCCGGGACCTGCTCGTGGTCAACGCGTACTTTCCGAACGGGAGCGGCCCGAACCGCGACCACAGCCGCGTGCCCTACAAGCTGCGCTTCTACCGCACGCTTCATCGACGCCTCGCTGCCGAAATGGCTGCGGGCAAGAAGGTGCTCGTCATGGGCGACTTCAACACGGCCCCCTACGACATCGACCTCGCGCGCCCCAAGCAGAACCACAAGACGAGCGGCTTCCTGCCCAAAGAACGCAAGGAGCTCGTACGCTGGCTGAAGAGCGGCTTCGTCGATACCTTCCGCATGTTCGAGGACGAGGGCGGCCACTACACGTGGTGGAGCAATCGCAAGGGCGTCCGAGAGCGCAACGTCGGCTGGCGCATCGACTTCGCCCTGGCCAGCCCGGCCCTCGCCCCTTCTATTTCTACGGCCCGGATCCACGCCGATGTCATGGGCTCGGACCACTGCCCGATCAGCGTCGATATCGCCCCTTGATTCACGAGGCGTGGTGGTCATATTCGTGCCCCCGCTGAACGGGGCCCTTCCGTACCCACGGGAGAGGCACTAGAGTTGATCGAGCTTGCAGATATACGGGAATACCCACGGGCTCAGCCCCTCTCAGACCAAGGCCCTCGAGCGGCTCTACCGACGCCGCGTCCCCTTCGACAGCCTGACCACCCCCGAGCTCACGCGCTCCCTCGTCGAGACGAGCTTCGCGACCGGGCGCCAGGTCGGGGTCCTCGTCGACCGGAGCGGGACGGTGAGCTGGGTCATCGTCGGAGACGCGTCGCAGCTCATGCTGCCGGACATCGGCCGCCTCCGCGGGGCCGAGGGGCGCTTCCGCGGCCTGCGTCTGATCCACATTCACCTGCACAACGAGCCCCTGACCCGGGACGACTTGGTCGACCTGACGCGCCTGCGTCTCGACATGGTGGTCGCGATCTGCCTCTCCCCGGACGGCAGACCGCAGACCGTCTACTGGGGCCACAACGTGCCGGTCAGGCCCGGGGAGCGGTCCTCGCCTCACCAGACCTACGGGCCCACTCCGTACCAGAAGGCCGACGTCAATCCCCAGGCGATCGTCCTCGCCCTCGAAGAAGAATTCGCACGGGTGGCGAAGACCCGGCAGGTCGAGGCGAAGGACGGCCGAGCGATCCTCGTACACGTCTGTGACAAACGCCACGCCTCCCGCGCCGAGGACTCCCTCGCCGAGCTCGCCGAGCTCGCGCGTACCGCCGGTGTCGAAGTCGCCGACACGGTCCTGCAGGTCCGCGACCAGGTCGACCCCAAGTACGTGCTCGGCAAAGGCAAGCTCGAGCAGGTCGTGATCCGGGCAATGCAGCTCGACGTCGAGGTGCTGATCATCGACCGAAATCTCTCTCCCCGGCAGGGGGCCGCCATCGCGCAGATGACCGACCTCAAGGTCCTCGACCGGACGCAGCTGATCTTGGACATCTTCGCCCAGCGGGCCGAGAGCCGGGACGGCAAGCTCCAGGTAGAGCTAGCCCAGATGCACTACCTCTTGCCGCGCCTCGGCGCGAAGGACGACGGCCTGAGCCGCCTCGCCGGCGGCATCGGAGGCCGGGGCCCCGGCGAGACGAAGCTCGAGGTCGGCAAGCGCCGGGCCCGAGAGCGCATCACCCGCCTGAAGTTGGCGCTGAAAAAGCTCGCCAAGCAGCGCAAGCAGCGACGCCAGCGCCGGACCCGGCGAGGCGTTCCGGTGGTGGCGGTGGTCGGGTATACGAACGCCGGGAAGAGCACCCTCCTGAACCAACTCACCGAGAGCAACGTGCTCGTCGAGGACAAGCTCTTCGCCACCCTCGACACGCGCTCACGCCGGATCCGCTTCCCGGAGGAACGGGAAGTCGTAATCACGGACACGGTCGGGTTCATCCGCGACCTGCCGAAGGACCTCTTCAACGCGTTCCGCGCGACCTTCGAAGAGGCAGCGGACGCCGACCTCATCCTACATGTCGTCGACGTGTCGGACGACGCCTTCGACGAACACATGAAGACGACAGAGGAGCTCCTGCTCAAGCTCGACCTCGACCGCACCCCGCGGCTCCTGGTCTGCAACAAGGCCGACGCAGTCGAACCTGGACACGCCCACTCGATCGCCGAGGCCCGAGGCGGAGTCGCCGTGAGCGCCCTCGACCGAGAGTCTCTGCACCCGCTCCTCGCCCGCCTCGAGGAGATCCTCTTCCCTGCCGATGACGCCCTGGTCTCCGGCACCGCGGACGACTCAGAAGCAGAGGCCGACTCAGAAGCAGAGGCAGAGGCCGATGCAGAGCCCTGCCCAAAGGCAGAGGCCTACGCAGCGAAGTACGCCGACACCGACACCGACGCCGACACCGACACCGACACCGATTCGTCCGAAGCCGAGCCCGAGACCGAGGAAGCAGCGCTTCCGCCCGGTACAGCCGCCGAGTAGGCCCGGCCTTGGCCATCAACCGGCCGTACGATGCGCGGCCCGGCGGTGTGCCAAGGAGACACGCTTCGGCTCGGGAAGTGCGACAGGGATGTCCGGTGTTACATCGCAGGAGGTTCACGCATAAGCGTCCTACCTGTGAAAAGCACTAGAAGTACCGTCTGGAACGAGCCTTGCCTGTAAAGAGCATCGTGGTTCGCACCTTGCTGTTTATGGTGACGCTGACCGCCGCAGCCCAAAGCTCCTGCGTCGCTTCGCACACGGCCGGAGAGTGGAGTCCGGATGCCGGCGACGTAGTCGTCCGGGAGCTTCGGCTCCTGGGTATCGACTACCTCGAGGTCGTACCCGTCGGCACCGCGGCCAACGCCGACCTTCCCATGATCGTGTTCTTCCACGGCCGGGGCGATCGCCCGCATACGCCCCGGGGTCGCTTCATGGGCCTCGAGGACCCCGTGCGCTTGATCGTTCCCCGGGCCCCGTCGAGGTACGGATTCGGCTTCAGCTGGCTCCCGGTGAGCGCCCGGGACGGCGAGTCACCGGAGCTCGTCGAGGCCCTCCGGGAGACCGGAGCCCACCTCGCGAACCTGATCGAGGGGCTCCAGGACCGCCACCGGACCCTGGGCTCCCCCATCGTGATGGGGTTCTCCCAAGGGGGCATGCTCACCTACACCCTCGCCGTGAATCACCCCGAGGTCGTCGGCGCCGCCTTTCCCCTGGCGGGGTGGCTGCCGCCCTCGTTGATGCCGGAGCAACGCCGAGAACACACGACGTACCCGATGATCCGGGCCCTCCACGGCGCCGACGACCCGGTGCTTTCGGCGTCGCGCACCGTCCGCGCGACTCGAGAGCTCGAAGCCCGGGGCTTCGCCGCCACGGTACGCACCTTCGAAGACGTGCCTCACGAGATGAGCGACGCGATGTGGCAGCACCTCCGGGAGCACGTCGCTCGCGAAGTCCGCAAGCGCTTCATCGTGGGCCGAAGGCGCATCGGGCCCTTCGTCTAAACAGCATCGCCTGGGTCGCGATACCCGGCGCGATCTCGCACCGCTCGCTGCGCTGCCTGCTCACCTATAAAGATAGGCTGCGCGGGCTGCTCGCGACCGGCACGACCTCGCTTGGG
>QMMC01000214.1 GCA_003647065.1 Deltaproteobacteria bacterium | reverse complement strand
GCGGTGCCCGCCGCGATGGTGTCTTGGAGCCGGTCTTCGATCTGGGCGGCGCGGTAGCCTTCGATCCACGGCCCGCCAATGTAGTAGGGGTCGTCGAAGATGTCGTTGTCGGTGGCGATGCCGCCGGGGTCGTTGTTGGCGTGGTGCACGTACTGCTTGGACGGATTCAATGCCTGGGGCCACTGGTCGAAGGGCACAGCGCAGGCTTCGGGGCCACCCGCGGCGGCCGCGGCCTCATCGACCCGTCCCTGGGCGTCGAGGGGGATGGACCAGGCGCCGTACTGGGTGCCGTCGATCAGACGCCGCGGGTCGGCCCCGGCGATCCACACGTTCGTGCCCGCGTCACGCGGTAGGTACTCGCGGCAGGGAACGGCGTGGTAGGCGCTGTACATCACCGAGCCCTCGCGGTCCGCGGCCATCATCGAGCCGCCATAGCCGATGAAGTGGCGCATCGACTGGCGAAAGTCCTCGACCGTGTCGGCTTCTTGGAATTTCCGGAAGCCGCGGAGGATCGAGCCACCGTCGAAGGGACCGTAGTAGAAGCTCACGGCGCTGATGACCCCATCGCCATCTTCATCGCCGGGGACGATCAGGTCGCCCATGATGTTGAGACGGGTCTCCCCTGCGGCGAGGGTCTCGTCAGCGGTGACGGTCCGACCCTCGATCGAATTGATCATGCGACCGTCGAAGGTTTGAAAGCGGGGGAGCGTCACCGTTCGGCCGACGCTCCCGATGGTCTCGACGTCGGCGACCTCGATCACCTCGTCGACGCGAACGAGGGGACGCTGGCTCCCCCCGAACATCGACGCCGTGGGCATGCCGTCGGCGTCGAGGACGAGCTCCTCCGTATACCAGTCCGTGACATCGGCGAAGTAGGCGGTCTGGCCCCAGGCGACCCGGCCGTTGGTGCCGACACCCATGATCGGCATGCCCGCGAAGGTGCTGCCGACCAGGCGGGTAGTCTCGCCGGTGTCGGCACCCATCAGGACGGTGTCGATGCCGAGGGACCAGAAGAGGGCCGGGGTGCTGAGGGTGAGGTGGCCGTCGGCGGCGAGGAGCGTCCGGCCGTCTTCGGTCGCGCTCCCCATGACGGCCCAGATGTTCGAGCCGTAGCCCTCGTTGTCGTCGCGGCTTCGGAATGCGCTGAAGTGCGCGAGGTGGGCCTCGAGGCGGTCGAGGACCCCCGCCTCGGGGACGACGACGCCGTGGGGGGTGGGGCGACTTGGCCGGGGCCCGATGAGCGGTGCCATGACCGAACCACTCGTCTCGAGCCCCCAGCCGGCAGCGGACTGGGAGTCATTCGGCGGCGCGTAGTGGTCGATGATGTCGGCTTGGAGCCCCGCTCGACGGAGGTCGACGTCCGGGAAACCTTCGAAGGCCGAGGCGACGCGCTCCATGGCCCGGGTGCGGCTGACGTCTGCCGTCTCGAAGCTGGTGGCGAAGAGGAAGGTCGCCGCCGCGGCCATGACATCGCGCCGGGTCCAGTCGACGAGCATCTCGTTGACGCTCCTACGGGCGAAGAAGATGGCGGCGAGCTCGAGCTCCCGGGGGGCGACGATCCGTAGGTTGCGGACCCCCTCAAGGTAAGCATTGATTCCCTCGGCGAAGGCGTCGACCTCTGCCGCCTCCTCCGGAGTCAGGTCCGCGACGAGCTGGTCCGCCACCCGGGTGGTGCCGTTCATGCGATTCTCGATGTCGAAGTCGAGGGCTGCTTCCCCGAGGAGCTCGGCGAGGCGTCCCTGACCGAGGCGCGTGACGAGTTCCATCTGGAAGAAGCGGTCCTGGGCCATCACGTAGCCGAAGACCCGCCAGGCGTCGTCGCGGTTCTCTGCGTAGACGTGGGGCACGTTGTGCTCGACGCGTACGACGAAGGCGTGGCCAGTCAGGCCGGGGATGATGCGCCGGGCCGTCTGGTCGACGCTGTCGAGGGGGGCCGGGGCCGGTGGATCCGGGGGCCCCGAGTCCATGGCGTCAGCGTCGCCGCCGCTGTCGGCGATGCCGGTATCGGCCCCGCCGTCATCATCGCCACACGCCGTAAGTGAGATCGCCGTGCACGAGACGACCAAAAGAACAAAGAGCTTCACCATGGATGTCAGCCTAGCTCAAATCGCGAGCGCGACACGGGGGCTACGCATCGCGCCCATAACTCTCTGACTTGCCTACTCCGGGGCGAATCGCTCGAGACCGATGGCTCCCGCGACCACTTCGTCGGGGGTCATGCGCATCGGGGTGGTCTCGTTGGCCAACCACTTCACCGTTTGGTCGTCGAAGTAGGGGCTCGCGGGCAAGCCGCTCTGGCCCCCGGGGATGATGTTCTCCCCGGTCACGCCGTCGGCGCCCAGGGTGATCACCATCCGGGAGACTGCGCCCGAGCCGTGGGTCCAGTCTCGGAGATTGAAGCCCGGGTTGGCGGAGTCGATCTCGAGTTGGTCTCCGGGCCGCGGGAAGTAGGGCAGCTCGAAGCGCGGGTCCCCAGCGGTGATTCCGTCGGCGAGGGGCAAACGCTCCGGTGTGATCCGGAACTCCTCGACGAGGGGCCCATAGCTCGGGTCGTCGCCGAGGAAGTCACCGAGCAGTGAGTCGAAGCGCACCATGTGGCGCAGGCCCCAGATGTAGTCGTCCATGTCGGTCGAGCCGTAGCCGCCGACGCCGGGTGCCGTGGGATCGGAGCGCAGGTAGGCGAGGGCCTCGTCGAGGGCCCGGATGGCGATCTCGTGGCTCGACTCGACCTCGGCGGTGGTCACGTCGTCGAAGAAGACGCTCTCTTCGGTGGCCGGGTTCCAGGAGCCGAGGCTCAGGGGATTGCCGGCGCCGCGGCCTCGCAGGAGGATGTCGATGGTGCTGAGGCGATACGTGTCGCCGGTGACGGCGGGAGAGAGCTTCGAGCTGATGCCCTCGTCGTTCATGACGAGGTTGGTGTACTGGGAGAACCACGAGTGGAAGAGCGTCGTCGCCACGCTGCTGGCGACGTCACCGGGCTGAACCACGTTGTAAAAGGTCTCGACCCCCGATGGCGTCGGGAACCCGGCGCTGGTCCACGCGGCCATGCGGCCTTCGATTGCGATGTAATCGGCGCTCGCGGCGGCCCACCGCGCGGCGAGGCGCGCCTCGGGAGACCCGGCGGCGGGGGTTCCCGCGGCGGCGGTACGCGCCTCGTCGATGGCCTCGACGAGGATGCTCGCGAAGTCTTCGCCGAGGTTCGAGTGATGGTCGGCCTGCATGTCCTGCATCAGCTCGAGGTTCGCGGTGCCGTCCGCGATGGCGCCCTGGACGAGCTCCTCGATGCGCGCTGCACGGTAACCTTCAATCCACGGCCCGCCGATGTAATAGGGGTCGTCGAAGATGTCGTTGTCCGTGGCGATGCCGCCGGGGTCGTTGTTGGCGTGGTGGACGTACTGCTTGGCGGGGTTCAGCGCCTGGGGCCACTGGTCGAAGGGAACCGCGCACGCGGTCGGTCCACCCGCTGCCGCGGCGGCTTCATCGACCCGCCCCTGGGCGTCGAGGGGAATGGACCACGCGCCGTACTGGGTGCCGTCGATGAGGCGCCGCGGGTCGGCGCCGGCGATCCACACGTTGGTGCCCGCGTCTCGGGGCAGATAGTCCCGGCACGGGACGGCGTGGTAGCCGCTGTACATGACCGAGCCTTCGCGGTCGGCGGCGGCGAAGGAGCCGGCGTAGCCGATGAAGTGGCGCATCGACTGACGGAAATCTTCAGCCGTGTCGGCGGATTCGAACCCGCGGAAGCCGTGGAGGATCGTCCCCCCGTCGAAGGGGCCGTAGTAGAAGCTGACGGCGCTGATCACGCCGTCGCCGTCTTCGTCGCCGGGCACGATGAGGTCGCCCATGATGTTGAGGCGGGTCTCGCCGGGAGCGAGGGTTTCGTCGGCGGTTACCACGCGGCCCTCGATCGAGTTGATCATGCGGCCGTCGAAGGTCTGGAACCGGGGGATGGTCTCGGTGCGGCCGACGCTGCCGAGGGCGTCGACGTTGGCGATCTCGTAGACCTCATCGACGCGCACCAGGGGGCGCTCGGTGCCCTCGAATATCGCACCCTGGGGCATGCCGGCGGCGTCGAGGACGAGCTCTTCGGTGTACCAGTCGGTGACGTCGGCGAAGTACGCCGTCAGGCCCCAGGCCACTCGGCCGTTGGTGCCGACACCGACGACCGGCAAGCCCGGGAGGGTGGTGCCGACGATGCGTGTGTCTTCTCCGGCGGCGGCGCCCATCAGCTGGGTGTCGATTCCAATCGACCAGAAGAGGGAGGGGGTCGTGAGGGAGAGGTGACCGTCGGACGCCAGGATCGCCCGTCCGTCGGCGGTCGCGCTCCCCATGATGGCCCATACGTTCGAGCCGTAACCCTCGTTCTCATCGCGACCGCGGAGCGTATTGAAGTGGGTGAGGTGGGACTCGAGGCGCTCGATGACGGTGCGCTCGGGGACGACGACGTCGAGGGGAGTCGGCCGAGCTGGGCGCGGTCCGATGAGCGGTGCGGCGACCGAGCCGGCCGTGTCGAGGCCCCATCCTGCCGCCGATTGCGATGCGTTCGGCGGCGCGTAGTGGTCGATGATGTCGGCTTGAAGGCCGGCCTGTCGAAGGGCGCGGTCGGGGAAGCCTTCGAAGAGCGAGGAGACGCTCTCCATCGCGCTCGTTCGGCGGACATCTCCGGTCTCGAAGCTGGTGCCGTAGAGGAGCGAAGAGATGGCTCCCATGACAGAGCGGCGATCCCAGTCCACGAGGAGCGAGTTCACGTTCGGGAGGCCGAAGATGAGGGACGCGAGCTGGAGCTCCCGGGGCGCGACGATGCGTAGATTGCGCACTCCGTCGAGATACGCGTTGATGCCCTCGGCGAAGGCATCGACTTCCGCGGCCTCCTCGGGGCTGAGGGCCGCGACCGCCAGGTCCGTTACCCGGGCGGCGCCGTTGAAGCGGTTCTCGAAATCGGTCTCGAGGGCCGCGTCGCCGAGGATCTCAGTCAGCGTGCCCGTCGAGAGGCGGCTCGTGAGGTCCATCTGGAAGAAGCGGTCTTGGGCCATCACGAAGCCGAAGACGCGCCAGGCGTCTTCGCGGTTCTCCGCGTAGACGTGGGGCGCGTTGTGCTCGACGCGCACGACGTAGGCGTGGCCGCTCAGGCCGGGGATGACGCGCCGCGCTGTCTGGTCTACGCCGTCGAGGGGCGCCGGAGCCGGGGGGTCTGGCGGCCCCGAGTCCATCGCGTCGGCGTCGCCGCCGCCGTCGACGACGCCGGTGTCGGCCGCCCCGTCGTCATCGCCACACGCCGCGAGTGAAGATGCCGTGAGGACGGCGACCAAGATCCAAGAGAGCCTCGACATGGGGCGCAGCCTAACGCAATTTCAGCACTCCAACAGGGAGGCGCCGGGCTGCGGTCCACGGAGCCTCTCAGAACATGCGCACCCCGGTGTTTGCGGGGTTCCAGCTCACGCGCTGGGAGCCCTGGTAGCCGCTGTCGACGCGGCCCTCGTGCACGTCCTGGCCCGGGCGCGGCGGGTCCGGGTGGTCCGACTTGCGAATCATCTCGTGGTTTCGCGGACGCGCCACGAGGACCGAGCAGTTGGCGTGGTGGATGAGCCCCGTGGCGACCGAGCCGAGGCTCTTGAGCCCCTTGGCGTCTTTGGTCCCGACGATGATCAGGTCGGCTCCATAGTCGGCCGCGACCTGGTTGAGGGCTTCGACCGGCTCCCCGAGGCGCACGTGAATCGAAATGTCCGCGGCCTCGAGGCCGATGACCTCGGCGCCGATCTCGGAGATGCGCTTCCAGAGCCCGTCCGCGGACTTGGCCATATCGGCCTCGGCGGCGACGGTCCCCTTATTGGGGACGACGTGGGTGACGTGCAAATGGGCGTTACGACCTCGTCGAAGCGCTTCGAGAATGGCGAGGCGCCCCGGGTCCCCGAAGTCGTCGCCTACCACGATGTGTACCCGTGCATCCGTCATGAAACTCTCCCTTTTGACTCTGTCTCGCGCTTGATCCGGACGTAAGCACCGACGCAAAAGATGCAAGGGTGGCCGCTTGGGTGATGGGCACGCCCTTGACGACCGGACGATCGGACCCACTGGTGTGCGCCCCCCGTTCTCGGTCCTCCAATTCCATCGGGACGCAGAGGCCGCCATGTGCATCTCGAAGCTCAAAGGAAAAAACGTTGACGTTCTGGTCCGACCTCGAGGACGTGGGCAGCGCCGCCCTCGATCAGCTGCGCAACATCGCCGCCTTGCCGTGGGTCTTCAAGCACGCGGTCGGCGTGGACATCGGCTGCGGCATGGCCGCGGTGCGCACCAAATCGGCCGGGCACGCAAGCTGGCTCACAATCAGAAGCTCCCGGACCGGGACCTCGCGGTCTTCCTCGCGGGCACGGCCGAGATGCAGGCCTATCGGCGCGACCTCTTCTGGGCCCAGCGTTACGCCAAGGCGAACCGCGAGGTCATGCTTGCGCTCTATCAGGACATCGTCCGCAAGATGTTCGCCGAGGTCCGCTTCGAGGACCCGATCGTTTGTCATCATAATTACGTTTCCGAGGAGACTCACTTCGGCGAGGACGTGCTGGTCACCCGTAAGGGCGCCATCAGCGCCCGGGAAGGGGAGCTCGGCATCATCCCCGGGTCGATGGGGACGCGTTCGTTCATCGTGCGCGGGTGCGGTAGTGCCGATTCGTTTCACTCGGCGAGTCACGGGGCCGGGCGACGCATGAGTCGCGGCCAGGCCAAGCGCAGCTTCAGCCTCGAAGACCTCGCCGACCAGACCGCCGGCGTCGAGTGTCGCAAAGACCGCGCGGTCCTCGACGAGATCCCCGGCGCGTACAAGGACATCGACCGGGTGATGGCCAACCAACGGGACTCGGTGTCGGTTGTCGCCGAGCTCAAGCAGGTGATGTGTGTGAAAGGGTGATCGCGCGACGGATCGCAATCCGATCCGTCGCGTCCGCTCTGAGACAAACGGATCCCCGTCGATACGTCGGATCATGTTCGAAGGCTACGTGTTCGGAATGAAATGCAAAACGGAACCGAGGGATGATTCGTGATCCGTCCCCGGACGGGATCGTCGATCATTTTTCTCGAACTTCTCCGCGCCTGACCCTTGCTTCCGTTCGCGCGCTCGTGCATTCACGCACGTGCGGAGGGGAGGGACTCCGCGAACGAGACCGAGGCGAATACACCTCCTTATCTACTAGCTTAGACCTAGGGGGGCGGCGCGATCCGTCCTTCCGGTCCGGTCTCTTCCGACCGATATCGCCTCGGTAAAGGCAGCTTCAATGATGCCGTCGGAAGAGACCGAACCGGGCGCAATCGCGCCCGAGTGTTGGGGACGCGCGGTTGCTTAATTGCCTTGTGCGGGGCTGCGCCCGTCAGCACTCGCTGAAGGAACGAGCGCAGAGGCCGTTGCCGCAGCAGATGCGGCTCGTGGCCAGGCAGGAATCGCCTCCGATGTCCACACAGACGCCGGAGCCGCTGCAGGTTCCGAAGTTGCAATTAGGCCTGATGCAATCGTACCCGTCTGTCATACGGGCGCACGGTCTACTTTCGGTTCTGGTGTCATCGCCGCAAGTCCCCGCGGCGCAGGCGTAGTCGACCACCGTGCGCGATTGGGTACCGGTCGTGTCGCACACCGTGTCGAAGAGCCCGCACGTGCTCCAGCCCGACTCGGCAGACATCGCGCACGTCGTGCCGTCGATCGAGCGCATGCACCCATCGGATTCCGAAGTGTCCGTGTCGATGCAGGTTCCGCTGGCGGTGTCGCAGACGTAGCTGGTGGTGGTGCGCGTGCGCGTTCCGGCTTCGCCGCAAACATCGGCAAAGCCCACGCACGCTCCCCAATCGCCCGTGGTCTCGTCGGGGCAGTCGGAGGTCTCGATGCATCCCACGCAGGCCGCGACGGCCTCGTCGCAGACCGTCCCTGAACCGCACGGGTCGTCGTCCTCATGGACCGAACAGGAACCCTCATCGCACTTGTCGGGGCCATTGCAGAAGACCCCGTCATCGCAGCTCTCCGAGTTGTCCGTGTTGTCACACGCGGACTCGATGCACTTGTCGGTCGTGCACGGGTTGCCGTCGTCGCACTCGTCGCTCGACCCGCAACCCTCGGGACCCCCGTCGAGGACCGGAGGTGGCGCGCCGGTGTCGTCCGCGCCCGAGTCGGCGGCCGCGGAGTCTTCGGGGCCCGCGTCGCCCGTTCTGGCGTCGCTGCGCCCGGAGTCTGTCGGCGCCGGGGCCGGCGTGGTCTCGAGGATCAGACCGCAGCCGGTGAGGCCAAAGAGCAGCGCGAGCCCAGTTCCCCAGTGGAAAGACCGATGGTAAGCCATGAGAAATTGTAGCACGGCCCACATGACGGCCCAGTAGACCCGGCGAAGCCGTGCGGAGCCGCGCTACTGAGCGCCGATGCGTCTATTCGGCGGTGGCCGCGGCTTCGGCGCCTTCGGCGGCTTCACCCTCTGGCCCCTCGGGGATGCCGCCCTCGGGCAGCGCCGCGTGGGCCGGGAGCTCCCCGGTCAGCGACTCGAGGAAGGCGACGATGTCCCCTACCTGGGCGTCGCTGAGCTCGACGCCGAGCTGGTAGGTGCCCATGGTGCGGACCGCTCCGGCGAGGTCCTCTTCGGACCCGTCGTGGAAGTAGGGTGCCGAGTTGGCCACGTTGCGTAAGGTAGGGACCTTGAAGAAGTGGCGGTCGCTCTCTTCTCCGGTGTGGTTGAATCGACCGGCGGCCGCCTCCGTGATCTCCCGGTCGAGGCTGCCGAACCAGTCACGGACCAGGCCCATCTTCTGGTACATGCTGCCGCCGATGTTGATGCCGGTGTGGCAGGCCGTGCAGCCGACCTCTTTGAAGGTCTCGTGGCCGCGGCGCTGGGTTTCGGAAATCGCGCTCTCGTCTCCGCGCAGGTAGGCGTCGAAGGGGGAGGGCGTGATGAGCGTGCCCTCGTACTCGGCGATGGCGTCGGTGACGTTGGCCTCGGTGATGCCATCGTCATAGAGCGCCCCGAATTGCTCGGCGTACCCAGGCACCGCCTTCAGCTCCTCGAGGACCTGCTCCCAGGTCGAGCCCATCTCGCCGGGGTTGGCGACGGGGCCGCTGGCCTGGGCCTGGAGGTCCACTGCCCGGCCATCCCAAAACTGGGCGAGGTTGTAGCGGGCGTTGAGCACCGTCGGGGAGTTGATCGGGCCTTGGGCGCCGCCGATGCCGGTCGAGACGGCCCGGGGCTCCGCGCCGCCGTGGCCGAGCTCGTGGCAGGTCGCGCAGGAGATGGTGTTGTCCCCGGAGAGCCGCGTATCGAAGTAGAGCGCCCGGCCGAGGACCATCTTGGCCTCGTCGAATTCCACCGACTCGGGCAGGGCCAAGAGGGGCTCGAGGGCGGGCTCGGCGGGCTCGGCGGGCTCGGCCGTGCCTTCGGCGCTCTCCGTGGATCCGTCGTCCTCACAGCTTCCGCAGCCCACGAGGGCGGGGAGGGGCAGGGCGAGGGCGAGGAGGAGGGCTGGGGAAAGCGTGGCGGAGAGGGCGCGTTGCGTCGGCATGGCGCCGTTCATAGGTCCGACGGCGGTCAGACTCAACCCTGAAGCGCGCTGATTCTTCGCTAAGGGTCCTTCCCTGGGGACCCTATGGGCATTCGCAGCCGTCGCAGACGCAGATGCCCGGTTCGCAGCAGGTGCGGGGGAAGTTGCATTCGGAGTTGCTGTAGCTGCACGACCCGCCGCTGCAGTTGCCTATCCGGCAGCCGCCGGGCCAGTTGCTGCAGCCGTTCCCATCCGTCGTCCGCGAGCAAGCACCTACGTCCGGGCTGTTTTGGTTGGTGCACGCCCCAGTGGTGCAGACGCGGTCGGTCTGGGTGCGGGTGCGGGTGCCGGTCTCGTCGCAGGTGCTGGTGTATCCGCTGCAGGCTCCCCAGGCGCCGTAGGTGGTCATGCCACAGCCGGTGCCGTCGGTATCTCGCGAGCAGCCCCCCGTGTCGGTGCCGCCCGTGCCGCTGCACGACCCGCTCGAGCAGGCGTAGTCAGTTTGGGTCCGGGCGCGGGTGCCAGTCTCGTCGCAGGTGCCGCTGTAGCTGCCGCAGGCGCCCCAAGCGCCGTAGGTGGTGGCGCTGCAGACGGTGCCGTTGGTGGCCCGGGAGCAGGAGCCGTTGTTGGTGCCGCCCGTACCGCTGCACGAGCCGCTCGAGCACGTGTAGGTGGTTTGCGAACGCGAGCGACTGCCGGTCGTATCGCAGGTGCTGCTGTACCCGCCGCAAGCGCCCCAGGCGCCGTAGGTGGTGCTGGCGCAGGAGGTGCCGTTGGTGCTGCGGGAGCACGAGCCGGTGTCGGTGCCGGCGGCGCTGTCGCAGGTGCCCGCTACGCAGGTGTAGGTGGTCTCGGACCGCGAGCGGGTGCCGGTCGTATCGCAGGTGCTGGCGTAACCGCCACAGGAGCCCCAAGTGCCGTAGGTGGCGCTGCCACAGGACGAGCCGTCGGTGTCACGTACGCAAGAGCCGCTGTCCAGGCTGTTGACGTCTCCACAGGTCCCGCTGCCACACACCCGGTCGGTTCGCGTCCGCGACCGCGTTCCCGATTCGCCGCAGGTCCCGGTGTAGTCGCTGCAGGCCCCCCAGGCACTGAAAGTCGTCGTCCCGCAGCTCAAGCCGCCGGTCGTCCGCGAGCACGCGCCGGTGTCGGTCCGGTCGGACCCGACGCAGGTGCTGCCGCTGCAGCTGTAGCTGGTGATGGTGCGCGACCGGGTGCCGGTTTCGTCGCAGGTATTGCCGAACCCGCCGCAGGCCCCCCAAGGGCCGATGATGTCCGCCGGGCAGTCGCCGTCGGTCAGGCATCCTACGCAGGTATCCGTCGGCTCATTGCACGACGAGCCGCCGCTGCAGGGGTCGCCGCCGTGGACCGAGCAGGTCCCACCACCACAGGTGTCGGGACCGTTGCAGAAGGTGCCGTCGTTGCAGACCTCCGAGTTGGGGGTGTTCAGGCAACCCGCCGCGCCGCAGCTGTCGTCGGTGCATACGTCCCCGTCCTCGCAGCCGAGGGCCACGCAGGAACCACCGCAGCACATCTCAGATGCGGTGCAGGCGCTGTCGATGACGCACGTATCGCCGTCGCACCGGGCCACCTCGCAGGCGCCGGCGACGCAGGTGCTGGGGCTGCACCCGTCGTACTGACACCCGAACCCTTCGATGCACAGGCCTCCCGTCCCCGCGGTGCACGCTGAATCATCTCCGGTGTTCACGCAGGTCCCCGCGTCGCAGGAGTCGGCGGTGCAGTCGAGTCCGTCGTCGCATTCGCCGTCCGTGGTGCAGCCCGCCGGGCCGGTGTCGGCTGCATCCCCGGCGTCCATGCTTCCGTCGGGGGGGCCAGCGTCGGTCGTCATCGGTAGCGGTAGGCACCCCGTCGATGCGTCGCAGTACTCTCCGTCGCTGCAGCCGTCGAGGAGCGCCCGCGCGAAACAGACGCCGGATTCGCAAACCGCCGCCGCGCATGGGGCCGGGGCCGGGCAGTCCGCGACGGTGTCGCATTGGACCTCCCCGCAGGCATCTTCGTCGCCTTGGGTGCACGCTGGGTCGACGCACCGCCCGCCGAGGCACTCGCTGAGGGCGATGTCTCCGTCCACTGCCGGGCAGGTGACCCCGCGGCAGCTGCGGGTGATGATCACCACGACGCCGGAAGATTGGCGGAAGTTCACGCGGATGGTGCGCTCGATGAACTGGCGTTCG